>MGYT01000167.1:14183-18287 GCA_001801865.1 Gammaproteobacteria bacterium RIFCSPLOWO2_02_FULL_61_13
GTCACCGCTACACCGCGCCCGCCGAAGGCGATGTTCACGCAGACAGCGGGCACGACCCGGCCCGGCGAGCGGCCCTGATGCTGAAGTGGTTGCACGCGCAGGGCCATTTGCGATACTGGTGCTTTCGCCTCGACAAGCCGCGGAGCGTTACTTGAGATCTAATCCCGATCAGTCGATTGCGGGCTTGTGGCTTTGACGGCGCGCCGCATCGCGCTGGTTTGCATGACGCCGGCCGTGGACACCAACGAGCTTGGCCGCCTGGCAATGCCCAGCTACGGCATCCGCCGCATACTCGCGGCGGTCGTCGCGGACCCCGAACTGGCCCAGGCCAAGCTCGCGCTGGTCGACTACGGTCGGCCGGATGTGGAAGCATACGTCGATGCCCTGACCCGTTTCGAGCCCGACCTTGTCGGGATATCTATCTATGTCTGGTCGACGCCCTGCATGATCGAGGTCGCGCGTCGCATCAAGCGGCGGCGCCCGCAATGCGCCATCGTCTTCGGCGGTCCCTCGGCCCGGCCTGCGGTATTCGATCTGCCTCCTTACGCGCCGGCCCAGGCCTATCTCGATGCGGTAGTCACCACGGAGGGCGAGGCCATTTTCCGCGACATCGCGCGCCTGCCTGATTTGTCGCGCGCGGCCCTGAGGACGGTGAGCGGTTTGCACCTGCCGGCATCCGGCGTCTGGCTGCAAACGGGACACCGCGCGCCAACCGCGGAACTCGATGCCATCGCATCGCCGTTCCAGCTCGGCCTGATGGCCCCGGGATCGGTTGCCTACCTGGAAACCTATCGGGGCTGTCCGCTGTCCTGCCGCTTCTGCGAGTGGGGGGCGAGCGAAACCTCCAAAGCCGTGTTTTCGGCGGATTACATTGTCCGCGAACTGGAGGCATTTGCGCGCCAGGGCTCGCCTTCGGTGTTCCTGCTGGACGCGGGGCTGAATCTCAACCCGAGGGGCTTTCGCAACCTGCTCGAGGCCGAAGCGCGTGTCGGCTTCCTCAAATCGGCCCAGTTGTGGGCCGAGATCTATCCGACGCACATTAAGGAGGAGCACCTTGAGTTCCTTGCCCGCGTGGGGACATCCTACCTGGGCGTGGGACTTCAGTCCCTCGATCCCGTCGTACTCAAGCTGCATGACCGGCCGTTTGACCGCAACCGTTTCGAATCCGCCATGCGCAAGCTCACCGCGGTGACCACGGCGGAACTGCAGATCATATTCGGATTGCCCGGCGATACGCCGGAAGGCTTTCGGCGCACGCTGGAATACGCCCGCTCGTTCCCGGTGACGGTTCGCGCCTACCATTGCCTGGTACTGCCCGATGCGCTGATGTCGCGGGGCCGACCCGATTGGGACATGCACTACGACCACACCAATCTCGCGATGATCTCTTGTCTGGGCTGGAACCAGCAGGACATTCTCTCCATGCGCGAGGAGCTTGCGCGGGAGACGGTCGCCAACGGCGGCAGGGCAGGGGATTACTGGTGGTCGTTTCCGCGCAGAAGCTGAAGCCTGCCATCGCCGCGAAGTCCGGACCGCGCCGCTCCGGTCGTAGGGTGGCGCTGCTTGCCCGTTACCCCGAGCGCGACCGCGCCATGCCGCAATTCATTTCCAATCACGGGTTGCGCATGGTAGAGGCATCGCTCCGCGCAGCCCGGCTGGACGGCCTGGAGCTACGCATCTGGGACATGATCGGAGGCCGGGAGGAAGACGTGGTCGCCGAGCTTCTCCACTTCGATCCCGATGTGGTGGGATTCTCCACTTATATCTGGTCGTTTCCCTTCTTTGTAGAGGTCGCCCGCCAGGTCAAGGAAGAGGATCCGCGCCGTCTCATCGTCTTCGGCGGGCCCTCGGCTCGGCCCAGCATGCTGGCCCAAGCGCCTTTCCGCCCGGCCTGCGCCTGGATCGATGTGCTCGTGATCAACGACGGCGAGCAGACCTGCGTCGAGATCGTCGCAGCCAAGGACCGAAGTTCGCAGGGGCTGATGACCGTGAAGGGACTGGCGCTGCGCGCGCCGGGCGGCGCGCAGGCAGGATGGACCGAAACGCCCCCCCGGCCCCTCGCGGACCTGAACGAGCTGCCCTCGCCCTATGAAATGGATCTGGTGCCGTACGACGGTTTGGCGGTACTTCAGACGTATCGCGGATGTCCGTTCACTTGTTCGTTTTGCGAGTGGGGCACACTCGAATCGCCCAAGCGAGTCCGGGGCGTCGAGGAACTGCGCCGGGAATTTTCCGGCATGGCGCGGCAACCGGTTGCCGGCGCGTTGCTGGTCGATGCAGGGCTCAATCTGAATCCGCACGCATTCCGCAACCTGCGTGAAGCCTCCGAGCGGCATGATTTCTTCGCTGAGCGCACGCTGATTTGCGAGGTTTATCCGGCCAAGGTGAGGCAAGAGCACATCGATTTCCTCGGCGCCATCGGCCAGTCGCTGGTAGGCATAGGGCTGCAGTCCTTCGACAACGAGGTGCTGGCCCACGTGGATCGCTCCTACGACGAAGCGCGCTTCGAGCAAACCTTGCACCAGTTGAAGGAGGTCGCCGGCGTGGCTATCGAGATCATCCTGGGCCTTCCGGGAGATACGCCGGAAAATTTCCGCATTAGTTTCGAGCGCGCACGCTCGTTGCCTTGCGCGCTGCGCGTGTACCACTGCGTGGTGCTGCCTTCGGCGCTGATGGTGCGCGCCCCGGCCAGCGATCGCCTGGTCTACGACCCGGTTGATCTGAAAATGCGTTCGTGCCTTGGATGGAGCGAGCGGGAACTGCAGCGCGAATGCGAGCACATGACGCGCCGTGCCGAAAGCGAGGGCGGGAGATCCGGACAGTTCTTCTGGATTTTCCCGCCACCCGGTGGGCGCTGGTGAGATTCATGTTAACGTTAGGATCAAGGCAGCAACATGACATCCCACATCAGAATCATTTCATCGATGGCCGCCAAGCAGGTGCTGGCTGAACTCGCAGCCCGGTTCCAGCAAACCTCGCCGCACCAGGTAAGCATCGAGTCGGTCGGCGGGGTAGACGCCGCCAAGCGCGTGCAGGCCGGCGAAGCCTTCGACGCGGTGGTGCTGGCCTCCAACGCGATCGACCAGTTGATCGCGGCCGGCAGGATTGTGGCAGGCAGCCGCACCGACCTGGTGAAATCCGGCGTTGCCATCGCAGTGAGGTCGGGCGCACCGCGACCCGATATCGCGACCGAGGACGCCGTCAGGCAAGCGGTGAGCGCCGCTCGCAGCGTCGGCTATTCCACCGGAGCGAGCGGCGTGCATCTGGCCAAAGTTTTCGAGCGCTGGGGCATCGACATCGAAGGCCGCATGGTTCAGGCGCCGCCCGGCGTGCCGGTCGGTTCTCTGGTCGCCAGCGGCGAAATCGAACTCGGATTCCAGCAGTTGAGCGAACTGATTCACCTGGGCGGCATCGACATACTTGGGCCACTGCCCCCCGCCATCCAGATCATCACCGTGTTCTCCGCGGGTGTGTCGGTCACCTCGACGCAAACGGATAAAATGCGGGACACCGTGCGCGCCCTGCTCGCATTCATGGCTTCTCCTGCGGCCGAAGCGGTAAAACGAAACAATGGCATGGAGCCGGCCTGACGAATTCCGGTCCGCAGGCGCGATCCCCACAAAGACAAAGAGCCCCGGACGGGGCTCTTTGCTCGCACTTGCCAGCAGGAGGAGGGGGGGGCTGGCAGATGCGATAAAGAGACCGCGCGGCTAAAAGCTTGCCGCGCTGCTTTCAACAGCCGGCGCGAGATTTTGCGACGGCGGTCTCATCTAGCGCTTGCTACTTTTACTTACTTAGCCTTGCGCTTGATCGATACTTTCGCTGCATTCGACGCGGCGGCGAAATTGGCGTCGGCGATGTCGGTCGCCTGTTTGGCAACCTTGGTGAAGCTGTCGTAGGCGGTGTTGGCGGCGGACATGGCGGATTTCACCGCGGCCAAGGCGACGTCGGAACCGGCCGGCGCATTCCTGGAAATGTTGTCCAGCAGGCCAACCATGGTCTTGTTGAGTTCCGCGGCTTGCGCTTCAAATACCTTGGTGAACTCGCCTTGCGTCTTGGTCGAAACCTCGTACACGCTGCGTGAGAATTCCAGGGCTTTGTCCA
>MGYT01000168.1:0-5372 GCA_001801865.1 Gammaproteobacteria bacterium RIFCSPLOWO2_02_FULL_61_13
CACGTTCATGAATTTTGCCTCCAATCATCTATTGACCTAAATCAATAATTCCCGACTCTCTATACGCTGAATTGCCTGCAAACTCTTGGTTCTGGCGTAAATTAGTATTACAGTACGATTATACCATATAAGGCCAAAATCCAGCACGCCTGCAGGTGAGAGTTGGCAATGAAGAAACGGATCAATGGTGGCAGCGGGGCCGACCGGTGACCGGCCGCCGGACATGAATCTTTCTGACTGGATCGGGAGGCATGCCGCGTTGCGCCCGAACGCGCCGGCGGTGATCTGCGAAGGTCGCAGTTTCTCCTATGCGCAACTCTGGTCAGCCGTCACAGCACTGAGCGACGCGATGGCTGATGATCCCAACATGCGTCCAGGAGCCCGGGTGGCCTACCTGGGCTATAACTCTCCCGAACTGCTTATGCTTGTGTTTGCCTGCGCCCGGCTCGGCTGCATAGTCCTGCCATTGAACTGGCGCATGGCGCCGCCCGAACACGCCGCCATTCTCAGGCATGCCAGACCGTCGATACTGATAGCCGAACCCGAATTCACCACGCACGTGGAATCCCTGCTCGACGATATTCCGCGGCCACGATTGATAGGTACCGGGCGGGCGCATCCGCCGTGGGAATCGTTTGCAGAACTGATTGCGGATCGTGGCGACCGGCAGACTCCCTGCCCTGAAACAACGTACGCGGCACCGTTGCTGCTGTGCTACACGTCCGGTACCACCGGGGCACCCAAAGGCGCGCTGCTGAGTCAGGACGCCTTGTTCTGGAACGCAGTGAACTCGACTGTGCTACACGACCTGACCAGCACTGACCACGTGCTCACGGTCCTGCCGATGTTCCACGTCGGCGGGTTGAACATACAGACCCTGCCGGCACTGCACGCCGGGGCCACGGTGACGCTGCTCCGACGTTTTACGCCCGACGCCTTTTTCCACTGCCTGGACCAGCAATCCGTCAGCCTGACGCTGCTCGTGCCCACCGTACTTCATGCCCTGATGCAGGATCCGCGCTGGCAGACCACTGATTTTTCCGGCCTGCGTTCCGTAGGCATCGGCTCCACGACCGCGCCGGAAAGCCTGATCCGCGCGGCCACCCTCAGGGGCCTGCCGCTGTACCAGGTTTATGGCGCAACCGAAACCTGCCCTATCGCCGCCCACACGACCCCGGAGGAAACCGGACGCAACCCGCGCACCACCGGGCGCGCTGCGATGCACTGCGAAGTGCGACTGGTCGATGGGCAGAATCAGGAGGTGCCGGCAGACACGCCGGGGGAGATCCTGGTGCGCGGGCCGAACGTTTTCTCCGGGTACTGGAATGATGCGGCCGCCACCGCCGCGGCATTCACGGCCGGCTGGTTTCACACCGGCGACATTGGTTATCGCGATGCCGAAGACTTCATCTACGTCGTCGGCCGCAGCAAGGACATGATCATTTCCGGCGGCGAAAACGTCTATCCGGCTGCCATTGAAAATGTCCTGAGTGAATATCAGGACCTGGCGGAAGTCACCGTGGTCGGGCGCCCGGATGACTACTGGGGCGAGATTGTGGTCGCAGTCGCCGTCGCCCGCGCGGGTCATCCGCGTGACCCGGAAAAGATCCTGGAGTGGTGCTGCGGCAGGATTGCGCGCTACGAACATCCCCGCGAAGTGCTGTACGTCGACGCCCTGCCCCGGAACGCCATGGGCAAGGTGATCAAGGATCAGGTGCGCCGCATGGTTGCGGAGCGGGCCAAAGATTGCATTGCACTCGCCAATCGGAGCACCTGAACCGTGGGTGTCAAGATCGGCATTGATGTGGGCGGGACTTTCACCGATTTTCTCGTGGCGTGGGAAGAACGCGCGCCGGAGATCTACAAGGTCCTGTCCACGCCGGCCGACCCCTCGATTGGCGTGCTGGAGGGGCTGAGCCGGATCGCGGCGTCGCAACAACCGGCCCTCGCGGTCCAGGAATTCATCAGCGGCATCGACACCATCGTGCACGGCACAACTGTAACCACCAACGCGACCCTGACGCGCAAAGGGGCAAAATCCGCATTGCTGACCACTGCGGGCGTGCGCGATGCACTGGAGATGCGACGCGGCGTGCGCGAAGAGCAATACAACAACAGATTTACAAATGTCACGCCGCTGGTGCCACGTTACCTGCGCGCCGGCGTGGGCGGCCGCATGGACCGGGATGGCCGGGAACTGGGCCCATTGTGCCCCGAGGACGTGGAACGCGCGCTGGCGTTGTTCAAGCAGGAGGGAGTCGAGTCAATATCCATCTGCTTCATCAATGCGTTTGCCAATCCGGCGCACGAGGAACAGGCCGCAGCCGCGGTGCGCGCGTCCATGCCGGACGCGTATTTGACGGTATCCACCGCCCTGCTGCCATCCATCCGCTTCTATGACCGGCTGAGCACCACCGCGCTGAACTCCTATGTCGGGCCGATCCTGAGCCGCTATCTGGACCAGTTGACGGAGCGGCTGCGCGGCATCGGTTTTCGCGGCACCTTGCTCATTATGCAGTCCAATGGGGGCGTCATGGCGCCGGAGGTGGCGCGCGACAAGGCGGCCCTGACGCTGCTGTCAGGGCCGGCAGGCGGCCCCGGCGCCGGACAGGTGTATGCGCGCGCGCACAAGAAGGATGACTGCATTGTGATCGACATGGGCGGCACCAGCTTTGAAGCATCGCTGGTCGCCGGCACTCCGATGCTGGTCAATGACGGCAGCATTGATCGCCATCGCATTGCCCTGCCCATGCTTGGCATCCACACCATCGGCGCCGGTGGCGGCTCCCTAGGCTGGATTGACGAAGGCGGACTGTTGCGCATGGGACCGCAGAGCGCCGGCGCCGACCCCGGGCCGGCCTGCTATGGGCGCGGCGGGACGCTGCCGGCCTGCACGGACGCAAACCTGGTGCTGGGTTACCTGGACCCGGATTTCTTTGCCGGCGGCGCCATGCCGCTGGACACGCAGCGGGCGCGAGGCGCCATCGAACAGCACATCGCCACGCGACTCGGCATGACGATCGAGGAGGCCGCGGCCGGCATGTACCGCGTCGTGTGCAACAACATGGCGCAGGGGATCCGGGAGGTGAGCATCAAACGCGGTTTTGACCCACGCGAGTTCCCGCTGATCGTGGCCGGTGGCGCCGGCCCAATTCACTCCGGCCTGATCTGCGAGGAACTGGAGATCCCGTTCCAGATCGTCCCGCGCGAATCTTCCATCCTGTGCGCAGTCGGCATGCTGATGGGCGACCTGGTCCATGACTTTGTACGGACCTTTGTCAGTCGTCTCAACGGCGTCGACTGGCCGGTGCTGGAGCGTATCATCGGGCGCATGACAGAGCAGGGCCGGGACGTGTTGCAGCGGGAACTGATCCCGGCGCAACGCCAGACATTTCAGGTCAAATTCGATTGCCGCTACCTGAAACAATATCATGAGGTCTCCTTTACCGTGCCCCCCGCGGCCATCGACAGCCGGAACACCGGGGCCATCGCGCAGGCGTTTCATGCCGAACACAACCGGCTTTACGGCTATTCGCTCGAGGAGCTGCAGGTCCCGGTGGAGATCATCAATGTCCGCGTACAGGCCATCGGCCGTACCGAAAAACCCGTCTTCAGTGAACAGCCCCGCGCCGGCACGGATCCTGCGCCGGCATTCAAAGGCGAGCGTCAGGTCTACCTGCCCGGCGTGCGCGAGTTTCGCCGCGTGCCGATCTATGACGGTCACCGGCTGGGGCACGGCAACCAGGTGCCCGGCCCGGCCGTCATCGAGGAAGCTACGACAGCTATCTTTGTGAGTGAGTCCTTTGATTGCGTAGTCGATGCACTCGGGTCGTTCGCGCTGTACCACAAAGGCCGCGCGGATCTCGTGGCCGGCCTGGTTGAGGGGCAGCGGTCATGATTCAAATCGACCCGATTCTGCTTTCGGTCTACGCGCGCACTTTCAAGTCCATCTCGGATGAGATGAGCATCTCCGTGCAGAAGACCACGCGTTCTCCGATCCTGTGCGAGGCGAAGGATTTCGTCACCGGCCTTTACGATGCAGAAGGACACATGCTCGAGCAGACCGAGAACCTGCCCATCCTTGCGTTTTCCCTGGCCCCGGTGTGCAAGTACATCCGCGGCTTCTACGGCGACGATATTCATGAAGGGGATGTCATCTTCCACAACGACGTCTTTTCCCTCGGCAACCAGAACAATGACGTGGCCGTATACAAACCCATCTTCTTCGACGGCGTACTGGTGGCGTGGGCGGCGGCGAAGGGACATCAGGCGGATATCGGCGGCGCGGTGGCCGGCGGTTACAACCCCAATGCCACCGAAGTGTGGCAGGAGGCCTTGCGCATTCCGCCGGTAAAGGTGGTGGAACGGGGGCGCCTGCGCAAGGACGTCTGGGATCTCATCTTCGCCAACATCCGCTTCGACATCGTGCAGCACGACCTGCGTGCGCAAATGGGCGCCTGCACGGTCGGCGAGCGCCGTATGCAGGCGCTGCTGAAGAAATACGGCCGTGAGAATTTCGAGGCCCACAAACTGGCCCTGTTTGACGCCACGCGGCGCATGATGGAGGCCGAGATCGCCGCCATCCCCAACGGCACCTACAGCGGCGAGGGTCACGTGTTCTTCGACGGGCGCCATGCCGGCAGCCGCTTTACCATCCGCGTCAGGATCCACATCGAGGACCGGCACATCACCTTTGATTATTCGGACACGGACCCGCAGACCAACGGCTTCGTCAATGGCACCTACACGTCCAGCGCCTCCGCGACCATGCTTACGTTCCTGCAGATGGTCAATCCCGACATCCCGCACAACGAAGGCATGCTGCAACCGATCCGGATCATCATCCCCGAAGGCACCCTGCTCAACGCGAGCTATCCGAAGGCCACCACGTTTGGTAATCATCTCTGCCCGCCCAATGCGGATGCCATTATCCGGGCCCTGGCCCCGGTCATTCCCGATCGCGTCACGGCCGGCTGGAACAACCTGCTATGCTCCCTCACCACCGGGATGGACAGCGCCAAAAACGAAAAATATGTAGACATCTTTTTCATGGGCATGAAGGGCGGCTCCGGGGCCATGCGTGGCACCGACGGCTACGACCACATCGGCATGATTGACGCCTCCGGCGGCGTGTTGGATCAGGACTATGAGATGTTCGAGCAGCAGACCCCACACCGTCTCATCAAGCATGAATATCTTTGTGATTCCGCCGGACCCGGGCAATGGCGCGGCGGATTGGGCACGGAAACCGTTTACGAGCTTGGTTCCGACGACACGCAATTGGTGACGTTTGGAGACGGTGACTTTGAGCCGGCGTTCGGCCTGTTCGGCGGCCGGGACGGCACGCTGAATCGAATCCATCTGTTGTACCC
>MGYT01000168.1:5380-10958 GCA_001801865.1 Gammaproteobacteria bacterium RIFCSPLOWO2_02_FULL_61_13
ACGAGGTCATTCCACGCAACAAGGACCTGCTCAGCGCCGTGCCGCGCGGCACACGCTATCACCAGATTGCCGGCGGGGGCGGCGGCTACGGCGATCCGCTTCTGCGGGACCGCGCGTTGCTGGCGCGGGAAGTCCGCGACGGGATCATCTCGCCGCAGGCGGCGCTTGCTGACTACGGCGACAACAGCCGGAACTGAAGCCCATGGATTTCGAACTGGACGGGGAACAACGTTTGATCCGCGACACCTTTGCGCGCTTCAGCGATGAACAGGTCGCCCCCAGCGCGGCGGACTTCGATGCACGGCACGAATTTCCGCTGGAACTGTTTCGCCGGCTGGGGGACATGGGCTTTTTCGCCATGCGCTATCCGGAAGATGTGGGCGGCAGCAATGCCGGTCTGCTGACCTATTGCCTCGCGTTGACAGAACTGGCGCGCGGATCGCTGGCTCTGGCCGCGGCAGCCTCCATGCAATCGTTAATGGGCACGCGCTTTCTGCACCTGCTGGGCAATCCGGACATCCGCGAGCGCCTGTTGCTGCCGGCCCTGAACGGCAAGAAGATCGGCGCCATCTGCATGACCGAGCCCAACGCCGGCAGCGACCTCGATGGACTCACCACCCAGGCCGTGTCCACCGACAACGGCTACATCTTGAACGGGCAGAAGACCTGGGTCAGCATGGCGCCGCTGGCGGATTTCTTCACGGTATTCGCCAAGGCCGGCCCGAAGAAAAATCTGACCATCTTTCTGGTGGAACGGGGCCAGCCCGGCCTGTGCATCGGCAAGCCCATCGAAAAGATGGGGGTATGCGCGTTTCCCACTTCGGAAGTCACCTTCGCCGAATGTTTTGTCCCCGCGACGCACAGATTAAGCCGGGAGTTTGGCGACGGAGAGGATCATTTGCGGGAATTGCTGGGACAGATCCGCATCATTACCGCGGCGCTGGCCATTGGCTGCGGCACCGCGGCCCTTGAAGCCGCGGTCAGCTACGCCGGGGAAAGAAAACAATTCGGCAAACCCATCAACCGCTTCCAGGCCATCCAGTTGAAGCTGGCGGAGATGAGCACTGATTTGGACGTGGCACGCCAGTTTCTGTTCTACGCCGCGTGGCTGGTGGATCGGGATCTGCCGCACCACAAGGAATCAGCCATGTGCAAACTGTTTGCCTCGGAAGCCGCCGCAACCGTATGCGACAAGGCCGCGCGCGTGCTGGCCTCCTATGGCTATGCCACTGAATACCCGGTGCAACGCTACCTGCGTGACATCCGCTTTACGCTCATAGGCGGAGGCACCAGTGAAATCCTGAAACTCATCATAGCGGCACAATTATCCCAATGAAGCAGGTCAATATCACTGCCACAACAACGGAGCCACCGTGCAGGCCGCGCACGGTGCCGATACGGGTGCTGATTGCCAAACCGGGACTCGACGGCCATGACCAGGGTGCGAAGGTAATCGTCCGTGGCCTGATGGACGCAGGGTTTGAAGTGATTTACTCCGGGTTGCGCCAGACACCGGAGGCCGTGGCGCGCATGGCACAGGAAGAAGATGTGGATGTGATTGGCCTGTCCAGCCTGGCGGGTTCGCATCTGCCCTTCTGCCGGCGGCTGCGCGACCTGCTGCAGACGCACGGTCTTGACGACAAGGTATGGCTGGTGGGAGGCAACATCCCGGCGGCCGATTTTGCAGAACTCAAGGAACTCGGCGTGGCCGGCATTTTCCCCTCCGGTGCCCGATTGGCGGAGATTGCGCAGTTCATCCGGGAGCAGGTGAAATGAACGCGCCCCGTGACGCCCGCGCCGCACCCGATGTCCCGGTTGTCAACGAATCGGGCATCGAGATCGCACCGGTGTATACGGCGGAAGACGTCGCTGCCAGCGGCGGCGCGGACATGATAGGCCGGCCTGGAGAGTACCCGTTCACGCGCGGCATACACGCCGAGATGTACCGCCGGCAACCATGGACCATGCGCCAGTACACCGGTTTCGCCGATGCGCGCCGGACCAATGAACGCTTCAAATACCTGATCGCCAACGGCCAGACCGGCCTGAATGTGGCCTTTGATCTCCCGACCCAGATCGGGCTGGACAGCGATGACCCGCTGGCAGCAGGCGAAGTGGGCCGCGTGGGGACCGCCGTGGATACATTGCGCGATTTCGAGATCGCCTTTGACGGCATCGACCTGGATCGCATCACGGTCTCCCTGACCATCAACGGGGCGGCGGCAATCCTCATTGCCATGTACCTGGTGATGGCGGAGAAACGCGGTTTCGACCTCCGCCGCCTGCGCGGCACGGCGCAAAACGATATTCTCAAGGAGTTCATCGGGCGCGGCACCTGGATTTTTCCGGTCGAACCGTCGGTGAAACTGGTCGTGGATACGATCGAATACTGCGCCCGCAACGCGCCCAAGTACACGCCGGTCAGCGTGTGCGGATACCACATACGGGAATCAGGTGCCAACCCGGTGCAGGAAATGGCCTATGCGTTCTGCATCGCGCGCGCCTATGCCGACGGCGCCCTGGCGCGCGGACTGGACATCGACGAGTTTGCCGGCCGGCTGTCCTTCAACTTCAACATCTACGGCAATATCTTCGAACAGGTGGCAAAGTTCCGGGCCGGGCGCGGCCTGTGGGCGCGGATCATGAAGGAGGAGTACGGGGCCAAGGACCCGCATTCCATGTGGCTGCGCATGATTGCCGGCGGCGGCGGCAGCGGCCTGGTCGCGGAGCAACCGGAACTGAATATCGTCCGCGGCGCCTACTATGCGCTGATTGGGGCATTGTCCGGGGCGCAGACCATGGCCCTGTGCTGCTACGACGAGGCATATACCATCCCTTCGGAGTATGCCCAGCGCATCGCGCTGCGCACCATGCAGTTGCTGGTGGAGGAGATGGGATTATGCGACACCGTCGACCCGCTGGCGGGATCCTGGTACGTGGAGACACTGACCAACCAGATGCGGCACAGCATGGAGGAGATCATCGCCGGCGTCGACGCACGCGGCGGCATCGCCCGGCTCGTGGCCGACGGCGCAATTCAGGCGGAAGTGTCGGCCCAGGCCTATGCCAGGCAGAAAAAACTCGAATCCGGCGAGATCCGCAAGGTGGGAGTCAATTGCTACCGCATGCAGGAGGAAGCAAGAGAACCGGAATTCCACCCCTATGACGAGGTGGCCGCCCAGGCGCAGATCGCCGGCCTGAACCGGATCCGCGCTGACCGCGATCAGTTGGCCGTGGACACAGCGCTGCAACGGGTCAGCGCCGACGCCAGGTCCGGGTCCAACGTCATGCCGGCCATCATGGATGCGGTGCGGGCCTATGCCAGTGTCGGCGAAATTACCGCGCGGCTGGTGGAGGTCTTTGGGCGCTTTCGCGAACCCATACGTTTTTGATTATGGCAACGCTGCCCGCCATGAATGCCCCCGCCGCCTACCTGGTCCCGGCCAGCGTGGACGAGGCGGCCGATGCGCTCAGCGACGGCGAGGCGACGCTGCTCGCCGGCGGCACCGATCTGTTGCTACAAACTCATCAGGGCGTGCGCGCCTTCCGGCGGACGCTCGTCAACATCAGTCGTATTGCCGAACTGAAGACAATCAGCCTTTCCGGGGACCGGTTCCGCATCGGCGCGCTGGTCACCATCACGGAATTGCTGCACAGCAAGTTGGTCTGCCAGCACCTCCCGATCCTGGCCCAGGCTGCCGATCATTTCGCCAGCGACCAGATCCGCAACGCCGCCACCGTCGGCGGCAACTTGTGCAATGCGTCACCGGCCGGCGATATGTTGCCGCCGTTGCTGGCCCTGGACGCCACGGTGGAACTGGCGTGCCGCAAGGACCACCGGTTACAGCGCCGCAACGTGCCACTGGACCAGTTCTTTCTCGGACCAAGGCGCACGGCCATGGCAGCGGACGAATTGCTGACGGCGGTGGAAATCCCGCTGCCGCCGGCACGGCATTACGGACGCTTTTTCAAGCTCGGCACCCGGCCGGCGCTGGATATATCCATCATCTCGATTGCGCTGGCAGGCGTGCTCGAGAACCGGCAACTCACCGGCGTGCGGGTCGCGTTTGGGGCCGTGGCGCCCATTCCCGTGCGCGCCCGGCGCACCGAGGCGGCGCTCGAGGGCCGGACCCTGGATGCAGAGGTCATCAGCACGGCGGTAGAAACCGCGCGCGCGGAGGCCACGCCGATTTCGGATATCCGGGCTTCCGCGTGGTACCGCTCGGAAATGATTTTCAACATGATGCGGAGGTTGCTGCATGAAGCCGCTGACGCGTGAAATCACATTCGCCCTGAACGGCAGACCACGGAGTGTGGAAATCCCGGTGACGCTCAGCGCCCTGGATCTCCTGCGCGACGTGCTTGGGCTGACCGGCACCAAGTACGCTTGCGGCGAGGGCGAGTGCGGGGCCTGCACCATCCTTGTCGATGAACGATCCCTGTGTTCATGCCTGCTGTTTGCGGTTGACCTGGATGGACGCGCAGTCACGACCATCGAAGGCATCGCCACGGACGATACGTGTGCGCCGCTGATCCAGGCATTCGTCGCGGCCGGGGCCGTGCAATGCGGTTTCTGCACGCCGGGGCTGGTGCTGCAGGCAAGGCATTTTCTCGCAGATAATCCGGCCGCAGACCGCACCGCGATCAAACGCGCCATCGAGGGCAATCTGTGCCGCTGCACCGGTTACCAGAAGATCATTGATGCCGTGGCCAGCCACGTCGCTGCGCTCAACGTGCCGGAGGGCAGGCAAGATGCGCGGCCCCGACGCTGAAACTGCCGTCAACCCGCCGCCGCTGCGTAGCGCGGCGGAAACCCTCATCGGCAAACGCATCAGCAAGCTGGATGCGCCGGACAAGGCCACCGGGCGCACGCGCTACATTCAGGATCTCAACCTCCCCGGGCAGTTGTACGCAAAAATCCGACGCTCTGATCGGTTGCATGCCCGCATCGTCAGCATTGACACCAGCCGTGCGGCGGCCCTGCCCGGCGTGCATGTGGTCCTCACCGCCAGGGACATTCCCCGGCACGGCCTCGGCGTGAACAAGGACAACCCGGCGCTCAAGGGCGACAAGGTCCGCAGCCTGCGCGACGAGATCGCCGCGGTTGCCGCCGAGACGCCGGACATTGCCGCGGCCGCGGTCCGGCTCATTGACGTGCAATACGAAGACCTCCCGGCGATCACGGATGCCGCAGCGGCGCGCGCACCAGGCGCGCCGCAACTGCACGAGAACAAGCCCGGCAACCTCGCCCTGACCTTCGATTACGAACACGGTGACGTGGCCGTCGGGGAAAAGGAGTCGGACTGCGTCGTGGAGGACACCTTCCGGCTGCATTACGTGACCCATTGCTGCATGGGCGTAAGCGGCATGATCGCGGAATTTCAGGCCAATGGCCGGCTGCTGCTCTACTCCAATACCCAGGTGCCGTTTCTGCACAAACGCGAATTCGCGGAGATCCTGGAAATGGACCCTGGCGACATCCACATCATTCAGCCACCCATCGGCGGCGGCTTCGGGTCCAAGCTCGACATCTATCCGTTTGAGCCCATCTGCGTTTTTCTGGCCCGGGCGGCAAGAC
>MGYT01000168.1:11017-11898 GCA_001801865.1 Gammaproteobacteria bacterium RIFCSPLOWO2_02_FULL_61_13
CCCGTGGTCCTGACCCTGCGCAGCGGGTGCAGGAAGGATGGCACGCTCACGTTTCGCACCTGTACCACGTTGCACGACAACGGCGCCTACACCTCGTGGGGCGCCACCACGCCCTTTGTCATGATGCAGACCATTTCGTCGCTGTACCGGCTGCCGCACTGCCGTTATCACACCGACGCGGTGTACACCAACAATCCCTACGCCGGCTCGTTCCGCGGTTACGGCAACCTGCAGGCGACGTTTGCATTGGAACAGCACATGGACCGGCTTGCCGAAGCCGTGGGCATGGATCCGCTGGCCTTGCGTCTGAAAAATGCCCAGGACCCCGGCGAGGTGAGCCTGGCGGGATTGCATTTCAAGACCTGCGGTCTGAAGGAGTGCCTGCGCACGGCCGCAGAGCGCAGCGATTTTCTCACCCGGCACCGGCACGCCATTGCGCAGCGCAACGATGGCAGCAGTGTGAAACGCGGCGTGGGCATGGCATCCATGCTGCATGTGGGTGGTGGCGCCAAGATCTACCCCTCCGACGGTTGTGGCACGATTCTCAAGCTGGATGACTTCGGGCGCGTGACCGTGATGACTGGTGCGTCCGAGATCGGGCAAGGCTCGGAAACCGTCATTGCCCAGCTCGTTTGCGAGGAACTGGGGCTGCCGCTGTCCGCCGCCACCGTCGTCAACAATGACACTGATATCACGCCGTGGGATGTGGGCGTGCATGCCAGCCGCACCACTTTCATTGCCGGCAATTCGGCCATCGGCGCCGCCCGCCTGGCACGGGAAAAGATCCTCAAGGCTGCCGCGGCACTCCTCAAGACCGACGCTGCCACGCTGGCCCTGCGCGGCGGCTGCATCGTCCGGGAGAATGACGGGGAGCTACTGAT
>MGYT01000168.1:12184-12313 GCA_001801865.1 Gammaproteobacteria bacterium RIFCSPLOWO2_02_FULL_61_13
GGGCTACGCGATGACCGAAGACCTGATCATCGAGAATGGCGTCTGTCGCAACCCGGCGTTCCGGGACTACAAGCTGGTGACCGCGCCGGAGATCCCGGAAATGGACATCAGCTTCATTGAAACCCTGGA
>MGYT01000168.1:12529-13626 GCA_001801865.1 Gammaproteobacteria bacterium RIFCSPLOWO2_02_FULL_61_13
AGCAGGCTCTCGCCCTGCCCTCCGCCACGCTCCGCTTTGCACAACTTGGCTGGCGCATCATCCGTATCGAGGCCACGCCACAGGGCCGGGAACGCCCGGGCGATCCCAACCGTCACATCGGTTCGCTGGTGGCCGATGAGGACCGGCGCAGTTATTTCATCGCACCCAACGTCGGCAAGGAGGCCATCGCCTTGAATTTGAAGTCCGCGGCGGGCCGTGCCCTGTTGCTGCGGCTTATCAAGGACCTCAACGTCGACATTTTCTGCTGCAATACACTGCCCGGCCGCTACCGGGAACTGGGCATTGACTATGCCACGCTACGCAGCGTGAAACCGGACCTGATTTGGGCCGGGATCTCGGCGCTGGGACCTGATTTTCCGGACGTTCCGGGGTACGACCCGGCGCTGCAGGCCATGTCCGGATTCATGGAACTGACCGGTTTCCGGCCTGGTCCCCCCACACTCACCGGGATACCGGTGATCGATCTGAAGGCCGGTGACGAGGTGTTTGCCCACGTGTGCCTGGCGCTCGCGGAGCGCGCGGAATCCGGCTGCGGGCGCGAAATCCATGTCTCCATGCTGCAGGCCGCCGCCTCCTGGCTGATTACGACGTTGCCGCTGATCGATTTTGACTGCGAGGATTGGGAGCTCACGCGTTGCGGCAATGAACACCGCAAGTTCGTTCCGACCAATGCCTACCCCACCCGGGACGGTTTCATTTACATCGCCATCGGCAATGACCTGCAATGGCAGCGACTGACCGGGATAGCGAGATTCAGCAGCGTCGCAAAGGAAAACCGCCGCAGCAACAACGGCCGCATGGCGGACCGGCAAGGCTGCTACCAGGACATCAGCGCAGTCACATCAACCTGCACGATCGCCGAACTCGCGCAGGAACTTGCCCAGGCAAAGATTGCCCACGCCATCATCAACACCATTTCCCAGGTCCGCGATCTGCCGGCCCTGCGCCGGAAACTCACCAGCACAAACACCCCGTCGGGCAGGACCATCCATATGCAACCCATGGCCACCGATGTGGACGGTGCGCAGACCACGCTTGGCTTTGCACCAGGCTATGGCGAGCATACGCGCGCAGTG
>MGYT01000169.1 GCA_001801865.1 Gammaproteobacteria bacterium RIFCSPLOWO2_02_FULL_61_13
GATCACCGGCGCGCTGGTGACCAACGGCAAGGGCGAACTGGTCGGCATCCTCACGGAGTTTGACTGCCTCAAACTGCTCACCCTGGGCGGTCCGGATTTTGAAGCGCCCAGGGGGACCGTGAAGGACTTCATGACCACGCAGGTGCAGACCATACCGCCCACCATGGACATCTACTATGCAGCCGGGATTTTCATGTCCGCTAAATTTCGCCGCCTCCCGGTAGTGGAAAATGGCCGTATCGTGGGCGGCATAACACGGTTTGACATCCTGCGTGCCGTGCAACGCGGCCTGGCCGGGCTTATGCCGGACCGGCCGCTCAAAGGATAGGACCGGCGCCAGAGGGTCTGAGCGTGGCAAGCTGGCACAGCGCGGGACTCGCCGCGAGCACCTCGCGCCGGTTGCGGCTCAGCACCCGCATGCCCTTGGGTTTTGGTAGCATCGCGTCAACATTTCAATAGAATACTCATGGCGATGCCGGCCAACGTTTCCAAGCTGCTGCTGCGCAAGGTTCCGCTATTCGCGATGTTGCCGGAGGATCAGCTTGCCATGCTCGCCATGCTGGTGCGACGCAGAAGCTTTCCGCGCGGCAGCACCATCATCGCGGCCGGCGACGTCACCGATTCGCTTTACCTCGTGATCTCGGGCAGGCTCAAGGTCATGATAGGCGACGATTCCGGCCACCAGGTCATATTGTCCCTGCTAGGGCCCAACGAGTACTTCGGGGAAATGGTGCCGATCGACGACAGCCCGAGGTCTGCCAGCGTTATGGCCCTGGAACCCTGCGACCTTCTGGTGCTCTCGAAGCGCGAATTCAGGAAATGCCTCTCGGAAAACTTCGAGATGACGATGACGGTGATGCGCTGCCTGGTGCAGCGCCTGCGCGAGGCAGACAGGAAGATCGGCAACCTCGCGCTCATGGATGTCTACGGACGGGTGGTCGGCCTGTTGATGGAAATGTCCGAAGTGATCGACGACCAGCATGTCGTGACGCAGAAAGTCGTCAAACAGGACATGGCCAGAATGATCGGCGCATCGCGGGAAATGGTGAGCCGGGTGATGAAGGACCTGCAACTCAGGGGCATTATCGAGGTGCGGGGGAAAGCGATCTATCTGCGTGACAATATAGAGTCGATTGACTGAGCATCTGGTGCCTGTACGGCACCTGTCCCAGGATCGTCAGTCAGGCGAAATCCGAAACGGTTGCGCTACCCGCCACCGGATCTTTCCGCAATGAGATGTTCCTCGGTCACCGCGCGGATGGCGGGCGCGTCCATCTGCACGAAATTCTGCTCGTCATCGCGCATCATCTGCGGGATCTTGCTCGCAAACATCGCGCGGATGTCATCCTGGCTCTGGTAATAGAGTTCGGCCATGCCGTCCATATCGGGTTCCCCGCCCGGCGCGGCGACCGCGAAGGTCGCCACGATGTATTGCGTCGGGGACTCGCGGACCACCCGGTCCTCGAGTTTGGAATGATTGTTGAGCCAGTAGTCCTTGAACTGTTGGAAACTCAGATCCTTGCGCCGGTAGACGGTGCGGATGATCTTGAGCTGCCCCGACTTCTTCAGCAGCCTGGCGGCGCCGGGCTTCTGCGACATGATGAACTCCTCGGCCACGATATTGATCGGCGCGTGATCGACGAAGTTCTTCTCGTCCTCTGTCAACATTTTCCCGGCCGCCCCCGCCTGGGCCGCGCGCAAGTCCTCGATGCTGTTGAAATAAACGGCGCTCATGGCATCGAACTGCGCCTCGGCGCCGCCGAGCGCGACTTCTCCGGTGGAGAAGCTTGCCACCACTTTCCGTACCGGCGCCATGTCGAGCGACCTGCGCTGCAGCCCGGCGTGCCTGGTGAGCCAGTAGTCCTTGAACTGCGCGAGCGTCAGGTCCTTGCGGCGCTTCACCATGCGGATGATCTTGTACATGGAAATTCCTCTTATAAATTTACCAATTAGAAACTTTAATAATTCTATTTATATATTTTGCGTTCCTCATCGCAATTTTTTCATCCTATTATTGGACTTTCTAGGATGCAATTCAATCCAGCCTTATGCCAGTCGACTCAATTAATGGTCCTGTCGTTTGCCGCTCGATTCTAAGGAATTCCGCAAATTCCTCCGCGCTGCCGACATGCGGTGCATCGATGCCATTGGGCTTGAAGTATTTCTGGTTGAATTGCCGGCTGCCGGTGATGCCTGACATCGCGGTGTTGAGCCTCGACACGATTTCTTTAGGGGTCCCTTTAGGAGCGAACCAACCCTGCCAGAACTCCCATTGCCAGCCGGCGAAACCGGCTTCTGCCGTGGTCGGCACGTCGGGAAACTCCGCCGAGCGCCTGGCGGAACCGACGGCAAGCGCCTTTAATTTTCCGGCCCGGAAGTGCTCCTGCAAGGTGCTGAGGGCAGTGATCATCACCGAAATCCGGCCGCCCAGCAGGTCGTTGACCCCCGGTGTCCCGCCTTTATAGGGGACATGCACCATGTCGATCCCGGTCCGACGCTTAAGCACTTCCATGTAAATGTGTCCAAGCGAGCCGTTGCCGATGGAACCATAGGTGAGCCGACCCGGGTTGGCTTTGCCCAGATCCACCAATTCGCGAACCGTATTGACTTTCAAGGAGGTGTTAATCACAACGGCCTGCGCGATCGAGCAACACATCGCGATGGGTACAAATCCATTTACCGCGTCATAAGGCACGTCCTTTTTCATGAACGGAAGGCTGATCACGGCCGTTTGGCCGGTGAACAACAGGACGTAACCATCCGGCGCGGACTTGGCCACGATCTCGGTGCCGATGATGCCGCTCGCACCTGGGCGGTTTTCAACAATAAACGGGCGCCCGAGTGATTCCGTCAGTCCCAGTGAAATGGCGCGAGCCAGTACGTCCGCCACCCCGCCCGCCGCCACCGGCATGATTACCCTGACCGGCTTGCTCGGATAAGACTGCGCGGCAGCATAAATGGATGTGAGCAGCAGTCCCGTTGCCAGGAGCTGCTTGGCCAGTAGCGGATTCCCAAACACCTTCGGCATAGTCAGCTCCTCCAAGAATCGTGGCCATCACGCCTGTTGCCCGCGGCGCGTGAAATCAGGCACCCAGCCATTCGCACAGTCCGAGCAGGTCGTGAAACTCGTGAAACTTTTCCGCCTCGCCGGCCCAGGCGGCGCGCGGCCGGTTGATCCAGGCTGCCTGCAAGCCGGCGCGCAGCGCGCCGCGCACGTCGAAATCGGGATGGTCGCCCGCGTGGAGCACCTGCGCCGGCGGCACACCGGCCGCGTCACAGGCGGCAAGAAAGATACGCGGGTCGGGCTTGCCGACGCCGACGCCGCGCGCGTTGACCACGGCGCTGAAGAAGCATCCGACCCCGGCACGCTCGATGTCGGCGTTGCCGTTGGTGAGCGCGACCAGGCGGTAACGCTTCGACAGCCTCTCCAGTGCCGCCGGCACGTCAGAGTACAATTCCACCTCGCTGCGCGCCGCGAGGAACAGCGCCAGCGCCGCATCCGCGAGCGCGATGTCCTCGCCATGCAAGGCCAGCGCGCGCTTCATGGCCTCGTGCCGCAACGCGGTGAAATCATGCGCGATGAGCGGCAGTTCGGCCGCCAGCGAGCGGCGCAATTGCGCGAACTGCGGCGGCGGCAACGCGGCCGCCACGGCGGGAGCATGTTGCTCGAGCCAGGCGTGCAGCTTTGCTTCGGCGGCGGCGATCGCGGCAGCCGAGGGCCACAGCGTGTCGTCGAGGTCGAGGGTGATCGCCTTTAAGATGGGAAACGTCGCGGTCATGCTGGTTCACAGTGGCACGTCATGCAGGTGATGTGAAGATTATGCGACGTTTTTCAGTTTTCTCCCCTCACAACAACAACGCCCCCGCCGCGCCCGTGACCAGGAGCAACGCGGCGATCGGCAGGGTGATGCGGCGCAATTCGGCTGAACCCAGTCCGATGGCCATGGCGCTCTTTGTCAGGGTATTGGCCATGACCGCGATGACGATGGCACGCGCCGCGGTTTGCAGATTGGAGGCGTCACTGCTGGCCAGGTTGGCCATGGCGAGCGTGATGGCGTCCACGTCGGTCAGGCCCGCAACAGCTGCGGCAAGATAAAGGCCGGCATCCCCGAGGTAAACCTGCGCCGCCTTGGCCACCAGCACCACCACTCCGAAAAGCAGGCCGAACTTGATGGCTTCGTCGAGCTCGAAAGGATTGCTGCCGGCCTTGACTTCTCCGCGCTGCCGCTGCCGGTGCCTGCGCCACAGCCAATAGCATGCACCCAGGCTGGCCACGCACAACAACCCGACCGCGAATGCGAGCCGGCGGCCAAGCTCCCAGCTGATCAGCGCGCTCATGATCACGACGCGGAAGAACATCACCGTCCAGGCGAGCACGATGCCCAACGCCAGCGACGAAGGGTCCTCACCCTCCTGCCGGCTGCGCTGCGAGAAGCCGAGGGTTACCGCGGTGCTCGAGACCATCCCCCCCAGCAGGCCGGCAATGCCGACGCCATGCTCCGCGCCGACGATCTTGATCAGCAGGTAGCTGGTGAAGTTGAGCGCCGAGATCAGCACCACCATCAACCAGATCTTGTACGGGTTCATCACATCCAGCGGCGGCGGCCCGTAGTTGACGTCCGGAACCAGCGGCAAAATGATAAGTGTGACGATGCAGAATTTGAGGGTCGCCTCGACATCCGCGCTGGCGATGCGGCTGGCGAGCCGGTGCAGCCAGTCCTTGAGCGCGAGCAGCAGCGCCATCGCGACCGCGATCCAGCCGGCAAGCTGCAACTGCCCATGCGCGCACAGCAGACCTAGAGCGAATGCCAGCAGCGCCGAAACCTCGGTAGTTATTCCGGTATCACCATGCAGGGAAGTCACCACGTACATCCCGATGATGAGCGCGGCGATGGCGGCGAACATCGCCAGCGCCAGCCAATCGAGCAACAGGAACTCCTGCAGGTAACCCGCGATGGCGCCGCCGAGCGCGATGAGCGCAAAGGTGCGCACCCCGGCACCGCCTTCCTCGCCCTTGGTGCGCTCGCGCTCCAGCCCCAGCAGTACGCCCAAGCCGATGGCCACCGCGAAGCGCAGCGCCAGATCAGGAACTTCCATGCTGGCTCCCGGCTTGCTTGCGGGCGAATAGCGTCAGCGTCGCGCCCTCCGCCGTTCGCGTTCCATTTTCCATTGTCGCCCCTGCCGCTGTCGATTCGATTTGTTGTCGAGCCAACCTGGAAAATGTACGCCTGCCGGCCGCCGGTGGCACGCTCCGAAATCATCGAGTCTTGATCTTTCTCAAAAAGAGTGAATATTGTTCGAAAGTAAAAACCCCCGAAACGGAATGGTGGTTCTAAAAAGCCCTCGCGCGTCCGCTGCCTATTGCGAAGAATCCATTACTTGTTCCATCGGCTCGCTGCGAAGCCAATATAAATCTCTGAACTTTTTTGATCTGAGTCAGATGATTTAAAATTGAATCGCCAACGAAGTCTATATCGCTTGACAGTGCATATTGAAAAGCGTCAACTGGAGTTGCTTCGGTGAATTGGTTCGGGAGGGATTTTCAAGCCAACCAAAGATGATCCAGTTGCCACACGAGATTTGCGCTGTTGTGCGCGCCCCAAACCGCGGGTGTGCCTGATGCGAAAGTGCGGCGAGCAAACTTGACGCAAGGTTTGAGGATTATCCCGATCCGAGGAGCCGGAGCAGACGACGCAGCGAGTGACGCCGCAGCGAATGGCGGCGCCGCTTGGATCCCTGGGTGTCCAGGCGCAGTGCAGAGTGGTGAATGGAGGCAGACCTATCGATGATCCTTCCAACAGCGCTTATCAACTAACCGGCAACAACATGCCGGCATACGTCACGGTACCGTGACCCATTGACGCCACCGCAAGTGGCAAATCAGCGAAGCCCCGCGAACTGATCGTGGGGCTTCGCGTTTGCTGCGGGGGTTGGCGCATATCTGGCGGCTGGTTTACATTGCAGCCCTGCCCAGTTGAGTCGACAACCGCTCGCCGCGGCGAAACAGGAGGATCCATGGACTTCGGTATTTTCATGCCGCCCGTCGCCACCAGCTGGCAGATGGTCAAGCGCGCGGAGGAACTGGGCTTCAGCCGCGCCTGGTTCTACGATACCCAGATGCTCAATTCGGAACTGTTCGCGATCATGGGCGCGACCGCCATGGTGACGAAGAAGATCCGGCTCGGAACCGGCGTGATGATTCCTTCCAACCGCATCGCCCCCGTTGCAGCCAGCGGCCTGGCGACGCTCAACGCGCTCGCCCCGGGACGCATCGACTGGGGCCTGTCCACGGGATCGACGGCAAGAAGCACCATGGGACTGACCCGTGTCAAGCAGGCGGACATGGAGGAGTACATCCGCGTGGTGCGGGGCTTGCTCGCCGGCGAAACGCTGGAATGGAACTTCGAGGACAAGCGCCGCAAGATCCGCTTCATGGACCCTGACATCGGTGCGGTCAATATCCGCGACCCGATTCCGCTGCATATCTCGGCGTTCGGACCCAAGGGCCGGGCGCTGATCGCAAAGCTCGGTGCCGGCTTCATCGACGCACCGGGCGGCGTAGCGCTGGCCAAAAAGAATATCGACGAGGTCAGGGCCGCGTGGCACGAAGCCGGCAACAAGCCCGAAGATCTCCACGTCACTGCCGCGTTTTCCGGCTGCGTGCTGCGCGAGGGCGAATCCGCCGACAGCGCGCGCGTCAAATCCATCGCCGGCCCCCAGGCGATGATCCTGCTGCACAAGCTGGGAGAGCAGGCAAAAGGCGTGCCGCCCAGGCCCATGCCACCGCAGTTCCAGCCCCTGGTCGATCGCTACAAAAAGATCTACGAGACCTACCAGCCCGAGGACGCGCGCTACCTCACCAACCACAAGGGGCACCTCATGTACCTGCGGCCCGAGGAGCATGAGGTGTGCACGGGCGAACTTATCAAGGCGACCACCAACACCTGCGCCAAGGCCGAAATGCAGGAGCGCATTCGCGAGATGGCGCGCATCGGTGTCAACCATTTCGCCCCGCAGATGACTTACCGGCATCCCGAAGTACTCGAAGACTGGCACGCAGTCTTCGAGGGCGTATGAAAATGAACCTGCCGCGAGGAGACTATCAGATTGGCGGGCGCCAGTTTGCATTCCAGCCGCGCCCCAATTAAGATTGCTATCCAGATAGCTATTAGGGGCCAGCCATGGAGAAAAAGTATTCCATCGCCGAGGCGCGGCAAAATCTGCCCGCGATCGTGCACGAGGCGGAACGCGCAGGCTCTATCCCCATTACACGTCGCGGTCACGTGGTCGCGCGCCTGGTCGCCGAGCGTGAGTTCCAGCGACTGGCTCGCGGCAAGCGCAATATCGATTGGGGCACCACACTCATCGACACACGCGGCTACCAGTTCAATCGCGAGAAAGCTAATGAGCGCTCCTAAACCCGGCGCCAGCGTTTTCTTTCTCGACACCAACATTCTCGTATATTCACTCTCCGCGCAGGACGCCGCGAAACGCGAGATCGCCCGGACGCTTGCGGAAGCGGAGGGCGCAAAGGTGAGCACCCAGGTGCTTTCCGAACTGGCCAACGTGCTCACGCGCCGATTTGGGATCCCGGTTCGGGAAGTGAGAGAACGCATCCTGAACATTGCCGGCGCCTGCGAGGTCGTGCAGGTGACACCGGCAATCGTGCTCGATGCTTTGCGCGTCATGGAAAGATTCGGCTACGGATTCTTCGACAGCCAGATCATTGCCTCTGCGCTGGCCTCAGGGGCTTCAGTGCTCTACACCGAAGATCTACATGCGGACCAGATCATAGATGGGACTTTAGCGATCCGCTCACCTTTTCGCCTCCGTGCAGAGCAAGGCCGCGCGCGTTACCGGGCGAAAAAGCGCGTTGCCCGCGCGCGGGCGTGAAACGAATCCCCCTCATGCCCGCCGATTACCCCGAAACCCGATCTGCTGAGAACATGAAACGCTCGGCAAGAACGGAAAATTATAAAGAATTACTTACCACACCATAGCATTGGCGTACATTTCAGACATATTTGCATTCTACACTTGGGATGTAATATGGGCAATCTGTGGCCAAGCTGACAGCGGTGCGCCGTGGCAGGGCTGCAAACTAAACCCGGGTCAGTATCCTCCAGCACACAAGCACGTATAGCAAAAAGTATATGGATTGCTTTGATGCCGCCCATGTTGTGCTGCCGCTTTCAGGCACCACCAGCGACAGGACTTCGCCGACTGCGTGGGGACTGATGCCGAGCAACCATGCGTGAAAATCACCCGCCCAGGATGGGGCGAGGATGTGCAATCCTATCGCCGCCAAGCAAAGCGCAATGACCAGCCAGATCAAAGGCGCAAGCAGTCCGGCAAATACGATTGCCCAGTAGCGCTCCCTCCTGACCGGTTGAATCTCCGGTGTCTTCCCGTCCAGCACAAAATCCGCTATTGCCGTCCAGTACCGTTCCTTCAGCGCGGCGCCATGCTGCCCCGGCACGAACCTGACTTCCTCCAAACCCACTGTGTCGCTGGTCTGTATAAAACCATCATGCCCCGCGCTGCCAAGGTCCTGGAACCGGATGGTTTGCAAGGCCTTCGGAAATATGGCGACCACCCAATCGGAAGTCGCCACGAAATTGAGCACTGAACCAACCTGTGATCCGATGACGTCACGCCACTTGTAGTCACGCCGGACAACGCTACCGGCGAAGACGACATTCTTGAACTGCACACAGCGATAATCCAGCAATGCACGGGCCAGCATATAGGTTCCGTGGCTGTGGCCGACAAAGGAAAAGGACGCATTGGGGTACCTGGCCTTATTCTCGGTATAGCGGTCCATCAGCCACTCCATCCTCTGTCGGCGCACACCTGGCAGCAGGAAAGGCAGCATCGCGAAGTAGCCATAGCTTGAGGTTTCGGATTTGATATAGCGCTTGCTGATCCGCTCTGACTCGCCCCGCTGGATGTTGAGCAGGTCTTTGTCGCGGTTGCGCATCCGCTCCACCTCCTCGACGGTGCGCGCAATCTTGTGAGTCCAGTAACCCTCATCGCGTATGCCATGTATGACGAATACGACGTCGGTGATCCGTTCGTCGATTTTTTGTATGCCCTGGTCGGTGGGAATAACCGTCCAGCGTGCGAGGTCGTCACGTGAGGCCGTCAGAGCACGGGTCAGCACTTTCGATCTGGCCTGACCGGCCTCCGAGTTGTCCACCTCGATCACGTTTGCGTGGCCGGACTTGGGCACATCGAGGTAAAAAAAGTCGCCGCCGCTGGCGAGGTCGATGTTGTCCTCCGGCGCAACCATGTCGTCCACGGAGCCCAGCAACTGGACGGTTGTCGCGTTGCGGGGTACTACACTCCCCACCAGCTTGTGCATGGCAAGCCATTGCAGCCTGAGATTGGTGATGAACGGCGAGCCCCGGCGAATCGCGTACACCACCGGCATGCGCCGCCCTCCGCTGACGAGCATGCAAAGCCGGCTGAACTGGATGCCAATCAGCCAGCCCAGCGCACGCCACGGCGTAATGTGGTGCGAAAAGCTCCAACCGCGGTTCATGCCTGCGAGCAGGACAATGCGCGCCACCCGTCCCGCCCACGGCCGGGGCGATTCGAATCCCGCGCACTCTATGGGCGCTTCCTCCTGGCTGCCGCAGGCCATGACGAAGGCTTTACGGACGATCAATGCTCCTATGCTATGGCCGAGAAGGATGATTTCATCGAAACCTCCAGGCTGGGATTTGCTCCATAGCAGGTCGATGCGGTCCACAAGGTCACGCGCACAGTCCAGCGGGTTCTTGAAAGAGAATGATTGCACGCCCACTTCGGGCACTTCGACGAGGGCTTCGCGGCCCAGTCGCGCCCACTCGGCCTCGACGAGTTTTTTTATCAGGCCCATGTGCCTGGCTGTGTACCCCCATGCGTGCAACAGTACGACCAGGTCGCGGGGCCGGCGTGCGCCGGCATTGAGATTTTCCATCTTGCCTCCCAGTTGCAAGCATCAACTCGCCGCCGAATGCGGAACAGCTTACTTTTCGATAGATTTAAAAGGAACTCCGTTTATAGACATACCGGCGTGCGTTATAGCCAGATATGCATCCCATTCATGAAATAGCATGAATCACAATTCACTGGCAGGCGCACAAATGCATGCCGCTCCGACCCCTGCACGCCACCGGGCTCGACAACATATCGATCCTCGTTCTGCTTGCTTGATTTTGCAGCTACCCCGCAATGAGGACATAAATTTTACGGCGGAGGAGATACGAACGACACAAAAAGCCTTTGATGAACTTGCCGAAGAGGCGCAGGACGATAAATTGTCCGTATTACCAATTCATGACGAGAGGGAGGGGGCGGAACAAATTATACGGCTCGCCGCGTAAGTGCTCAGAGTTTCGTGTTAGACCAAGTGCACGTGTCAATGGTTGGACAGGCTCGAGCGGTATCATCAGTTGGCGGATGCCGAGCGGAAGCCACTAGATGACATGATAACGATGAATCCGGCTTTTTTAGCGAATATGCCCTACGACCCGGTGAAGGACTCTGCGGCGGTGTCGCGCCTGGCCATTTCGGGCACGCTGCTCGTTGCCTCCCCCAAGCTGCCGACACGGTTGGTGAGGGATCCGCTCGACTATGCCAAGGCCAACCCGGCAAAGCTCATCTCCTGATTCGTCGTCTGAACTTGCCGTGAGCGTAGAATTAGTTCCGGAGGTTCCAATATGAATCAAAACTACACGGCGGTTGTAAAGCAGGATGGCGAATGGTGGATCGGATGGATCGAAGAGGTCCCTGGTGTCAACTGCCAGGAAAGCACACGGGATAAATTGCTGAATTCACTGCGAGTCACCCTGTCCGAAGCGCTGGAGATGAACCGGACAGATGCGCGCGACGCCGCCGGCAAAGGCTACGAAGAGCTCAGCATTGCGGTATGAAACGTCGCGATTTGCTGCGACATCTTTCCTCTTTCGGTTGTTCTCTGCTTCGTGAAGGGGGTAGCCATTCGTGGTGGCACAACCCCACATTGAATAAGCGCAGTGCGGTCCCCCGCCACAGCGAAATCAACGACCATCTGGCACAAAAGATCTGCAAGGACCTTGGCGTGCCACAACCGTGAAGAGTCTGCCGCCTGAAGTCAAGGTCGATTCAGGGTTTCGGCGATGACCTCCAGCGGAGACACCACCACCTCACCACCGGCAACCTGTTTCGTCCTTTCCGTGTAGTGCTTGAAAAACCCGTGCTGCTGAAGGGTCTTGATGGCCTGCTCGTCCGCGGCGGCGGCCATATGGTAGTAGCTGGAATCGTCACGGATCTTCATGCAGCGATAGGAGATTTTTCCTCTCAGCTCGGGATCGCCGTCCGGGGCCGCAATGAACGCGGCAATTTCCCGATGCCATTCCTCCTTGGTTCCGTTGGCAAACTGATATTTGATTAAAAATGTTTTCATGCGCTGCTCCTTGGTAGTCAAGCCGGAAACGCCGGTTTTTTAATGAAGCGCCGGCGATAATTGGGCAACTAATGGAGCATATTTGCAAGTATGGACAAAATTGATACCATGACCTTCATTGATTTTTCATGCAATTTGAAGTTACCCTGACACACACTGGTACTGGAGCAATGCCGACAATGACAAGCGCAAAATCAAAGCTGAGCTGCGGCTGCCCGGTCGCGGCGTTTCAGAAGATGATCAGCGGGAAATACAAGCTCCGTATAGTCTGGGACCTCAAGGACGGTGCGCTCCGTTATGGCGAAATCAGGAGCGGCCTGCTGCGCGGTTCCGACGGGTCCGCGGAAATTACCCCTCGCGTTCTGAGCCGCGAACTGAAGGCGCTGACCCGGACCGGGCTCATCGACCGGAAGGATTTCGGCATCGTCCCCCCAAAGGTGGAGTACCGCCTCACCGCCAAGGGCCAGAGTTTTGTGCCGGTGATTGACGCTATTCGCAAATGGGGCACACGCCATCTGCGCGAAACGGGCGAGGCCTAGACGCAAACCGCATCCTTGCGGCGACTATGCGCTCCCTCGCCAATCCGGCAGGAGACACGATTGAGGTGTGGAGAGTGGAGCCGTGAGCAGCATCGCCCTCATTACCGGCACCACTCACGGCATCGGCCGTGTGACCAGCCGCGAACTCGCGAAAGCCGGGCGCACCGTGGTCATGCTGTGCCGCGACGTGCCGGCCGCACAGCGCGTGCGCAACGAGATTCTCGCCATGGTGCCTGGCGCTTCGATCCACGTGGTCGAGTGCGATCTTGCGTCTCTCGCCTCGGTTCGAGCCGCCGCCGGCGCGGTGCGGCGCGACTTCGGCCGGATCAGCCTTCTCATCAACAACGCCGGCATTGCGCCGTCACGGCAGCAAATGTCGGTGGACGGATTCGAGCTGACGTTTGCCACCAACCACCTTGGGCCGTTTCTGCTGACCCAGCTCCTGCTGGATCGCATGAATTCGCCGGGGCGTATCGTCAACGTGGCCTCGCGCGTGCACTATCGCGGCACGCTGGACCTTAACCGCGTGGTGAATGCGAAGGCGCGCTTCAATCCGATGGCAGCCTATGCGCAGTCCAAGCTCGCCAATGTGCTGCACACCTTCGCGCTGGCGCGCCGCTTGACGGGCACCCCAATAACCGCCAATTGCCTTCACCCCGGCGTGGTCGCCACCAACCTGCTGCCGCGCTGGCTGCGCGCCATCAAGCCGCTGCTCAGCCCCATGATGCTCGACGAGGAGCGCGGCGCGAAAACCACGCTCTATCTCGCGCTCTCAGAGGTTGTCACGGGTGCGAGCGGCAAATACTTCGACGAAAACCAGATCGCGCAGCCGGCCGCGGAGGCGGCCAACAACGTATTGCTGCAGGAGGCATTGTGGGAGGTCAGCGAACGCTGGGTAAAGCAGGATTGATGGCAACCAGACTCTCGGGCCGCAGCATCAGGTGACTGTTTAATTATGCTTCCTGAACCCATCGAATCTCATCGCGCAATAAAAGGGAAGCCGGTACTACTGCTCAGCCGGCATATGACGCGCCAGGAAATCGAGAACGATCTTTTGCAGATCAGGATCGCCCGAAGTGAAGTGGTCGTTGGCCTTGAGCAGATGCAGTTCGCAGGGTGCGCCCGCCGCCGCGGCAAGAAATTCCGATTCCGACTTCGGCACCACTTCGTCTCCGACGGGATGAATGAGCAGCAAAGGGCGCGGAGCGATGCGGCGCACGACGCTTTCCGGATTGAATGCGAGCATGCTCAATGCGGTCTCCGCGGGAAAAACCATGCGCGCCCCGGGAGACAGTCCGGCGCGCACGCTCTCGGGAATGGCGACGATGTCGAAGCGGTCGATCATCTTGGACTGACCGGTCTTTTCACGATGCTGCCTCGCGGACTCCAGACGCTTCAGGAAATCCTGCCACCCGGCCTCGCCTGGATACTGATAACGAAAACGGCGCTCGCCGTTGCCGATGGCGCCAATGGCGACACAGACACGCAGCCGCGGATCTATCGCCGCGGCGTAAATCGCCACGGATCCCCCGAGGCTTCCGCCGACCACGCCGATCCGGGCGGCATCGACACAGTCCAGGGACTGAAGGAAGGCAATCGCCCGCTGCAGATCCGCCACTTCTTCCATGCAGATGATCCGGCCAGGCTCGCCGCCGCTCGCGCCACAACCGCGAAAGTCAAACCGCAATGCGACATATCCGGCGCTGGCGAAGACCTGCGCAAACTGCCGTCGATCGGCGCCGCTGCTGTTGCCGCCGAACCCGTGACATACGACGATCGCAGGACGACGCCCGCCTTCCGGGGGCAGGTGCAGCGTTCCACTGAGACGGGCGCCGTTCGACTCGAATTCGACCGGTCGCTCACCAACTGTGCTTTGCATAGGGAGAACGGGTCTGATCCGGTTTGCGAAGCAGGGTGCGCTGAAATCAAAGCCAGTTCGTGCCTCCGCCCTAGCGCGGCCTCTGGAACTTCAACACGAACTCATCATTGGGCACCGGGTTCTTGAACACGGTGATATCGCGCTTGTCGGCGGGATTGCGCAGGAAATTGCCTTCGTCGACCAGCCTGAAGCCGGCAGCTTCGAGGTGCCTGCGGACGAAACTCTCTTCGATGCGATGCAGGGTCGGGCCCACCTCGCCGCCCTTGCCGGCCTGGGCAGAATGGTCCGCCACGATCAGCACGCCGCCGGGTTTGAGAATCTCGAACAGGCGCCGGTTCATTTTGGCGAATTCGATGCCGGCCTTGGGCATCTCGTGGTATTCGAAAAAGAAGGTGATCGCATCCAGATCGCGCACTTCGGCGGGCACCGGATCATCGAAGGGTCGGATCAGTCGTATCACGCCTTTCATGGCCGGCGTATTAGCGCGCGCCGCGAACGCCTTGAGCCCGCCGGGCGGACCATTGGGACCATCCTGGCCATACACCACACCCCTCGGGCCCACCGTGCGCGCCACCAGTTCCGTGCTGTAGCCGCCGCCGGTGGCCAGATCCAGCACCTTCATGCCGGGACGGATGCCGGTAAAGGCCAACAACTGAACGGCTTTGCGGCGAATGTCGTTCTTGCGGTCGGCGTCGCTGCGATCCGGCGCCGCAATGATGGCTTCGTAATTGACGGCCGGTTCGGTGCTCATTCCCGCACATCCGGCAAGCAGCGCAAGGATGAATGCAGCGACAAACAGTCGCAGCGACGCCGCGTCGAATTTGCGTTCTGTCATGGGCTCCTCCAGGAATCAAATACGGGCAGTTTAGCTTTTCCGAAGGCACCGCGTTCGCCGCGCCGGGCGCTCAGCGTGGCTGAATCGGACAGCGGTCGCAATACAAGTGCTTCATCCCTGGAAAAGTTACACTCACCCGGTTTATTTCGGAAGGAGAGCGACTTGCGTTTCGGTTATTTCACACTCAGCGACAACCACTATCAGAACAACCCGCGTTCCGCCAATGAATGCATCGTCAACATCGTCGCCGAGGCGATACATGCGGAAACCGTGGGGATGCACTCCGCCTGGATCGGCGAGCATCACTTCAGCACGCTGGGCGTGACTTCGTGCCCCGACCTGCTGCTGGGCCACGTTGCCGCCAGGACCAGCCGGATTCGCCTGGCGCCGGCCGTCAATGTCCTGCCGCTGCATCATCCCATTCGCGTGGCCGAGCAATGGGCCACGCTCGATCTGCTGAGTGGCGGGCGCGTCGACTTCGCCACCGGACGCGGCTACGACCGCGCGGAGTACGGCCCGCTGGGCGCGAATTTCGAGGAAAACGCCGCGGTGTTTGCCGAGGGCGTTGAGATAGTTCACCGGCTCTGGACAGCCGCTGCGCCGATCTCCCACCGCGGCGGCTATTACTCTTTCGACAATGTGCAGATAACGCCGCACCCGCTGCAAAAGCCGATCCCCATCTACGTCGCCTCGTTTTCAAAGCCTTCCATCGACCTTGCCGCGAAATTGAACACCGGGCTGGTGGTTTCCGCGGCCGCCGCCTACGCGGTGCATGGCGGCCTGGCAGCGGTCTCGCGCATGTACCGGGAAGACTGCGAGTCCCATGGCGCCAAACCCGGACGCCTCATCACCAGCTACTTCATCCATTTCGCG
>MGYT01000170.1:0-177 GCA_001801865.1 Gammaproteobacteria bacterium RIFCSPLOWO2_02_FULL_61_13
CCATCGCCGCCGAGGCCCTCGCCGGCGGCTGCCGCCTGAGCGTCACCGACAACGGCATCGGCTTCGACATGAAATACCACGACCGCATATTCGGCCTGTTCAACCGCCTGGTGCGCGCGAGCGAATTCGAGGGCACCGGCGCCGGTCTCGCGATCGTGAAGAAATTGATGGAGAAAC
>MGYT01000170.1:458-752 GCA_001801865.1 Gammaproteobacteria bacterium RIFCSPLOWO2_02_FULL_61_13
AGGAAGCGCTAGAGTTCATCGACGCGCACCCGGCGCCGGAGGATGCGCGACTGCCGCTCCTGGTGCTGCTCGACCTGCGCCTGCCCAAGGTCGATGGCGTGGAAGTGCTGCGCCACGCGCGCGCGCATCCGGTGTGGAAGCAGGTGCCGTTCATCGTCCTCACCACTTCGCGCGAGAACGCCGACATCAGCCGGGCCTACGAACTGGGCGTCAATGCCTACATCGTAAAGCCGGTGGACTTCGGCTCCTTCACCGACGTGGTAAAACAGATCAAGATGTTCTGGATCCTCACCA
>MGYT01000170.1:804-1039 GCA_001801865.1 Gammaproteobacteria bacterium RIFCSPLOWO2_02_FULL_61_13
CGCCGGACGCTGCCCCTTCGAGCGATAGTCTCTCGACGAAGAACATGAGCGATCCCATCCATTTGCTCTACGCCGAGGACAATCCGCAGGACGCGGACTTGACGCGCTTGCATTTCGAGCAGGCGGCGGCCGATTTCCAGCTTGAAATCGTGGAGAGCGGCGCGCGCTGCCTCGAACGGCTCGCGGCCGAGCCCTTCGACCTGCTGTTGCTCGACCAGCGCCTGCCCGACATGGA
>MGYT01000170.1:1134-1379 GCA_001801865.1 Gammaproteobacteria bacterium RIFCSPLOWO2_02_FULL_61_13
CGCTCCGGGCCGGCGCCGCAGACTATGTGCCGAAATCGGCAGGCTACCTCGACACCCTGCCCGGCATCCTGCGCGGCGTGGTGGCGCGCGAGCGCAAGCGCCGCCCGCTGGACGAGGAGGGCGCTCGCCGGATGCAGCGCATTCTCTACGTCGAACCCAATCCGATGGACGTGGAGTTGACGCGCAACCAGTTTGCCGCCCATGCGCCGCATCTCGATCTGCATTCCGTGGCGGGCGCGCCGGAG
>MGYT01000170.1:1389-11892 GCA_001801865.1 Gammaproteobacteria bacterium RIFCSPLOWO2_02_FULL_61_13
TGCTCGCGCCGGGACCGGGGCGGAGGTTTGATCTGGTGCTGACCGATCTGCGCCTGCCAGGCATGAACGCGCTCGAATTCATCCGCGAAGCGCTGCATCGCGGCATCAAGCTGCCTTTCATCGTCCTCACCGGCCGCGGCGACGAAGCCACCGCCGTCGCCATCCTGCGCCTGGGGGCTTACGACTATATCGTCAAGCGCGAGAACTACCTGACCAAGCTGCCCTACGCCATCGAGCACGCGCTCGAGCGCTTCCGCCTCGATCAGACCACCCGGCGGCTGCACGGCGAATTGGCCTCGCTCAACGCCGCGCTCGAGGAGAAGGTGGCCGCGCGCACCGCCGAGCTGCAGCGCGAGATCGAGGAGCGCAAGCAGTTGCAGACACAGAACCAGCAACAGCTGGAAGAACTGGCGCGCGGCGAAGCCGAAAGCCGCCGGCTGCTGGATCTCGCCGAGCGATCGCGCCGCGCGACGCTCGGCGTGCTCGAAGATCAGCGGCTGGCGGAACAAGCCCTGCGAGAAAGCGAACAGCGCTTTCGGCTGGCCGCCGCGACCGGCAACGTCTGGGATTGGAATTTCCTGACGAACGAGGCGGCGTCTCCGTCGGAAGACTGGCGATTGCTGGGCTACGACGCTACGGATATCAAGATCACGCCCGCCCTGCTCGAGTCGATTATGCACCCCGACGATCGTCCGCGCTGGCGGCAGGCGATTAAGGACCATATCAGCCGTCGCCTGCCTTACGATCTGGATTTCCGCGCGCGCACCAAATCGGGCGAGTACCGCTGGTTCAACACCAAGGGGCAGGCGCGCTGGGACGAAAACGGTCACGCGACCTACATGGCCGGTACAACGTTCGATATCACCGAGCGAAAACAGGCCGAAGCGGCGCTGCGCGAAAGCCGGACAAGGCTCGAAGCGCTGACGCGCCGCCTGCTCGAAGTGCAGGAAACCGAGCGGCGCACGCTCGCGCGCGAACTGCACGACGAAGTGGGCGGGGTGCTCACCGCGGTAAAGCTCAACCTGCAGTCGCTGCGCCGGACGCCGGCGGGCGTTTCGGGCGAGGCGGCGCTCGCCGACGGCGTGGCCCTGGTCGATGGCGCGATCCAGGCGGTGCGCTCGCTGTCGCTCGAGCTGCGCCCGGCGGTGCTCGACGACCTCGGCCTGATCCCGGCGCTCAAGTGGTACTGCGAGCGCCAGTCCATGCGCGCCGGCGTGGCGATCGAGCCCGCGCTCGACGCGATCGACCTGCAAGGCAGGCCGCAACTGGAGAGCGCCTGCTTTCGCATCGTGCAGGAAGCGCTGACCAATGCGCTGCGCCACGCCGGTGCCCGCCGCATCCAGGTAGCGCTGAAGCGCAGTGGCGAGCACTTCGCGCTCGAGATCGCCGACGACGGCGCCGGTTTCGACGCCGCGCAGGCGCGAACACGAGGACTAGCGGGGGAGAGCATCGGCCTGCTCGGCATGGAGGAGCGGGTGAAGCTGCTCGGCGGGCGGCTAACCATCGACTCCGCGCCCGGCGCCGGCACCCGCATCAGGGCGGAGTTCGCCCTGCCCGACGGCGGATTCGGCTGATGCCCACGCGCAGCGTGCATTGACGCGGCCGCCCGCGCCGGCGCAGGCGATAGCGTCTGCCCCATGGGCAAAAATACTCGCGTGGATTTTTGACTATAGGCAAAATTTCGCGTAGGGCGGAATAATGCCCGCAGCGTCCCGACCGCGTTACCTCGCCGCGCCATTGCGCGCCGATCTTGCGTGGATTGGGCGCAGCATCTTCTGACGCAGCTCAGCGCACTTGACCCTGCCACGTGCCACCCCGTTGTTCGCAAGTCCCGCCAACGGTGGCGCTGGGCGCCATAGCCGGCGGAGCCGGTTCAGTGACTACGAAGCTTTTCCTGCAGCCACACCTTAATAAGTGACTGGTAGGGAACATCACGTGCGTTAGCCGCAGCCTTGAGCGAATCCAGGAGATGCTGCGGCAGACGCAAAGAGATCGTCCGCGTGGTCGGTTTCAGATTGGGTAGCACAGACGTCCGGGCTTTGCTCCAATCCAGATATTCAGTCGAATCGTGCGTTTCCCAGAAGACTCGCTCTTCCGCCTCATTGGCGAATTTCGGCACGACTTTAGCCTGCTTGCTCATAAATGACTCGCTCCTTTCGGTGCATGTCTCGGGCCGAGATTACCCGGATCTTCACGCCCGCTTCTCGCAACGTGAAGGCTATGTGCAGCAGGCGTCCCCCCTCGGTCTTGCCCAGTGCGTGAAACCGGGATTCACGGTCACTGTGTTTCGCATCTGCCAGCAGGAGTAGGGGTGCATTGAAAAATACCTGCTCGGATTCCGCCGCGGAGACCTCATGTTTTTTGTTCTTCCGGGCATTTCCGCCGTCCCAGTCGAACCCAGTGATCCTGGACAGATCAATCATAATCGTATATTACTATAATATACACCGGAATGCGATTTCGGGGTGGTGGGAGAAGCCGCCGGCGCAGGCGACGGCGTCTGCCCCATGGGCAAAAATACTCGCGTGGATTTTTGACTATAGGCAAAAACGCCCGGCTGAGTCTACCCAGCGCTTGTCCAAGACGCGGGGAGCAGACTTTAGTTTTTGGGTGTGAAGGGCTGGAGCAAGCTGTCCTGGCGGAAATGCTAAAGCAGCCCCGATTCGTCTAGTATAAATGATTACACAGACGCACAATATCGCCTATAATGTGCTCACTAGCAAACAATAGTCAATACAATGCAAACCCTTACACCCGATATGCTGCCCGCATCCGTACTGGAAGCATCCTACTCACTTGGCAACCTGATACGTGCAACGCGAAAGGCTCGCGGGCTGACGCAACACTCCCTGTGCCAAAGCGTTGGCATTGGCCGTAACACGCTGGTTGAAATCGAGCATGGCTCGCCAAAGGTGCAGTTCGTCTACTGGTTGCTGGTGCTGGAATCGCTGGGACTCCTGGAAACGCTGCCCCGGAATCCGTCCGCCGCCAACATGGGGCTGATTGCCAAAGCGGTGGTGCAACCGCGGAGCGGGAGCTGATGAAAGCGCCCGTATGGCTGTGGCCCGAGGGGGAGCGAAATCCCGTTCTGGTGGGTACGCTCGAGCGCGAGGATGCCAGCGGCAGCGGTTCGTTCTTGTACGACGCCGCATATGTCAAGGCTCGCCGCCGCGCGCTTGACCCGGATGAGTTGCGCCATCTCAATGCACGACAGCCCATCCGCGTCTCGGGAAATTCGCGCGAGGGCATCCCTGGCTGCATCGCGGACGCCGGGCCCGATACCTGGGGCCGCATGGTACTCGCGCAGGATTTGGGGTTTGTTCCCAATGCGCTCGAAGCACTCATCCATTCTGCCGATGACGGCGCTGGAAATCTCTCGGTAGGTGACCTTGACGCCAAGCCTCCTGCGGCAGCACTGGACCTGGAACAACTGGCCGAGGCCCTATTGCACCGACAACCGGGGGAGTCCATTTCGGACCCGAAAGCGCGAACCATACTGTCACCTGATACGGCTCTCGGAGGCGCAAAGCCAAAAGCAACCGTGCACCGGGACGGACATCAATGGATAGCCAAATTTCCTGAAAGAGGCGACCCGGCCAACTTGCCCTATTACGAGGCCGCCGCCTTGCGCATGGCAAAGCGGCTACAGATGAATAGCGCCCACACCGAAGTCGTTCGTTTGCCGGAAGGCCGGTCCACGCTCCTGGTGAAACGATTCGACAGAGGTCCTCTGGATAGCGGGGCGCTCCGCTCCGGATTCGTCAGTGCGCTGACCGTGATGGGCGCCCGGGCCCAGGTGATCGGGCCTTTCAGGAGCTATCTGCATCTTGCCAGAAACCTGCGCGCCTGGATTCGCGAGGATTTGCCTGCGACGCTGTTTCAGTTGTGGGAGCGCGTTGTGTTTAGTGCCATCGTGGGAAACGGGGACGACCATCCGCGCAACCATGGCTTGCTTTTTCAGAACGGGCGCTGGCAGTTATCCCCAATGTTTGACGTGGCGCCAACGCGTTTCCGGCTGGAGCGCAGTTCACTGGCCATGCCGTATCTGCGACTCGCCACGGGGCAACAAACGAGTCTGGTAAGCGCGCAATACCTGGTGCAGGCGGCACCGGCATTTGGTATCGACGTCGATACCGCGTACCGCCGATTGCTGGCCATGACCACGCAGGTGAGCAGACAGTGGCCGGTCGTATTAACCGAGTTGGAAGCACCTCTCGGCGTTTCGAACGAGACCCAACCCGTCGTGGATTGGGCGCAGCATCTTCTGACGCAGCTCAGCGCACTTGACCCTGCCACGTGCCAACCCGTTGTTCGCAAGTCCCGCCAACGGTGGCGCTGGGCGCCATAGCATCTGCTTGTTGTTTTATCGCCTGCAGGGACCGCACACCCGCCCCAGCGCGGGACGGCGTGCTTGCATATCGGCTCACGCGACCGTAGAGTAAGCCACATGGCCTTGACGCTGCGCGACGAAATCATCATGCCGGACAGCGCCGCGCGATTCGGGCTTGCGCATCCCATCGGGGCGGAGTTCGCCCTGCCCGACGGCGGATTCGGCTGATGCCCATCCGCATCGTGCTTGCCGACGACCACGCGCTGGTGCGCCAGGGTGTCAGGGCGCTATTGGCCGCGATCGCCGATTTCGAGGTGGTGGGCGAAGCCGCCAACGGGCGCGAAGCGCTCAAGCTGATCCGCGCGCTCGCGCCCGAAGTCGCGCTGATGGACATCTCGATGCCCGAGCTGAACGGCCTCGACGCCACCGCGCACGCGCTGCGTGAGCAGCCGCACTTGAAGGTGATCATCGTGTCGATGCACGCCACCGAGGCCTACGTGCTCGAGGCGCTGCGCGCCGGCGCCGCCGGCTACCTGCTGAAGGACGCCGACGCGGACGAACTGGAGCGCGCCATCCGCGCGGTCGCGCGCGGCGAGCGCTATCTCACGCCGTCGGTATCGCACCATGTGATCGAGCGCTTCATGCGCGCCGAGCGCGGCGAGCAGACCCCCGAAGCCGAAGCGCTCAGCCCGCGCCAGCGCGAGGTGCTGCAGCTCGTCGCCGAAGGCCGGGGCACGCGCGAGATCGCCGATCGGCTCAATCTTTCGGTGAAAACCATCGAGACGCACCGCGCGCAACTGATGCAGCGCCTGGAGATCTACGATGTCGCCGGCCTGACGCGCTACGCGCTGCGCATCGGCCTGATCGATCCGGAGCGCTGAACCGGCGGCGTCCGGTTCGCGCAATCCGGTCTTCACCGCGCGGCGTTCAAGCTTGCCCCGACGTGGGCGGGCGCGTTGCCGCGGCAGGATCTGCGGGTGTACACTTCGAGTGTCACCTTAAGGACCGCCCTCGATGGACGTCGGAACGAAACAGTTGCGCAAACGCCTGAGTGAAATCCTCGACCGCGTGGCGCGCGGGGAGCGCGTGATCGTGCGCCGTCGCGGACGTCCGGCGGTGACGCTTGTGCCGCTTGAGCCGCGCACTTCCCGGCTGCCGAGTCTCGCCGCGTTTCGCGCGCGCCTGCGCGTGCGCGGCCGGGCGCTCAGCGCGGAAGTCGTCGCCGCCCGCGGGCAAGAGCGCGCTTGAACCGCTACCTCGACACCTCGGTCCTCGTCGCCTATTACCTGCCCGAGCCGCTCAGCGAGCAAGTCGAGCGCGTCCTGCTGCGCGGCGACACGCCCTCCATCTCGGCGCTGGTCGGACTCGAATTCGCCTCGGTACTCGCACGCAAGGTCCGCGCGCGGGAACTCGCTCCGGGCGCGGCGCGGGCGGCAATCGAAGCGTTTCGGACGCACCAGGAAGACGGGCTGTATCGCAACATCGAAATCGGCGCCGCCCACTACGAGCAGGCGCGCCGCTGGGTCGAGGCGTTCAGCCCGCCGCTGCGCACCCTCGATGCCCTGCACCTCTCGGTCGCGGCGCTCGACGCCGCGGCCTTGCTTACCGCGGACGCACAACTGGCCCGCGCCGCGCGCGCGCTTCGTCTGCCTTGCCGCTTGCTGCGCGCCTAGCGCCCGCGCCACCGGCGCGGCGCATCCCGCGGGCCCGCTGTGGCGTAACGCTACCGGCTACTTGAGCGCGAACCCGACCGGCGGCGCGGTCCGCAGCTTGCGCGCGAGGCGGGCAAAATCGCGGTCGAAGGTGCCGGCGCGCGCATGTTGACTAACAACGGCCGCTACAGGCCGAGGACCGCTGACGCGTTTTGCCTTACATCCTCGGCGCCTTGATAGCTGTTCCAGCGCTCAAGCCACGCGGCCCACTGCCGGGCGATGCCCATTGCCCCGGCCAAACGCTTTAACCGCGGCCGGTTCATTTGATGCAACTGAATGTCAACGGGTGGCAGGGAGAGCCGGCTGCGAACCGAGGCCCCAAGATAGATCCAATCGAGCAGCGCACGCTCTGGAGTCGCTCTCGGATAGGCGAAATGCAGATCCTGCACATCCTCGATATTTTCCCGCCCTGCATTGAGGACGGCGATTGGCAGGGCATAGAACCTGAACGGTCCGGCTGTCGTTTGGCGCTCGCCCACTCTGGGCGGCGAAAAATCCGAACCTTGCGGCACCACGCAAGTCACCGTGTCGCCAAAGTTGCTCAGGGCGCCCGAGCGTTCGAGTACCCAGGCAAGGCTGACGACGGCGCCTCGCCGGATGTATTGCGAAGCTTCGGCAGGGTGCACGGACGGGCCCGCCAGGCGATTCAAGTAGACGCCTCGGGTAACCTGCTGCAATTTTCCGGTTTCGTTCAAGCTCCGCACCCAGCGGGTCAGCGCCGATGCCGAGGGCTGCCGCCCGGCATTCAGCATGGCATAGGATTGCAAGTCCTGAATCGTGACTACGCGAGGCGCGCCCGGGGAAATCAGCGCAAGCTCTGCCAGACGTTTCCAGTTGCTTGTCATTGCGCGTCCTTGACCCAGGCGTCAACGGTTTCGGCGACACGCAAGCACAGGTCGTCCCAGCGTGAAGCATCGAGTTGTTCAGCGGCGGACTTCGGCAAATAGGGCACGAGTTCCGCGTAGGCGCGGTCCCATCCAATGGCGCCCGTGCGTTCGATCGCCTTTGCGGAAACGGCTCGCAGCCACCCGGGTTCGGCACGCGCGCGAAGCAGCGATACCGGATTTGCGCCATGGGCAATCAGGTCGTTCAAGTCGAATACGTCGCGCGGAACACTTCGATTATCCGAATGCAAGGCGGCAAGCTTGGCGGCGGCCAGCGCGTGCCGGTCGTAGCTGTTCACTCCAAAAGGCGTCATTCGATAGGCGAGGGGGGGCACAACGCTGATGTGCACCAGGTTCTCCACCGGGGGCAGCCCGCGGCAGGAAATCTCGACCTCGTATTGGACCGATTCGCCCGTTGCGCCCAGGGTCGCGCCCAGGGAAGCGCGGATGGTGGTGTTCGTATCCTTGGTAATCGCAACCCTGGGAGCTTGAAGGGACGCTGCCAGGGCCGCGGCATTTAGCGCCGCCGGCAGCGCGCTGCGCAAACTAATGCCCGACAGCGTGGGATCGCGTTCGAAGTCGATGTCCTTGGTCAGGCGCAAGCTGCCGAACAATGCGCGCATCGCCATGCCGCCTTTCAGGAAAAGCCGATAACCGAATCGCATTGCAAGGGCGCGCAACAACCCGACCTGGGCGCAGTCGATGGCACACATTCTCGGCGAAAAGCCTTCCTTTGCCGGATCGTACATAGTCTATTAGCAGCGTAATATGATGTTAGCAGACTATATAACAATCGGTTAAAAGTCAAATCCAGAGCGGATCAGCGATGCATTTCAGTCCCATTATTCCGGTGCAAGCGGAAAGCCGGCAAGCGTAACTCGGATGCAGGCGCACAGCGCCGGAATCCAGGATTGACTCCGCTCCAACACCGATCCCGGATTGCGCCCCGGAGGTCTCGATCTCCCATGGCGGGGAATCCCCTTGAGAGGCGCTGCGCTGCATCCGGGCTTCGCCTGCCGGCGATTTGTCGCCGCACCGGCCCGCCACGCATCCGCGCTTCGCCCGGTTCGCCCCCGCGGGCTGAAGCGGCGCATTTGCGCCCCCGGAATCAGGCTTTCCCACCGCGGCATTCAGGGTTCCCCCGATGGGCGGCGGCCGCGCCCCGGCCTAGGCTTCGGTCCATGGAATCGATTGCTGGAGAAGAACCCGTGCGCATTTTTCTCATCGGCTTGAGCGAAGGCTTCTCCCGTTCGCTGGCGCGCTATGTCGGCGGCGATGCGCGCCTCGCGCTGGCCGGCGTCGCGCCCAGCCTGGCGCTCGCCGGCTTGATGATCCCGGCCACCCAGGCGCATCTCGCGCTCATCGATTGGGCGGCGCTCGAGGCCCTGCCCGTGGATGCGCTGCAATTGCTGCGGCAGGCGCGTCCCGGCCTGCGCATCGTCTGCGTGGTGGACGATAACGAGGCGTACCGGTGCGCCGCGGCGCAGGCGGGCGCGGACGCGGTGATTTCGAAAGCCGGGTTTGCCGTGGAACTCCAATCCCTGTTGCACGATTTTCTGCCCGGGCGCTTCGGCGCCCGCGGAAGCGAATATGCATAGCGGCACGCAAGCGCGCAAATACCTGATGCTCGCCATCGGCGCGGCGGTCGTGGTGGCGCTGGCGCTCGGATTCCTGGGCACGCGCAAGCAGCCGCCAGCGCCGCCGGCAACGATTGAAACGCTGCGCCTGGCGCTGCCCAGCCTGCCCCATGCCGCCTTGCTGCACATCGCAGCGGAAAAGGGCTATTTCGTCGAAGAAGGGCTGCAACTGACGATAACGCCGACCACACACGGCAAGGTGGCGCTCGAACTGGTGGTGCAGCGTAAAGCCGACCTGGCGGCGGCGGCGGAGGTGCCTTTTGTCCTCGGCGTCATGAAGGGTGAGGCCATTGGAAACGCAGCCAGCATGCTCAGCGTCTCCAACGACAGCGCGGTCGTTGCGCGACGCGATCGCGGCATCGCCGCGCCGCGCGATCTGGTGGGCAAGAAAATCGGCGTCACCCTCGGCACCAGCGGCGAGTACTTTCTCTGGGCATTTATGATCCGGCACAGGCTCGCGCCCGATTCGGTGACACTGGTGGACATACCGCCCGACAAGACCGCGCAAGCGCTGGTCGACGGAAGCATCGACGCGGCGGCGACCTGGCAGCCTATCGTGTTCGACGCGCAGACCGCACTGGGCAAGAACGCCCTGTTGTTCACCGAAGCTCAAGCATACACGCTCAACTTTCTTCTGATCGGTGAGCAGCTTTTTCTAAAAAATCACCCGCGGGCGATCGAGAAATTCATCCGTGCAATGCTGAAAGCGGAGCAGTTCAACCGCTCCCAGCCCGAACAAGCATTGAACCTCGTCGCCGGGCGGCTGAAGGTCGAGGTCGATTCCCTGCGGCCGGCGTGGCGGAATTTTGAATTCCAGGTCGATTTGCAGCAATCGCAACTGCTCACCCTGGAAGACGAATCGCGCTGGGCCATGGAGCGCGGCTACGCGCCTGCCGGGCCGGTCCCGAACTTCCTGCCGCATCTGTACCTCGACGCGCTGCTGGCAGTGAAGCCCGAGCGCGTGACGGTGGTGCGCTAGCGCCTGGCCTGTCGATGAACATCAGCACCAAACAAAGGCTCGCAACCGGCACGGCGTTTGCGGCGATCGGCCTGATCGCGGCGGTCATCGTCTGGGCCTATACCGAAGTCGAGTTTGCCAACCGCCAGCGCGAGCAAGCGGCCGAGATCGCACGTCGACTTACCGAATTGAGGCTGGTGACCGTCGACTACCGCATGGACCGGCTGGAACGCGCGCGCGCGCAGTGGCACGCGGTATCGGCGCGCCTCGACAGCCTGCTCGCGAACAGCAATGCCACGGGAGCGGCGGAAACGGCAATCGTGAGCGAATTGCGCGAAAACAGGGCGCTGGTGCGCAGCTATTTTGCCGAGCTTTCGTCCGCGCCGGCAATCGGGCGTGCCGATGCCGCGGACCAGGTATCGAGGCGGCGATTCGAATCCCAGTTGATCAACCGGCTGTTGATCGTCCAGCAGGACAGCTTGAGCAAGGCATTCCGCCTGATCGATCTGGCGGCCGAGCGCACGAATTCGGCGCAGCAGCTCGTGCGTTTCGTGATCCTGGCCGGACTGGTCCTGTTCGCGCTGATCACCGGCGGCACATTCTGGCGCATCCGTCGCGACGTTCTCGGACCCATCGTCCGCCTCCAGACGGGAACCGGCGAACTCGCCGGCGGCAACTGGAACTACCGGCTGGGGATAGTCGGAGACGACGAAATCGGCGAATTGGCCAGGGATTTCGAGGCCATGACCAAGTCGCTGCGCGAGGCGTTCGCGCAGATCGAGCGCAAGAACGCCGATCTCTCCGCCTTGAACCAGGAGTTGGAGGCGTTCAGCTATTCGGTGTCGCATGATTTGCGCGCGCCCTTGCGCAGCATGGACGGGTTTTCGCTGATGCTGCTCGATGACTACGGCGACAAGCTGGACGCGGAGGGCAAGGACGCGCTCGCGCGCATCCGCGCCGCGAGCCAGCGCATGGCCGCGCT
>MGYT01000170.1:11933-13322 GCA_001801865.1 Gammaproteobacteria bacterium RIFCSPLOWO2_02_FULL_61_13
AGCGCATGGCCGCGCTGATCGACGATCTGCTGCGGCTGTCGCAGGTGACGCGTGCCGAGCTCGAGCCGGTGCGCGTGGACCTCGCCGCGATGGCGCGCGAGATCGCCGATACCCTGGAGCAGGAACACCCAGGCCGCCCGGTGCAATGGGCAATCGAGCCCGGCTTGAGCGTACGCGTCGATGCGGCGCTGATGCGCATCGCCCTGCAAAACCTGCTCGCGAACGCGTGGAAGTTTACCGGCCGGACCGAAAAGGCGCTGATTCGCATCGGCGCGCTGCAGCGCGCCGGTCGAACGCAGTATTTCGTCGCCGACAACGGCGTCGGTTTCGACATGCGCTACGCGGACCGGCTGTTCGGCGCATTCCAGCGCCTGCACCACGCGGACGATTTCCCCGGCACCGGCATCGGCCTGGCGATCGTGCAGCGCATCCTCCGCCGCCACGAAGGCAGCATCCGGGCCGAGGCGAAGGAAGGCGAAGGGGCAACGTTTTTTTTCAATGTGAAGGATTCCGAACATGGACCAGATGGGCAAAGCCATCCTTGCTAGTCGATGACCAATCAGCCGCCGCCGGAGGGAACAACAGCGTGAACCAGCCGATCAAGATCCTCGTCGTCGAGGACTCCGAAGACGACACCCGCCTTGCATTGCGGGCATTGCGCCACGATGGCTTCGACGCCGCGTATGAGCGCGTCGACAGCGCCGACGCGCTGCAGGCGGCGCTCGCGCGCGGCGGCTGGGACGCGCTCCTCGCGGATTACCGAATACCGGGCTTTTCCGGCCTCGAAGCGCTGCGGCTGTACAAGGCCGCGGGCCTGGACATCCCCTTCATCCTCGTCTCCGGCACCATCGGCGAGGAAATCGCCGTGCAGGCGATGAAAGCCGGCGCCAGCGACTATGTGATGAAAAAGCACATCGAGCGGCTCGCGCCGGCGCTCGCGCGCGAGCTCAAGGAAGCGGCGATGCGCGCCGCGCACCGGCAGGCGCAGCGCGACCTGGTCGAAAGCGAGGCGCGCTTTCGCAGCCTCACCGCCATGTCCTCGGATTTCTACTGGGAGACCGATGCCGAGCACCGCTTCACCATACGCGGCGCGGACAGAAAGCCCAGCGCGGTAGCGCAATTCCGCGCGGGCACGTTCATCGGCAAGCGCCGCTGGGAATTGCCGCATCTAGCGCCGGATGCGGCTGGCTGGGCGGCGCACCGCGCGCTGCTCGATGCGCACCAGCCATTCCGCAATTTCGAGATTTCGCGCCCGGGCAGCGATGGCACCGCGCGCCATATCTCGATCAGCGGCGACCCCCTGTTCGACGCCGCCGGCAGGTTCACGGGCTACCGCGGCGTCGGCCACGACATCACCGAGCGCAGGCAGGCGGAGCAGTCGCTGCGTGC
>MGYT01000170.1:13349-14406 GCA_001801865.1 Gammaproteobacteria bacterium RIFCSPLOWO2_02_FULL_61_13
CGAGCAATCGATCGCCGGTATTTACATTATCCAGGACAACAGGATCCGCTACGCCAACCAGCGCTTCCTCGACATTTTCGGCTACGCCAGCGCGGACGAACTGATCAACCTCGACGTTCTGTCCCTGGTCGCCGAAGCGGACCGCGGCAGGGTGACGGAAAACATACGCCGCAGGATCGACGGCGAAATCGACAAAATCAGCTACGAATTCAGGGCCGTCCGCAAAGACGGCTGCGTGATCGACGTCGGCGTGCATGGATCGCGCGCGACACGCAACGGCCGCCCCGCGATCATCAGCATGATGCAGGATATTTCGGAAAAAAAGCGCGCCGAGGAGCAGATCCAGCGCTATGTTGCGCAACTGGAGAGCGCATTCATGCGCACCGTGACCGTCGCCACCACGATCAGCGGGATGCGCGATGCCTACACCGCCGGGCACGAGCGGCGGGTGGGCGAGATCGCGGCCGCGCTCGGCGCCGCGCTCGACTTTGACGCGCACCGCCAGGAGGGTCTGCGCGTTGCCGGCTATTTGCACGACGTCGGCAAGATCATCATTCCGTCCGAAATCCTCGCCAAACCCGGCAAACTCAGCGCCATCGAGTTCGAATTGATCAAGGAACACGCGCGGGCCGGCTACGAGGTTCTCGCGCCGGTGGAGTTTCCCTGGCCGGTGGCCGAAGCCGCGCTGCAACATCACGAACGCCTCGACGGCAGCGGCTATCCGCAGGGACTCAAAGGCGATGCGATCCTGTTCGAAGCACGCATCCTCGCCGTCGCCGACGTGGTCGAGGCGATGACGTCGCACCGGCCCTATCGCGCCGGTTTCGGCATCGAACGCGCGCTCGCCGAGATCGAGCGCGGGCGGGGCTCTGCCTACGATCCCGCGGTGGTCGATGCCTGCCTGAAGCTGTTCCAGGAGAAGGGCTATGCCATCCCCGCTTAGCAAGCCGATCAAGGTCCTCCTGGTCGAAGATTCCGAAGACGACGCCCGGCTGATACTGCGGGCGCTGCGCCGCGGCGGCTTCGACGCGAGCTGCCAGCGCGTGCAGAGCGCGGC
>MGYT01000171.1:0-12851 GCA_001801865.1 Gammaproteobacteria bacterium RIFCSPLOWO2_02_FULL_61_13
ATTACAAGCGCTCCAAGTACCTGGCCGAAGAGGCCGTGCTGCAACTGGCGGCAAACGAAGGGGCGCCGGTGGTGATCGTCAACCCGTCCGCCCCCATCGGCCCGCGCGACATCCGCCCCACGCCCACCGGACGGATTATCGTAGACATGCTGGCCGGGCGCATGCCGGCTTATGTGGACACGGGCCTCAACGTCGTGCACGTGGAAGACGTGGCCGAAGGCCACTGGCTGGCATTTCAACGCGGCGGCATCGGCCAGCGCTATGTGCTCGGCGGTGAAAATCTCAGCCTGCGCGACATCCTGCACACGATCGCCACCGTCGGCAGCCGGCCGGCGCCACGTTTCCGGTTGCCGCATGGCGTCGTGCTGCCCATCGCATGGCTGGCGGAAGCTGTGTCACAGGTCACCGGGCGCGAACCCTTTGCCACCGTGGACGGCGTGCGCATGGCGCGCAAACACATGTATTTCAGCTCGGCCAAGGCCCAGCAGGACCTGGGCTACGTCTCACGGCCGGCGCGCGCCGCCATTGAGGATGCGATCCGCTGGTTCAAGGATAGCGGGTATCTTTAAAATGCTCTGAACAGGTCCATCCTGGACCTGTCAGAGGACGGCAGAAAATTGCTCCTGCATTTTCTGCATTTCCGCCATCCATGGCGGTCAGCAAGCGACCGATTTGCCTGGAGCAAATCGGGTCGCCCGAAGGGCGCCTGCAGGGCGCAGACCATGGATAGTCTGCGACAAAAGCGTGGTTTTTGCTTGCCTCACATTTTCAATGACTTGATCGTCATTGAAAATGGCAGTGCATCCCTGCACTGCCCATGCTCTGAACACGTCCATTCCCCGCTTTCGCGGGGACAGGCTCCGGACTTGTCAGAGATTTCTTCACCTGATCGGGGGGGCGGGATGAACGGGCGCAAGCATTCCACACTCAACGGCCTGGCCCGGACCCTGTCGAAACTGGGCATCTGCTCCCGCACCCAGGCACAGGCGCTGATTCATGCCGGCGCGGTGCAGATCAATGGACGCACAGTACATGATCCGGAGTTGCGCATCGATCCCGCGCGCGCACAGATCACGATCAATGGCGAACCCGCACTGGCACCGGCGCGCGTCTACATCGCGCTCAACAAGCCGCGCGGCCTGGTCACCACGCGCGCGGACGAGAAAGGCCGCGCCACGGTGTATGAATGTCTTGCCGGCGCCGCACTTCCCTACCTTGCACCCGTGGGCCGGCTCGACCAGGCCAGTGAAGGCCTGCTGCTGCTCAGCAACGACAGCGCCTGGAATTCGGTCATCACCGATCCGGCCACCCAAGTGGACAAGCTGTACCACGTGCAAATCGGACGGATGCCCGATGCGGGCTTTCTTGCCCGGTTGCACCAGGGAGTGCGGGTCGACGGTGAACTGTTACGGGTGAAGGCGGCGCGCGAATTGCGACGCGGCGGGCGCAATGCCTGGCTGGAAATCACGCTCGAAGAAGGGAAGAACCGGCACCTGCGCAGGCTGCTCGCTGCCTGCGACTGCAACGTGCTGCGTCTGATCCGGATCGGGATCGGGCCACTGCGGCTGGGCACACTGGCCAAGGGCGCCTGGCGTCACCTGACACCCGAAGAGGTGCGGCTGCTGTCCGCCGCCGGAACACCGGCCGATTGATCGGCGCCCTATTTTTTCAGGCGCCCGAACAACCCGCCGGACTTGTTCTCCGGCGCCGCCGCTTCCGGCTGTGGCCGCGCCTTCTCCCCCCGTTCCTTTTCCCGGCTCAGTTCGTTGCGCAACTGCTCACGCGTAGCGTCCGGGATGAAGTTCCCGGACAGCTCCATGAACCGGTTCGGCTGTCCGAGCAAGAACTTTCCCGTTTCTTCCATCAATGCGTCCGTGATCTGATCCACCTCATAGCGCAGGTGCTGGGCCCATGGCCGCTTGAAAAGATGGATGTTAAGCATCACCACGCATTTTTCCATGTCAGCGGTATAGTTGAAGCACACCATGATCTTCGGCTCGATGGTGTACAAGCAGGGACAATTTGGTTCAAGCCTCTGATGGAATTGCATTGAATCCGCCGAATGCGCACAGTTTGCGCTGCGGCGATTTGCCGGTCAACGCGTTCACGCCTGCACCCGATCGGCGAGCCACGCGGCAATCGCCGGCGGCAGCATTTCCTGTGCGCGGGCGCTGACATAGATGCCGATGTGCCCGCCGGGAAATTCGAGCTCCGTGTAGTCGCTGCTGCTGATACAGCCGCCGAGCGCCTTGCTGGCATCCGGGGGCACCAGGTGGTCATCCCGGGCAAAGATGTTCAGAACCGGCACCGTGATGGCCAGCAGGTCGATGGGCTGATCTCCGATCCGGACCGTGCCCTTGACCAGGCCATTGGCCTGGTAAAAATCCCGCAAAAACTGCAGGAACGCAGCCCCGGCCTGATCCGGGCTGTCGAAGATCCATTTCTCCATGCGCAGGAAATTTCGCGCCTTCTCCGGATCATCCATGCTGTCGACAAAATCCACGTATTTCTGGCCCATGAGGCGGAAGGGTTTCAGGGTCAGGAAGATCCAGTTCAGCAATTCCCCCGGCGTGTTGCCGAAGGCGCGCACCATCAGGTCAACGTCCACCTGCCGCACCAGGTGACTGAGCAGATCCCGCGGTGTGTGGAAGTCCACCGGGGTCACCGTGGTGATGAGGTTTTGAACCTTGTCCTGGTGCAGCGCCGTGTAACACAGGCTGAATGTGCCACCCTGGCAGATACCCAGCAGGTTGATGCGCGCAAGTCCATGCTTTGCGCGGATGAAATCCACGCATCGATCCAGGTAGCCATTGATATAGTCATCCAGCGTCAGCGATTGATCGCCGGCATCGGGGTAACCCCAATCAATCAGGTAGACGTCCAGGCCCTGCTTCAACATGCCCTGGATCAGGGATCGGCCTTCCTGCAGATCGGCCATGTAGGGCCGATTCACCAGCGCATAGCAGATCAGGACCGGAACCGCGAGCGGGTCCGGCACCTGCGGGTCGTAGTGATACAACACCACCTTGTCCTGCCGGTGCACCGAAGTACGCGGCGAGACACCGACCTGCACGTCCCCCAGCTGCGTGAAGGTGCTCAGGCCCCGCGCCAGCCGAGTATTGAACGCCAGCACTTCCTGCGCGACAGATTCGGGATCCAGGGCGACCGGCGGCATGGGGCTAGTCTCCAGTCTCGCCGGCCTGCACGGGCGCGGTATTCGGGGCGGCAGGCCGCAATGCCTCCAGCTCCCGTTGCAGGCGCAGCAGGGTTTCCCGGTCCGCCTGTTGCCGGACCCGGGCCGCGCGCAGCTCGCTGCGCATGCCGGCCTCCCGCTCTTGCATCGTGCCCAGCGCCTGCGCCGTGGGCAGGTGCATGGACTCAAGTCCGGCGTCGATCATCCGGCGCGTGTGCAGTTTGAATGATGACAGGGCATTCACCAGCCGGGCGAAACAAGCGGCGAATTCCGCCCCGGCCATCATTTCGTTGAATGCGGTTTCGCCGCACTCGACCCACAGGTCGTAGAGTGCACGCAGGTTTGGCACCTGCGCTCCGCCCAGCAGTTGTTCCTGCAATCGATTCAGCCCGTTGCGCGCGGCAGTGGACAACATGCGCAGGTATTCAGACAGCACCTGCTGGTATTCCTGCCACAGGCGCGCCCCTTCCCGGAGTGCGTCCGCATTGCCGGACTGGTTTCCTCCCAACGGGGCAGCACCAGGGATCGGCCGCAGTAATTCGTCCGGCAGGCGCGCAAACAACGCGCTGGTCCGCTGCCACAGATCATCAGGCAGCTTCCAGGCGCCCAACAGCGATTCCATGCCTGGCGGCGGCGTGCCGGCGGCCAGTTGCTGTTGCAGCGCCTCGAATTGACGCCGAACCTCGCGTTCCCAATCGGGTCCGGCGGCTGGTTGACGCGCCAGCACGGCGGTCAACGGCGTAAAAAATTCCGCGCAGGCGAGAAAGGCACCGGACTGGCGCACCAGGTCAGCGAAGAACGACCTCTGCTCCGCGGGTAATGATGCGCTCACACCCTGCCACCAGTAGTCGAAAGCGTTATGCCAGGGACTGGCAGCGGATACCGAACCCGGGTTGCCGGGGAATCCCAATGCCTGCAGCGCATCCAGGTAGCGGCGCTGCAGCGCGGCCCAGTCGGTTACGTGGAAAGGATTGTCACTTTGTCCCATAAGTTGATGGCGGAGTAAATGTAAATGGGGTCAGGTTTATTTTCGCGCCTAACCAATATTTCCACTTCGAAGATATCGACCGGCGAAAATAAACCTGACCCCATTTACCCGACCCCATTTACCCGGAAATTCTTCAAGTCCCAATAATTCAGCGTTCCAGGTAATCGTACGCCTCAAGGGTGAGGAAATCCGGCAGCACCTCGCTGGCGATCATGCGCTCCAGCAATTGCGCCGCGATCCGGTATTTGCGCGCGGCAAAATGCTCCTCGCCAAACTGCAGGCGGATGCCTTCAAGCTCATGGGCAATGAGTTCCCGCACCTGCTCCACGGTGATCTTGCGCCCGTCATCCAGTTTGCCACCCGGGAAATGACACCATTGCCACAATTGCGCCCGGGCAATCTCGGCCGTGGCCGCATCTTCCATCAGGTTGTACAAGGGCACGGCACCCTGGCCGCTGAGCCAGGACTCGGTGTAACGCAACGCGGCGCTGACATTGTCCATCAGGCCGCGGCTGGTAATCGCGCCCTCGGGCACCTGCAACAGGTCGTCACGGGTAATCCTGAGACCGTCCAGTTTCTTGTCGATTTGATTGGGGCCGGCCAGGTATTGATTGAAGACCTCCTCGCACAGCGGCACCAGTGCCGGATGGCTGACCCAGGACCCGTCATGACCATTGCGCGCCTCGCGCTCCTTGTCCTTGCGCACCTTGAGCATCGCAAGCTCATTGGCCGCCGGGTCATTCTTGATGGGAATTTGCGCCGCCATGCCGCCCATGGCATGCACACCGCGCCGGTGGCAGGTCTGGATCAGCAACAACGAATAAGACTCCAGGAAATGGGTCGCCATGGATACCTGGCTGCGATCTGGCAGCACAAAATCCGGATGGCGGCGGAAACATTTAATCATGCTGAAGATGAAGTCCCAGCGCCCGCAATTGAGACCCGCCGCGTGCTCGCGCAATTCATACAGGATCTCGTCCATCTCAAACGCCGCCAGGATGGTCTCGATGAGCACCGTACAGCGAATGGTGCCGCGCGGGAGTCCGAGGGCGTGCTGCGCATGGAGGAATACGTCATTCCAGAGCCGGGCCTCAAGATGGGACTGCATCTTGGGCAGATAGAAATACGGTCCGTGACCCTTGGCCATCAACGCGCGCGCATTGTGGAAAAGACACAGGCCAAAATCCCACAGGGCGGCAGGCACGGGGAAGCCATCCACCTGGACATGGGACTCGACCATGTGCCAACCGCGCGGCCGCACCATTAAAACGGCTGTTTGCGGGTTCAGCCGGTAGCTCTTGCCATTTTCTGCCGTCCACTCGATGGTTCCGGCGGCGGCATCGCGCACATTCACCTGGCCTTCCATCATTACCTGCCAGGTGGGGGACGAGGCATCCTCGAAATCCGCCATGAATACGCGCGCGCCGGAATTGAGCGCATTGATGATCATCTTGCGGTCCACCGGACCGGTGATCTCGACGCGACGATCCAGCAATGCCGGCGGGAGGGGTGTGGCCGTCCAGTCTCCACTGCGCACCGCGGCTGTCTCAGGCAGAAAGTCCGGCAATTCCCCGGCATCGAGACGCAACTGGCGCGCCACGCGCAGGGCAAGCAACTCCTGCACCTGCGGCGTAAAGCGCCGGATCAAGTCTTCGACAAAGGCAAGCGCATCCCGGGTCAGGATGGTTTCGTAGGCAGGCGTGATGGCGCCGCTGATCACCAGGCCGGAGGCCGGCCGTGACAGGGTTCCGGTCTGAAGTGTCATTGTGCGTGAATTATACCGGGCGCCCCGATCTCATGGCCATTAAAAGAAAAGCCCGCAGCAAGGAACAACCATGCTGCGGGCCTGGTTTACTGACAGACATCCGGATCTGCCGGATGCGGTCGGGATATCAGGCGGCTTTCTTGCCGGCGCTGCGACGCGCAGGCTTGCTGGCCGTGCGCGACTTCGCGGCACGCTTCTCATCCAGTTTCGCCACTTCGAAACTATTCTTCATCCATGCATTCAGTTCGTCACGGGTCTGCGTGACCACATCGGCAGCCGAACGGGAAATTGCCAGCCAGCGGTTGCCCATGCTGCCGGCGAGTGCAGACTGCGCGGCGACCAGGCCGGAATAATTCCCGGTGTCGGACAACAGGCGCGCCTGCTCCACGTTCCCTTCAATACCGAGGGTGGCGACGGAAACCTGCAATTCAGCAATACGCTTGAAGGCGCGGGCATGGATGGCGCCCAGATCTTCAATGGATTTCAGGGGCAACTTGGCGGGTGTGGCAAACGACTCAAAGAATGTGGTGTTCATGGGAATCTCCTGGCTAAAATGGCCGTTGTGCACTGCAACATTGTTGCAGTGCACAATAGACCATGCCACGGGTCCTGTCAACAGCGGCCAAATCCAGGGGGGGCTTCGCCTTATTCTTTATCTGGTTCAAACGCTTACAGGCTCAAAAGGCCTAACTTGTTTCACCGCCGCGATGGGCGACCAGATCCCCGACCACACCCGGATCAGCCAGCGTGCTGATGTCACCCAGGTTCTCCAGTTCATTGGCGGCAATCTTGCGTAGAATCCGCCGCATGATCTTGCCGGAGCGGGTCTTCGGCAACCCGGGCGCCCACTGGATGACATCCGGTGTCGCAATGGGGCCGATGACCTTGCGCACATGCTGGATCAGATCCTTGCGCAACGCCTCGGAAGGCCGCGTGCCCGCCATCAATGTCACATAGGCATAGATGCCCTGGCCTTTGATGTCGTGGGGATAACCCACGACGGCAGCCTCCGCCACGTCCGGGTGCAACACCAGCGCGCTTTCCACCTCCGCCGTCCCCAATCGGTGGCCGGATACATTAATTACGTCATCGATGCGGCCGGTGATCCAGTAGTAACCATCGGCATCCCGGCGCGCGCCGTCACCAGTGAAATACCGGCCCGGAAACATCCTGAAATAGGTGTCCACGAAACGTTGATGATCCCCGAAGACAGTCCGCATCAATCCCGGCCACGGGCGCTTGATGCACAACGCCCCCTCTGCGGCGCCGCTGAGTTCGTTGCCCTTGTCGTCGACCAGGCAGGGCTCGACACCAAAGAACGGCAGCGTCGCGGAACCCGGCTTCAGGTCGGTGGCTCCCGGCAGCGCGGTGATCAGGATCCCGCCGGTCTCGGTCTGCCACCAGGTATCCACGATGGGACAACGGCGCTCCCCGACCACGCGGTGATACCACTCCCAGGCCTCCGGGTTGATGGGTTCGCCCACCGAGCCGAGGATACGCAGACTGCTGCGCTTGTATTTCCTGACCCAGGCGTCGCCCATGCCCATCAACGCCCGCAATGCCGTGGGCGCGGTGTAGAAGATGTTCACGTTGTGTTTATCGATAATCTGCCAAAAGCGCCCGGCATCCGGATACGTGGGCACGCCTTCGAACATCAACGTGGTGGCGCCGTTACACAGTGGACCATAGAGGATGTAGCTGTGTCCGGTGACCCAGCCCACGTCCGCGGTGCACCAAAACACTTCACCTTCGTGGTAATCGAATACATAACGGAGGGTCATGGCGACGTGCAAAAGATAGCCCGCCGTGGTGTGCAACACGCCCTTGGGCTTGCCGGTGGAACCTGAGGTATAAAGGATGAACAACGGGTCCTCGGCCTCCATTTCCTCTGGCGGACATTGCGTGGAGGCGGCCTGCACCGCCTCGTGAAACCACACGTCCCGCTCCGGAAACCAGTCCACCTGCCCGCCGGTGCGCCGCACGACAATGACCGTATGCACGCCCGGGCATTGATCCAAGGCCTTGTCGGTGTTGCCTTTCAGCGGCGTCTTGCGGCCGCCGCGTACCGTTTCATCCGCGGTGACGACCACCTTGCAGTCGGAATCGATGACCCGGTCCTTCAATGCCTCCGGCGAAAAGCCGCCGAACACCACCGAATGTACGGCGCCGATGCGCGTGCATGCCAGCATGGCCACGGCGGCCTCCGGAATCATGGGCATGTAAATGGAGACGCGGTCACCTTTCTGAACGCCACGGGACTTGAGCACATTGGCGAAGCGGCAGACACTTTCGTGCAATTCCCGGTAGGTGATGCGGCGCGAGACCGCCGGATCGTCGGCCTCCCAGATGATCGCAGTCTGCTCGGCGCGCTGCGCCAGGTGACGGTCGAGGCAGTTGTAAGACACATTCAGGCGCGCGCCTTCAAACCAGCGGATGTATACGTCGTGAAAATCCCAGTTCTGCACCCGATCCCATTTGCGGAACCAGGTAATGAATTTGTCCGCCTGCGCGGCCCAGAATCCGTCCGCGTCACTGACCGACTCCGCATACATGGCGCGATAATCCTCGCGCCGGATATGGGCCTGCGCCGCCACGGACTCGGGCACCGGGTAAATTGCTGGTTCTGACATGCTGCGCAGTGTACCCAAGCGCACCCGGGATGAGAATCAGCTCGGGACGCGGGGGCGGAAATGAGGCCCACTTTGCGGATACACTTTGCCGGCAACCACCGCCGACCCAATGTCCAAAGCCGCACGCACCGTACTCGTCCCCGCCGGCATCTACACGGCCGTCAAATACACCATTTATCTGTTGCTGGCCGTCAACGTCGTCATGTTTTTACGCGCGGAGTGGCAGGCCGCGCAACACACGCACCCGGGAGAGATCGGCCTCGACATCCTAATCGAGGGGTTTACGCAAACCATTGATACAGCGGCCTGGGTGGCGCTGCTGCTGCTGTTTGAACTGGAAACCTTCGTGTTGGCCGACGCCCTGCTGCAAGGACGGCTGCGTTGGGTGCTGCATGGCATCCGCGCCGCGTGCTACCTGTTCATTATCTATGCATTTTACGGTTATCTGCTCCAGTGCCTGGAACTTTACCGGGTCACACCGCTGCCGGCGGGGGAACTGTGCGCATTAACAACCGCCGGCGTTTCGGTGCTGGTCAGTCTGAAAGAGTTTGTGGCGCTGGACTCCGGCAACTGCGCCGCACTGGCGCAAGGCGCGCCGGTCTGGCAGTTGGCTGAGGCCCCCGCTTTGCTGGTAAGCGACCAGGCCACGCTGGATGCCGCGCGCAAACTGGCCTGGACAGACGTTATCAATGCCGGCAACTGGCTGTTGATCGTGCTGCTGCTGGAAATTGATGTGCGACTGCAACTCAAGGGCCACTTGCAAGGCCGCATACTGAAGGTCAGCGAGGGACTGAAGGCGGCCTTGTACAGCGTGCTGCTGGTGTGCGCATTGTATTGGGGCTACGCCGGAACGTTCCTGGATTTCTGGGATGCGTTCCTGTGGCTGCTGGCGTTCGCTTTGATCGAATTGAACGTGCTGGAGTGGCAGGCGGAAACGGAAGGTGGAATGTAGAGAACCACGGGTCTGATGGCACGAGTACCTTTCTCTACCTCCTGCCATCTACCTTCTTTCGTACTTCTTCTCCACATACTCATCCACAATCTTCCGGAACTCGGCCGCGATATTATCCCCGCGCAACGTTGTCACCTTCTTGCCGTCCACAAACACCGGGGCGGAAGGCACTTCACCGGTACCCGGCAGGCTGATGCCGATGTCCGCATGCTTGCTCTCGCCCGGGCCGTTGACCACGCAACCCATAACCGCCAGGGTCATCTCTTCCACGCCCTGATACTGGTCATGCCAGATTGGCATCTGGCTGCGCACATAGGCCTGGATGTTGTTGGCGAGTTCCTGGAACACCGTGCTCGTGGTGCGCCCACAACCGGGACAGGCCGTCACCAGCGGTGTAAAGCTGCGCAAGCCCATGGTCTGCAGTATTTCCTGGGCCACAATGACCTCGCGCGACCGATCACCACCCGGGTCCGGCGTCAGTGAAATGCGGATGGTGTCGCCGATACCCTCCTGCAGCAAGACGCCGAGGGCCGCCGTGGAGGCAACGATGCCCTTGGATCCCATGCCCGCCTCGGTCAGGCCGAGATGCAGGGCGTAGTCGCAGCGCGCGGCCAGATCCCGGTACACCGCGATCAACTTCTGCACACCGCTGACCTTGCACGAAAGAATGATGCGATCCCGGCACAGGCCCAACTCCTCGGCGCGCGCGGCGCTTTGCAGCGCAGAGACGATTAGCGCTTCCTGCATCACCGCATCCGCGGAAAGCGGCTCGGAGCGTTTCGCATTTTCGTCCATCATGTGCGTCGCCAGGTCCTGGTCCAGGCTGCCCCAGTTCACCCCGATGCGCACCGGCTTCGCATATTCGATGGCCTTCTCGATCATGGTGGAGAACTGGCTGTCTTTTTTCCGGCCGAAACCGACATTGCCGGGATTAATCCGGTATTTGGCCAGGGCCTCGGCACAGTGCGGGTATTTGGTCAGCAATAAATGGCCGTTGTAATGAAAGTCACCGATGATCGGGACCCGGCATCCCTTCGCCGCCAGGATGTCGCGGATGGGCGCCACCTGGGCCGCGGCCTCCTCGGTATTGACGGTAATGCGCACCAGTTCCGAGCCGGCGGCGGCCAATTGCTGGATCTGCGCGGCGGTGCCGGCGGCATCCGCGGTGTCGGTATTGGTCATGGACTGCACCACCACCGGCGCGCCACCGCCCACCTGGACGGCGCCGATCTTCACACCGACGCTGTGCCGTCGCGGAAGGGGGTTTTGACCATTGGACTTCATTGGATTCTCCGGAAATACATGAAATTACCTGCCGCCGAGGCAATTTAAGAATATCGAGTATCGAATATCGAATATAGAATGTCGAATGTAGCAGCGCCTCAAAGTCATCGAAGCGACCCTGCGGTTATTCGACATTCGATATTCTACCTTCGAATGAGCACCGTCAGCCCCGGTGTAATCGGGCATTGGGAACGGGAAAAAGACCCGCCAAAATGAGATAATGTTTGTTTTATGCCCTTCTCCGACCGACACCAATTCAATCGCGATGAACTGCTGGCCTGCGGGCGGGGCGAACTGTTCGGCGACGGCAATGCGCAACTGCCCCTCCCCAACATGCTCATGTTCGATCGGATCCTGGACATCCGGGCCGATGCCGGCGAATACGGGCAGGGATTGCTGGTGGCGGAACTGGATATCAACCCGGAATTGTGGTTTTTCCAGTGCCACTTTGTTAATGACCCGGTCATGCCGGGCTGCCTGGGACTGGATGCAATGTGGCAACTGGTGGGATTTTACCTGGGTTGGACCGGGGCGCCGGGCCGCGGTCGGGCACTGGGCGCCGGTGCGGTAAAATTCGGCGGCCAGGTGACACCGGAGAACAAAGTCGTGACATATACAATCAATATCAAGCGCATCATCAAGCGCAAACTGGTCATGGGAGTCGGGGACGGTCATATGGCGGTGGATGGCAAACCCATCTACCTGGCCAAGGACCTTCGCGTCGGACTCTTCCGAACCGTCACTGAATTCGTGGAATAGGCGCGCCATCATGCGCAGAGTCGTCATCACCGGCATCGGCATCAAATCCAGCATCGGCACCAGCCAGGATGAGGTGGTGGCGTCGCTGCGAGATGCCAGGTCCGGCATTGAACATTGCGCGGAATACGAACGCCTGGGTTTCCGCTCCCACGTGCATGGACCCATCCGTCTCGACCTGGACGCGCTGATTGACCGCAAATTGAAACGCTTCATGGGCGATGCGGCAGCCTTCGCCTATCTGGCCATGCGCGACGCCATCGCCGACGCCGGCCTGGGCGACGAATCCGTTTCCGATCCGCGCGTGGGCCTGATTGTCGGCAGCGGCGGCTCTTCCACCGAGAACATGGTCGCAGCGGCGGATACGCTGCGGGCAAAGGGCGCGCGCAAGGTTGGACCGACCCTGGTGCCGCGGGTCATGGCCAGCACCTGCAGCGCGTGCCTGGCCGTGGCATTCAAAATCAAGGGTGTGAACTACTCCATCAGTTCCGCCTGCGCCACCAGCGCCCACTGCATCGGCAATGCGTGGGAGATCATCCAGAACGGCAGGCAGGACATGATCTTCGCCGGCGGCGGGGACGAGGTGCACTGGACCGGCACATTGTTGTTCGACAGCATGGGCGCCCTGTCTTCGAAGTATAACGACCGCCCGCAGGTGGCCTCGCGCGCCTTCGACGCCAACCGGGATGGATTCGTGATTTCCGGCGGTGGCGGCATTCTGCTGCTGGAGGAACTCGAACATGCGCGCGCGCGAAATGCGAAAATTTACGCCGAGATCCTGGGCTACGGCGCCACCTCCGACGGCGTCGACATGGTGAAGCCGTCGGGCGAAGGTGCCCTGCGCTGCATGCAGCAGGCCCTCGCCTCCGTGGATACGCCGGTAAATTACATCAATGCCCATGCCACCAGCACACCAGCAGGCGACATCGCCGAACTCGGGGCCATCCGCGAGTTGTTCGTGAACCGGCCGCCACACATCAATTCCACCAAGTCGCTGACCGGCCACGGCCTCGGCGCGGCCGGCGCCAACGAGGCCATCTTTTCGTTGCTGATGCTGAAGCATGATTTCATCTGCGCGTCGGCAAACATCGAAACGCTGGATCCCGCGGCGGCGGACATGCCCATCGTGCGCAAGCGCATCGACAACGCCGGCCTGCGCACGGTGATGTCCAACAGTTTCGGTTTTGGCGGCACGAATGCGACGCTGGTATTCAGGAAACTCGGCTAGTTCGGTGTGAGCGGGATGTTTCGCAGGCGACCGTGTGACGCAGGGATAGCGGAAC
>MGYT01000171.1:12902-15669 GCA_001801865.1 Gammaproteobacteria bacterium RIFCSPLOWO2_02_FULL_61_13
GCAGTGTCGTCGTGCACGAACTGGTGCATTACCTGCAGGACCTCAGCGGGGAATTCAGCAACGCCGCCTGCCGGGAGCAGGTGCAACGGGAACAGCATGCATACTCCGTGCAGCGCACCTATCTCAACCGCATTGCCGGGCGCTTCGCGGCGACCTATCCGATCTATGCGCCCTGCCCGGGTGATGTGCCGGATCCAGGTTGAATTGAGAACCGGTGCGCTATTGGTCACCCCGGCGTTGATAACCGGGTCACATCAGCAACAAATATCCTGACAGAATCTGCGTTGTTGTGATGCCCATCACGGCAACCGCGCCGGGAAACACCTACGATGTCTCCCAGCATCGTTACCTCCCTAATGATGCTTATGGACGGCCCGGTGGTGTCGACCCCTCCTCCCCCCCAATGACAACTACCGGGCCGCTTTCTTTTCCCAATCCAAAGAATCAATTGAGAAAATCCGCGACGGCCTGGCGCGCCTGCTGCGATTCATTCAGAACCAGGTGGCCGGCGTTTTCGATGATTTTCAGCCTGGCGTTCGGCAGGGATTTCATCCACGTCGCGGCCTGGCCCACCGGGATCAGGCGATCCAGCTTCGGCCAGATCAGCAGAACCGGCATCGTCGCGCGGTGCAGCCAGTATTCCAGGCGCGGATTGATCGGGCCGGTGGGCGAGATACGCCGCGTTGCCGCCATTTCCCGCATCATCCTTGCGCCAAGCTCCGCCGCATCCACACCGCCTGCCGGAAGATACTCGCGGATCGAATTGAGATCATGAACGAGGTACGAGAACAGATCGCCGGGCTGGACCGCGCTGAGATCCGGGTAGGGATGCGCCGGGACGCTGAGACCCGCAGGGGCCACCAGCACCATTTTTCGCAACCTGTGCCCATGTGCCACCGCGAACTCCGCCGCCATCCAGCCACCGAGCGAGATCCCGACCAGGTCGAACTGCGTCAGCCTCAGCGCCTGGAACAGATCGAGATAATGCAGCAGCATGTCGTTCATCGAGCCAATGGCCGGCGCATCCGCCGACTCTCCATAACCCGGGTGGAACGGCAGGATGACCTTGAAGTGCCGGGTCCAATCGAGCGCGAAATCGATGCCGCTGAAGGTGCCGGCGCCATGCCAGTACACCAGCGGACAGCCCTGCCCGGCGCTGTAGACGACCGTGCGGACACCGTTGATGGTGTACTCGTTCCGGTCAAAACCCTGCGGTTGCCGGGACGCCGGGGCACCTGCTGACATCGCCGTCGGACTCCAGTTGCTAGAATGAGCTGATTCTAGGTGAGGGCCCGGCGATGGAAAAGCGTGATGGTGTGCTGATCGTGGGGGCCGGCCCGGTGGGATTCATCACCGCGCTGGGTCTGGCGCGCGCCGGCATCCCGGTCACTGTCATCGAGGCCGGGGCGAAGATCATCGACGCACCGCGTGCGGCGGTGTACTTCCCGGTCACGCTGGAATTCCTGGAACAGCTCGGCATTATCGAGGCTGCGCACGCCATCGGCGTGCGCAATGAAGAACTCCAGATTCGGTACCGGGACGCAGGTGAATCCTACGTGCTTACGACCACCACCATCCGCGGCGACACGCGCTATCCCTACCAGCTTCACTTCGGCCAGAACGAACTTGCCGGGCTGGTGCACACGCGCCTGCTTGAACTTCCGCGCACGGACGTGCGCTTCAACACGCGCCTGACCGGGATTGTCCAGGATTCCAGCGGCGTCACCGCCATGGTGCAAACGCCCGAAGGCGACGCCGAGTTGCGCGCCGATTGGCTCGTAGGATGCGATGGCGGCCGCAGCGGTGTGCGCAAAGCACTCAAACTTTCGTTCGCCGGCCACACCTGGCCGGAACGTTTCGTCGCGACCAATGTTCGCTACGACGGGTTCGCCCGCTACGGTCTCGGCCTGGCCAATTTCTATTCACACCCGGAGCGCTGGACCGTGGTCGCCGTCATCAGCAAGGACGGCCTCTGGCGCGTGACCTACAACGAGGACGGTGACTGTTCCGACGCGGAGGCGATACGGCGCGTGCCCGGGCGCTACCAGGACCTTTTCCCGGACATGGGTCCGCATGAACTCGTCGCCGTCTCACCGTACCGGGTGCATGAGCGCATCAGTGAAAAGTTGCGCGTGGGCCGCGTACTCCTGGCCGGCGATGCCGCGCACGTCTGCAATCCCTGCGGCGGCATGGGCCTGACCACCGGTCTCATGGATGCCAGGGCGCTCATCGAGGCCCTGGGCGCGGTGATCCACGGGACGGCGGACGAATCTGTACTCGACTTCTACGCCGGGGAACGCCGGCGCGTATTCCTGGAGATCACGACACCGTCAGCGACGGAATACAGGCGGCTGCTGGGAGAAAAGGACCCGGAGCGGCGGCGCCAGGATCGCGACAACCTGCGGCATGTCGCCAGTCATCCGGAGATCATGCGCAGGAATTTCCTTTCACTGTTCGACACGCGCGGGAGGCCGATGCTATGAAGCGAATTTCCAGGGGCCGGATCAGGTCGATTGTTGGTGGAATACGGCGCGGGGCGCCTAATCCACCCTACGCGAGGCAGAAGGAGCAGAAACAACCATGAGCCGCGAAATCCCGGAAACCGGCATCGACATGTTCAGCCCGGAGTCCGTGCGCAACGCGCGCGCGGTCGACGATTCGATCCGCGAGCTGGCGCCAGTGGTCCGGCTCGCCCGCGAAGACATCGTCGTACTTGGCCGTTTCGAGCAGGTGCAGTCGGGACTGGGCGACTGGCGCGCGTTCTCCT
>MGYT01000171.1:15694-18646 GCA_001801865.1 Gammaproteobacteria bacterium RIFCSPLOWO2_02_FULL_61_13
CGGCGGAAGCCGAGGCCGTGGTCGATCGCGTACTGGGGCGAAGCGGCAACGAGATCGACGCGGTCGCGGAGATCTCGCGCCCCTTCGTCTACAAGGTCCTGCCCGATCTCCTCGGCCTGCCGCAATGGGGCCGGGATCACATGGCGGCGTTCGGGCACATGGTCTGGGCGACCATGGGGCCGCAGAACGCATTGTTTCAGGAAGCCATGCAGAACAACCCGGAACCGGTGTTCAAGTGGGTGGACGAGTGCTGCAACCGGGAGAATCTCGACCCGGAAGGCCTCGGCATGAAGATGTTCGAAGCCGCGGATCGCGGCGCCATCTCGCAGGACGAGGCCAAGCTGCTGGTGCAGATCCTGCTCTCGGCCGCCGCCGATACCACTGTCATGACCCTCTCTACCGCGATCCGCGCCTTCTGCCAGTTCCCGGAACAGTACCAGCGCCTGCGCCGCGAACCCGCGCTGGTGCGCGCCGCATTCGAGGAGAGCCTGCGCTGGGATTCCCCGTCGCGGCTCGCCGGCCGGATCACGACGAAAGACGTGGACATCGAAGGCGTGACCATTCCCGCGGGCACGCGCTGCGGCCTGCTGTTTGCCGCCGCCAACCGCGATCCGCGCAAATGGACCGCGCCCGACGAGTTCGACCTGGGACGCGAGGTACGCGGGCACGTGGGCTGGGGCTTCGGCGTGCATTCCTGCGTCGGCCGTTTGCTGGCCGGACTGGAGGCGGAAGCGTTGCTCGGCGCCATCGTGCGTCGCATCGGCCGGTTCGAATCCGCTGGCGAGCCGGAGCCGTGGATGACCACCATCGGCCACGGGCCCGCCCGGCTGCCGGTGCGCGTTTCAGTTTCTGCGTAAACCGGCGGCTACAGACAGGTGAAACAATGAACCCGGCCCGACGACAACTGCTGATATGCCTGGCAAGCCTGCTGTCAGCGCCGCTCCTTCCGCGTGCTGCACCGGCCGCGATCCGGCTGGGCAAAACCGGGGATGACCTCTGCAACCTGGGCGCCACGGACGCGGTCGCACTGATGCAGTCAGGGGATATTTCCGCCGAGAACTATGCCTTGGCGCTGCTGTCGCGCGCGCAACAACGCAGTCATCTCAATGCATTTATTTCCCTCGACCCTGATCGCGTGCTTGGGGCCGCCCGCGCCGCCGACAAGTTGCGCGCGGCGGGCAAGCCCCTTGGTCGGCTGCACGGCCTGCCGATCCCGGTCAAGGACAGCGTGCTGACCGCGGACTACCCGACGACCGCGGGCACGAAAGCCCTGGGCGCGCTGGCTCCACGCCGCGATGCGCCCCTCATCCTGCGGTTGAAGGACCAGGGCGCCATCGTCATGGGCAAAACGAACCTGCACGAGCTTTCGACCGGGTTCACCAGCAACAACGAGATCTTCGGCCCGGTCCGGAATCCCTGGGACCCAACGCGGATCCCCGGCGGCAGTTCCGGCGGCACGGCGGTGGCCGTGGCATCCGGCATCGCGCCGCTCGGGGTCGCCGAGGACAGCGCCGGCTCGATCCGCGTCCCGGCGGCGTTATGTGGGGTCATCGGTTTCCGGCCCGGCATGGGCCGCTACCCGGTGGAGGACGTCGTGCCGCTGGTGCCACTGTTCGACCAACTGGGACCACAGGCCCGGCGCATGCAGGACATCGTGCTCTTCGACGACGTGGTGACCGGCCGCAGTGCTCCACTCAAACCCGCCTCCATGCAGGGCGTGCGGCTCGGTGTGCCGCGGACCTGGTTCTACGAGGGCGTGGAATCCAGTGCGTCAATCATCATGGAGAACACGCTGGTCGCGCTCGGGGAAACCGGCGCCGTGCTGGTCGAAGCGGATATCCCGGACGTCAAGTCGCTGCTCGAGCAGACCTTCATGCCGATCCTGTTCCACGATACCTGGAGCGTGCTCGATGGATGGTTGAAATCCATTGGCATCACCGGCGGCCTGGAGGCAATCCTGGAGGAAGCCGGCGCTGGCATCCGCGCGGCATACACCACCGTACTTTCGCCCCTGGGGCCGGATGCCATCCCGCGCGAGGTCTACGACAACGCGCTGAATGTCGCTCGCCCGGCGTTGATCGCAGCCGTGCGGAAGTATTTTGCGGACCACCGGCTGGACGCGATGGTCGTCCCCGCCACGCTGTGTGCGGCGCCGCTGATCGGCGAGGACACCGAAACCGTCATTGACGGTCGCACGGTCTCCATCTTTGACGCCCTCGGGCATAACACCACGCTGGCGCCGTCCTGCGGCCTGCCTGCGCTCACGATCCCGGCCGGGTTGGCGCCGGGTACCGGGTTGCCCCTGGCGATCGAAATCGACGCGTTGCCCGGGGATGACGGGAAGCTATTGTCATTGGGACTCGGTATCTCGGAGTACGTGTTCGAACCACCCATAGCACCGGGGTAATTCACCGCGGGTACGGCGATTCATCAAATACGCTGTTCCGCGCAGATCCAGCCCCGCAACAACGGAAAGTACAGTGCCGCGGTGACCGGTTGCGGATGCAGCGCCGTCAGCAAACTCCGGTAACGCGCCAGCGGCTCCGCATAGCGTTCCAATTCCCGCTGCAGGAATGCGTCGCGGTCCGCGCCCTCGTGGCGGCTGGTCTTGTAATCGATTATCCAGCGCATGCCGTCGGTGTCCACAAAGGTCCGGTCAAGGATCGCCTTCACGGGCCGGCCGCGATGCAGTCCGCTCACCATGAACTCGTTGTGCGCCTCGCGATGGCCGGGGTCAAGTATCCAGCGCCCGCGCTCATCTTCCAGCGTGTTCACCAACGCCTGTCGCACCAGGCCCGTCGCAACCTCCAGTTCCGACTCGGGCACACCCAATTGCCGTAATAGCGCACGGTGCACGAGTGCGCATTTCCCGATGCGCGCCACGTCCCATCGGTCCACGCCCTGGTCTGCGATCTGCTGGATGGCCCGGTGAAACACGGTCCCCACGTGGAT
>MGYT01000171.1:18676-21012 GCA_001801865.1 Gammaproteobacteria bacterium RIFCSPLOWO2_02_FULL_61_13
CACTGCACCGCAGCGGGCGCAGCAGGCACGCTGAAATCCACGGGCAGACGACGCAGCATGGCACGCGGCAAATCCCCGCCGGCGGCCGGCCCCCTGCCCTTTGGAGCAGGGGCGGATTCAAACTTTTCCCGGATTACGGGCCACAACTGGCGCAGCGGGCTGCGCCGGGGCGGGTCCGCCAGTTCACCGTCCTTCTTTTCCTTCGTACTCCCGAGCAGGTGCAGACGCCGCCGGGCGCGCGTGGTCGCCACATACAACAGGCGCCCTTCCTCGTATTCCTGCCGCTCTTTCTCGAAATACTGCAGGCAACGGTACAGCGGCACTTCCCCGGCGCCGGCGGCGCGAATCGGCGCCAGCAACAGATCCTGGCCGCCCTGTTCCCGGGCGCGCTCATCCCAGATCATGAGTTCGCGCTCGTTGCCGCGCCCGGCGCGGCCGAGGCCCGGCAGGATCACGGTATCGAATTCGAGGCCCTTGGCCTTATGCATGGTCATGATCTGGAGCCTGCCATCGGCCTCCACGTCCGGGGCCCCGTGCAATTGCACCACGGCCTCCACGAACGCGGCGAGATCCCGCAGTTCCCCGCCGTCGGCGTGCACTGCAAGCAAATCGAAATACACGCGCGCGTTGTCGAGATCCGCCACCGACGGCAACGTGGCCGGGCCACCCAGCTCCAGCCACAGCGCCTCCACGTGCCGGTGCACGGGCACGCGGCCCGCTCGCGCGAAGGCACGGGTGAAGCAGTCGCGCACATGGCGTACCCGGGTCTGCGCATCAAGGCCCAGTTGCGTCACGCGACTCTCGTCATGCAGTGATTCCCAGACCGTCGCGGGCGACCCTTCCGCGAGGCCGCAGAGATCCGCGAGCGTGATCCCGCACCAGGGCGCCCGCAGCACCGCGAACCAGGCGATGCGATCCGCCCCATGCAACAGCGCCCGGGTCAGGGCCAGCAGGTCCTGGATGGGCGGTCGCGCACCCAGGGGCTCGATATCGACGGCACGAAAGCGCAGCCCGGCGCGCTGCAATGCCGGCACGATGGCATGCAGATGCGTGCGGTTGCGCACCAGGATGGCGATGGTGCCGTCGGCGCCGGCCTTGCGTTCGTCTTCGATGATCTCGATCACGCGCCGGGCTTCCCCGTCGTCGTCACGTTCGCGCTGCGCGTGCACGACCACCGCCTCGCCCTCCTCGCCGTCGTGAAAGGCCTGCGCCGCCGCGAAGTCCACGGCGCCGCGGGCCACATCCGGGCTACGGGGCAACACGCGCTCGAACACCTCGTTCACCCAGTCCACGATCCCGGCACGGGAACGGAAATTCACGCGGATGCGCAGCGTCACGATATCCACCTGTCCGAGACACCCGCGTTGCCAGGTTTCCAGGAACTTGCCCACCTCGGCCTCGCGGAAACGGTAGATGGACTGCATCGGGTCGCCGACTAGGAACAGCGTACGGCCGTCGCCGCGCTGCCAGCCACCGGTGAGCCGTTCCAACAGCCCGTACTGGTTGATGGAGATGTCCTGGAACTCGTCCACGAGCAGGTGTGAGATGCGGTAGTCCAGGTGCAGCGCCAGGTCCGTGGGCGCATCTTCTTCGCCCAGGGCCACGGTGGCCGCCATGGCGATGCCGGAGAAATCGATCTGGTTGCGCTCGCCGAACACCACGCGCAGTTGCGCCTCCGCCAGCACCAGCAGGGACGCCAGCGCCTGCGCAATCTCCCACTCCTGTTCCGCGTAGCGCACCGGCGGCAGGTAACGCACTTCCTCGAGCCGGTGCAAAAGCAGATCCTGCTGCGCCAGTTCCGCCAGCAGTCCGGACATGCGCTGTTTCATCTCGGCCTCGCGAACCTTGCCCGGCGGGAAGCCCTGGGACACGGTGATGGACTTGCGCCAGCCGCCGGTCTTCGTCAACAGCAATTCCACCATCCCGCGCCATTGATCCAACGCCGCGTGATTGCCTGCCGGCAGGTCCGTGAGCCCGGCGCAGTCGCGGATCCCGGAATCCGTGCCCGCGTTGATCAGATTCTGCGCGGCGTAATCGGCCAGCCCCGCAATCCCGACCGCGAGTGCCGCGGGAAACTGGCGCCGCAACCCGGCGAGGGAGGTATCCACGAGCCGTTCCAGTGCCCCTTCCAGTTCGTCGCGCCGCACACCGCCGGCCACGTGCCGCAACCATTGATCCCGTTGCTTCAACATGGCCGCCAGCAGGTCCCGCACCCGCGGCAGATCATTATCGAGATGCGTGAGCAACGCGGCGATGGCCCCGGACCAGGCATCACCGGATTCCAGTTGCGCCAGTGTGCGCGCCGCCGCTTCACGGTAGTGAGGCGCGGCATCCTC
>MGYT01000171.1:21058-24046 GCA_001801865.1 Gammaproteobacteria bacterium RIFCSPLOWO2_02_FULL_61_13
CGTGTCAGGAACGCACAGAAACTGTCCACGGTCTGGATGCGCAGGCGTCCGGGGTTCTGCTCCAGTTGCCAGCCTTGGACCGTGTCCCGCGCCAGCGCCGCCCGGGCCAGCTGCCATGTGGCGCGCGCATGCTTCGCCATCGGCTCGGGCGAAGTACGCGCCGCGCTCAATGCCGTCATGACACGGGCGCGCATTTCCGCCGCCGCCTTGTTGGTAAAGGTGATGGCGACGATTTCCTCCGGGTGCTCCACGTGGGCGAGCAGCTTCAGGTAACGCTGGATGAGCAACTCGGTTTTGCCCGAGCCCGCCGGCGCCTGCACGATGAACGACGTGCCGAGATCCAGTGCGCGCGTGCGTTCAGCCTGGTCCGCCGCTGCCCTAGCTTTCATGGCTGTCGCCATCGGTGCCATCGTCCATTTCCGGCGCCACACCCAGCTCGTGCACGCGGCAGAAGGGATGCAGGTCGCAATTCCGGCACGTGACGTTGCCGTTGCGCGGGTCCACCTGTGCGTGACCGCGTTCGAATTGCGCCGCGAGATTCAGCAGCACGCCGCGCCAACCGGCCAGCAGTTCGTCCCATGCTGCTGCGGATTTCACACCCGGCAACAGGTCCGGCTCCGCGGCGATGCCCTTGAAGGCGCCCTCGCCGCGCACGACGCGCGCGAAAGCCACGGCCGCGAGGGGTTCGGCGCCGGTCACTGCATACAGCGGCAGTTGCGGTTCTTCCGGCCGATCCCCTTCCCAGGGCTTCGCCGGCACGTGGCCGGTCTTGTAATCGAGAATGACCTGCCGCCCGTCCGGCAGCGTGTCGATGCGATCCGTGCGTAACTGCCCGGCGATACCACCGAGACGAAACGGGCGCGAGGCTTCGCAGCCGGTAACGGTGAACGGCGCGCGCCGGCACTCCTCCGCCAGCCACTCGCGCGCCAGCGTGCCAAGACGCTGCCGTTCCATGGCGGCGAAACGCATCGTGAACACCTGTGGCCGGCGCTGCGCGGCGGCGCCCACGATCTTTTCCACGACCGCGTCCACCAACGCGCCGATCCCGGCTTCCGACAGCTTCAGCAGCTCTGCCTGGCTGCCAAGTGTGAGCCAGACCTGCTGCAACACCGAGTGCACCAGGGTCCCGCGTTCCATGGCATCCAGTCCCACGTCCACTTCTTCAAGGGCGTCCGCCCGCAGGCGGTGTTTCGCAAACGCGCGGAACGGGCACGCGGCCTGGCTCTTGAATAATGCGGCGCCGCCGCGCACCTCGGTACCGGCAGCCAATGCGGGGCCCGCGTCGTCCACGAACGTGCTCACGCGCCGCGCGGAGAAGACCGAGGCCACCCAGCGCGCGTCTTCCGCCAAGGGTGGTTGTTCCTCGTCCAGTGTGCGGATCAGCGGGCTGGGCCGCAGCACGGTGTCTCCCTCCTGCTGCGGCCAACTCATGACCACATCGGTGCACGCGGCCAGCAGGGAGTCGGTCACGCGCCGCGCCCGGGCCAGTTCGGCCTCGGCACTGGCGCGGGGCATGCCGGCTTCCCGTTGCAGCGGCAGCGGGAGGAAGGGATTGGGTTGGGCCGTGGGCGGCCACGCATCCTCGTGCATGCCCGTGACCCACAGGTGATCAAAACCCATATCCGCGGCGCCGGCGAGATCCAGGATCTGGATCGGCGCCTCCGGTGTCTGCGGCTGAAATGCGCGCTCCGCGGCGAGGCGGCGCAGGTGACGCAAGGCTGTGCCGAAGTTGATCGCGCCCGTAACGCCATCCAGTGAGACGAAATCCGCGAGTACGTCGCGCCAGGCCGACAGCACCTGGTACTCGACGCTGGTCAGTGTGCGACACCCTGGCCAGCCCGCATCCTTCAGCAACACCGAGCAGGCGCGGGCCCAGTCCGGGGCGCGCTGTTTTGCAGGCAGGGCGCGCGCGCGCCCCTGCAATGCGCCCAGGCCGTGCAACAGGTCCGCGACGCCTTCGCCTCCGGCATGCTTGCCCTCGGCGAGCATGGCGCCGATGCCGATTTCCCGATCCCGACGGCGCCGGAGCGCGGCATCCAGCAACGCGCGCGCCGGCGCTTCCGCAGTCGCACCACGGAGATAGGGGCTGCGCAACAACGCACCGGCATCGATGGCAGGCAGACGTTCCCTGGCCAGCGACAGGATCAGCAGGGCGTGTGCCACGAGGGGTTGATCGGTGAGGGGTTCACCGGCGGCGATGCTGAAAACGTCCTGCTTGCCGTCCGGCACTTTCACCAGCGAGAGCGGCGTGAGCACGTTTGCGAACACGTCCTGCACCAACACGCGCTGCGAAGACACACCCGGCACGACGATGCCGATGCTGCATGCGGAATCCCGTTCGAGGCAACGGCGCGCCCAACGCGCCGCCGCGAGCAACTCGGCATTTGCATCGTGGAACGGAGCCTGGATGGCACGGCCCACAGCGCGTGGCGGCGACTGCCACACTACTTCGACGCCGATCCCGTTCAGGGCTTCCGCCAGCGCGCGCGCCACGGGCGTGGGTTCATCGAAACCCACGAGCAACACCTTGCGCGCACCGCGCACAGGAATGTCATTCACGGCACGGGCGAGTATCGCCGGCAACTGCGCCTCGTCCAGCCATTCGTCCTCGACGCAACGGCGGCGATAGGCATCCGCCCAGCCGCGAAAGGCGCGCGCATCTTCGTTGAGGAACACGCCTGCGGGGAAGATGGGCAGGTTGAAGGCGTGGAGATTGTCCCAGGCATCCATGGCGCGGTTGGCCACGGCGGCCGGTTGCAACAGGTGGTGGCGTTGTGGGGAGGATTCGATGATGTGCTGCCACAGCACGCGGCGCTGGGCGGAACGCAACACGGCGTCGGTGCGGCCGGTGCTCCAGCGCAGTTCCTCCCACAACCTGCCAATCCACGCGTTCCACGGCAGGATATCCGGCGACTCCCACGCCGAAGCGCCGGTAGCCAGCCGCGCAGAGGTGAACTGCCAGGACAGGCGCCGCGCCAGTCGCGCACT
>MGYT01000171.1:24107-24622 GCA_001801865.1 Gammaproteobacteria bacterium RIFCSPLOWO2_02_FULL_61_13
TTTCTTTTATGTTGCGCAAGTTCTCCACCCGGGCCGGATAATCAATGAATGGATTGCGCCGGCCCTGCAGTTTCTCTATGGCTTCATTGCGCTCCTGCTCCTGATTGCTGGGAGGGTCTTCGCGGTTCCACGCCTTCAGCAGTTCCAGCATCGCGTCGCTGACGGCAAACCGGTAGCTGGCGCGCATATAAAAGATGGCGCGGGCGACATTGCCGCGCGCCAGTGGACGCGGCTCCAGCACACCACTACGCCACTCCAGGTCGCAATCGTCGAAACGCCATTCCTCCCCGTCCACGATTCCGAATTCCCGGCCGTTGCGATAGGCGATCAATTCCTGCGCCTCCGGATACAGGTTGTGCAGGTCCGATTCCATCATGGCGAACTTCCCGCCCATGCGGGTACGGCACTGGGCGCGATCCCGGCAACCCGATTCTCGCACCATGCGCGCCAGGGGATAGATGTGGTCGACGGCCACGGCACGTCCATCCGGCAGGCGTCGTGCGGCATCGAATTTC
>MGYT01000171.1:24659-25153 GCA_001801865.1 Gammaproteobacteria bacterium RIFCSPLOWO2_02_FULL_61_13
GCTGTTGCCAGAACGAGTTGGTGACCACGTAATCAAAGTCGAACTTGGGGGTGACTTCCTGCGCCGTGGCGGCGGACCCGGTAATGAACAGGGCAATAATAATGCGGAGCACCGCTTCAACAGGTCCTGGCATCATGGAGTGAATAAAAAAGGCCGCGCCGGCTGGCGGCAGCGGCTCCTGATTATGGATAAGGAGTAATTCTACCAGTTTGTCCGCCCCGGCCTGCTCACGCTGATTCGAATAACCCACCAACCCGCGGACAAATCACTTCATTTACCGGCGCTTTTGTCCCCGCCCGGCGCTGCGACGAAAGATTTTTGCAGGCTTGCATCCAAACGCCCGTGCCCCCGCATCTAACTCGGTGAAACCTGTCCTTGGGGGTACTCGTCCATGGCAACGAAAATCACAGCGGTGACCGCCATTGGAACAGTGGCGGCAGCGCGGCACCGGTGACCAGCGCCGCCACCGGCCCTGATCTACCCCGGCCAACCCT
>MGYT01000171.1:25183-29649 GCA_001801865.1 Gammaproteobacteria bacterium RIFCSPLOWO2_02_FULL_61_13
CAGCCGCGATTCACCGCGGATGCTCAACATCAATGAAGGGCGCATCGTCGTGTCCACTGTCAAGCAGGGGCAATTTGACGAGTACATCCCGGTACGCGCAGGTCACACCGCTGTGCACGCACTATCTGAATGCCATGGAGAGTGGTCGCATTGAGCGTGTGCTGGCCAGGGAGGAACGCAGAAAAGGAGAAAAGGTGTCAGGTTTATTTTCTTGTTGTGTCGGACAAGAAAATAAACCTGACACCTTTTCCCGGATTAGCCGGACATCGGGGCGGCGCGCATCAGACTACTGTTGCGACGCTGCGCCAGTGGTGACCCTCGGCACCGTGATGGAAGCCGTTTGCGAACGGCGCATCAAATTCGGTCTCTCCGAGACGGATCAGCGCCTCGTCAGCCGTCATTTCCCCCTTCAGGCAGCAATGGAAAATCCTGGCCGCCTCCACGGTCCCGCTGCTTTGGGGCGAGATGCGAAACGCGTCCACGCCCACGTCCGCGAGCGCATTCATTTCCTGGACCAGGTTCAGACAGGTGTATGAAAGCGTCTGCACCCCGTTGATGACAAGGAACGGCTTGCCATCCAGCGTGCGCAGCAGCATGCCATCCGGATCCCTGTCACAAACGTACCGGCACGAATCCCTGTTGAGGCCATGGGCGCGGGCGTGATAGCAGCGGGCCGAAAGCGCCAGCGGCATCCGGCCATGGACCTGGACCTCCAGTGTCAGCTTCAATTCCCCCGCCTTTTCGATGAGCGCCGCAATGGCGGAGCGCGGCAGTTCCGGCGGCAGCGTGACGTGGACGGCCCCCTTGCCGGCGAGAAACTCAAGCGTGTCCTCGTTATACACATTGAGGTAGGGGCCGGCGATAAACGGGTTTCCGTCCAGATGCCACAGCGCGGACATGTCGTTCGCCTCAATGAGAATGTCACCGGCGCAGGCGACACTTTCAAGACACTTGCGGTCGGTCCCGCTCACCACCTCGGCCAGGGTGGAGAACACGATCTCTTTGCCGGCGTTCCGCAGTCGGTCGACCACGTCGGGCAGGCAGGTCCTGAACAGGGGCGCCCTTTTTGAACACACCACCTCGCCGATGTAGACCCGGTCCACCGGTGCCTCGTCCGCCACGCGATAATAGAAGTCGCGCCACGTCTCGACCGGCCAGTTGAACAGTACCGGGCCGAGCGTCAGCCGCTTACTGGTGCCTAGCGCCACTTCCGGCCTCCGAAGGCTCCTTGTGTTTCCCGGTGCCCCTCGGTAAGGGCGATGAGGCCGGCCATATCCGGAACCCGGTTTTCCATGCAGGCATCGACCGCCTTTCTGAACGCGGCGACCACGGCGGCGACATACGCACGGGAACGCTGTCGTCCCTCGATCTTGAGTGCGGTCACGCCGGCCCGCATCAGCTCGGGCAACAGCGGTGTCAGATTGAGGCTTACCGGTTCCTCGAAGGCGTAATATCCAGTCCGGATTTCAGTGTCATATCGGCCCTTGCAAATCGTCGGATAGCCGGCGCTTTCATCGCAGGTGAAACAATCGATGGTAAATTCGCCCAGCAGGCTTTTCAGGTTGCCGCCTTCATCTTGCAGGTAATGCACGTGGCTGGCGGGCGAGCAGACGCCATCCATGTTGGTTGACTGCCCGGTGGCATAGGCCGAGAGGGAGCAGCGCCCCTCGGCCATCATGCCGATGTTGCCGAAGATGAATGCCTCTATCTCGCAGGGGATCTGCGCGTGAATCCCCTTTATTTCAGCGACCGTCAGGATGCGGGGCAGCACGACGCGCCTGACGCCAAACTCCCGGCAGTAGAAGTTTATGGCCTCCGGTGACGATGCGCCGGCCTGCACCGAAAGGTGCAGGCGCTGATCGGGATGCATGCGTGCCGTGTAGGCGGCGACGCCGATGTCCGCGACGATTACAGCGTCCATGCCGAAGCGCACGGCGTCATCCACCGCGCGTTTCCATGCGGCCATTTGTCCGGCTGGCGGGAAGGAATTGATTGCGGCCAGCACTTTCGTGCCGCGGTCGTGGGCGTAGGTCACTGCCTGCTCCATCTCCCGCGGTGAAAAATTGAGACCCGGGAAATTGCGCGCGTTGGTCGGCCCCTGAAAGCCGCAGTAGACTGCATCCGCCCCGGCGTCCACGGCCGCATGCAGTCCCGCCGGTGTTCCCGCGGGACAGACCAGTTCCGGCCGGTGCATCTGCGTCACTGGCAGCGCCGTCTTATTTCCCGCAGGACTGCGAGAACCTGTGCTGCCGGCCATGTCAGGGGGCCGAAGCCGGATACCACATCGTCGGCCAGCCTGCCTTCCGTATCATCCATCGCATTGCGCAGGGCAACGACTGCCCCGGTATCGCCCTCCACAACAAGTTTACGGGTGAAGAACAGCGCATCGCTGTCCGTGTTGCCGTCCACCAGGTCAAGCAGGGTCAGCAGACTTCCGGCGATGCGCCCGTCATGCGCGGGGAGTTGCCCGCGCCGGTAGGCCCGCAACAATGGGCGATCGGGGTCAAGCCGCAATAACATCACGAAGGGGAGATTGGTGGCGTCGATCAGAAACCTTTTTCCCACGCCTTCCCCCAGGCGGATGAACAATTCCGGGTGGCAGCGGACGACGCCGGCCACAATCCGCTGCAGGATCGGTTGCAGCAGGAACAGCGGCACCGGCGCGAGCGCCATGCGCGGCACGTCCCGGAATGCCCCGGGCTGGGGAAGAAAACGCGCATCATCCACGCTATCGGCATTCATGATCGGGAAACTTTAATGGCGTCGCAGATTCCAGGATTTGATCGGGATCAAAACCGGGGGATACAAACACCTGCGCCGGCCGGCAATCGTTCACCGGCAGCTCGCCGACGCTGACCCCGTTACGCCGATCTCCTGGCTCAGCCGCCCGCGATGCGCGGGACGAACTGGATGCGGTCTCCGTCCTTAAGCACGATCATGCCCTCCCCGCACAGGGCGATCTCTTCATTGACCGCAACGCCGAGCGAGCGGTCATCCAGGAACTGCGCCGCGGCGGGCAACCGGCGTTTGATGAGTTCATGCAATGCGCCGACGTTTGCCACGGGTTCGTCAATCACCAGCCGCTTCTGCTTCACCCCCGGCAGGTCCGGCAAAACCACCGTGATCGCGTAACCGGTTACGGCGCGGGCCAGGCGTGCGCGCCACTCATATTCCGGCAGTCCGTCGGCGTCGAGGCCGCTGATGGCATAGAAACGCTGCTTCATGCCCTCGAATTCCTGCCTGTCGATCTTCTCGCCGCGGAACGGGCCGGATTCATTCGCTTCATTGAACCAGCGCTCCGGCAGCGTGTCGTCCTTTGCGCCAAGCCCGCGGCGCGCATTGATCATGCGTTCCAGGCCGGTGATATTGCGGCCTGTTGCCAGCAGCGCGTCCTCGCTGAATTCAATTCCGGTCAATGATTGAAGTTGGTCCGCGAAATCCGCGCACCCCGGCAGGCTGGGGGAGTTGAACAACCTGGTATCGAACCGGCACATGCCGACGGCGTCACCTGCCGCGAAGGTATCCTCGCAGCGCCGCACGGCGTACTCCTTGCCCTGGTAGCTGTTGGGTTCGGCCGCGACCGGGCCGCCGTACAGGGAGTTCTTGAACTGCGGGTCATCATTGATGCGTGCGTTGATCTCCAGCGTCACGCGGTTACGCAGGTGATCCATTCCGCGCGTGGCAACCGCGAGCCCCAGGGCGAACGCCTTCAGTATTCTGGCGTCGTGTGGGTCCGACTGAAACAGGCCCTTCACAGCCATGCGGTAATTGAGCGCCTGCTGCGGATACTTTCCGCGCCTGACCGCCTGCGCGGAATCCGCGATGGTATCGCCGAAGCCCTGGCGCCGGGCCGTCATGAACAACAGCTTTTCCAGCACCGGGTAGTTGCCCCAGGTGAGATCCAGTCCACCGGTCTGCCCGCTGCCGATGATGCCGCGCTGGAACAGTTCCATGGCCCAGGCGATGGCGCCGCCGGTGCTGGAGGAATCCAGCCCGAGGTCGTTCAGAATGTTGTTCAGCCGTAGCACGTGTTCCGGTTCGCGGATGCCGAGATTCGGGCCGAACTTGCCGAGCGTGACATATTCCGGACCATCGCCCTTGTCGTAGCGGTCATATATGCCGTCGCCATTGATGCCCAGGTACGTGCGCTTGCGCGCATGCGTTACATCGGCCTGGGCCGAGTCGTAACTGGCGTTGCCGCTCAGTCCCTTCAGCGCCTCCGCGCCCCAACCGCCTTTCCCCTCCGGTGTCATGTCATTCAGCGGGCGGCAATTGACCGGGCATTTGTAGCAGCCATCCATGCCCGGGCGGTAAATATCGAAGTTGTCCGCGTCCAGGCTTTCGACCCAGGTGGTGCGCTGGTTATTCAGCGTTCCCATGGCGCCGAGAGTGCGGCTGGGCTTGTACAGAAACGGCGTTCCCACCGTCTTCAGCGCGTTTCTGATCACGCTGGTGCCCAGAATCTT
>MGYT01000171.1:29727-30080 GCA_001801865.1 Gammaproteobacteria bacterium RIFCSPLOWO2_02_FULL_61_13
CGCCGGCGCTGGTGATGCGCGCAAAGGCCATGCTCTTGCGCTCCTTGCAGTCAAAATCGCGTTCCACCGCCGCGGTCAGATCGATGTTGTCGAGGCCGAGATAGGGCGAGGCATCGATGAATTCGACATCCGGCCCGGAGATCTTCAGCAGTGTCCACTGCGGGTGGCGATGGTAGAGAACGATATGGTCAATGCCGTGATAGCGCATGTAAGTGGGAAAATAATCGCCGGCGTTGCTGTCCATGAGCGCCTCGCTGTCGGGCGCCAGGCTGGTCACGTTGCCGCGCGCGGCGGAAGGCATGCTGCCGGTCAGGACCCCGGTGCCGAAGATCAGCGGGATCTCCGGGTCCAGC
>MGYT01000171.1:30186-36510 GCA_001801865.1 Gammaproteobacteria bacterium RIFCSPLOWO2_02_FULL_61_13
GCGTATCGTGCATGCGCGCCAGAAGCGCGGCGACGCGGTTCCCGATATCCATGCTGGCAACTCCGATGAAGGATTACCCGGAGTATAGTCCGTATTTGGTTGATATCAATCTATATATCTTTAACTATCTGATTATGTTACTTTTTTATCTTTCTGGAAAGATCAAATGCAAAAAGGTGTCAGGTTTATTTTCTTGCCGAGCAAGAGCCGGCGGGCTTATTGCACTGTTCCACAGGCAACCCAGCGAACAACACGACCGGCTGCGACCCTGACGGGCGCGGCACGACAGCATGGATGCAGGAGGTACGGGTACAGGGATGTACCCGGTAGAGTCGAGCCGGGAGCAGAGACCGAGAGCAACGCATGGAGCAGTTGCCGAGGGTGGCCATCGGCCTGACGGCTGGAATTATCGCGCCGGCGTGCGGTGATTTGCCGACACCCGGGCTGGGACGGCAGGATTCAGAGCGAAATTGCATTGCTGGGCGGGTGGACGGCGGCGTGGTTACCTGGGAATACTCAATGGACTTTGGAAAAAAGGGCGTTTATTTTGCCTATACCCCGGAATCCGGGGTGGTATACACAAGGGCCGCCCTGCGGGCGGTATAGTTTTACTGGATTTCTGCATCCACCAGAATGCCGGTACTTCCCTCAACTCACTCTCTCATACCCTCCGGTTACGCCCACTGCAGAAAATACCAGTTGCCATAACTGCAACCGCCGACTGCGGAAGGCACCGGCGTTGGTCAGCAGGTAATAACGCCACATGCGGTAAAACCGTTCGCCGTATTTGTCCGCGATTTCCGGCCAGCGTTTTTCAAAGTTTTCGTGCCAGGCCATGAGTGTTTTGTCGTAATACGCGCTGAAGTTATGCATGTCTTCCATGACGAAGAGGTTTTCAACCGCACCTGAGATGTCCGCCATCGAAGGGAGCTGGGCATTGGGGAAAATATATTTGTTCGACCACGGCTCGGCAGCATTGCGTGAATTCAGTCTGCCGATAGTATGCAGCAGGAACAGGCCGCCGGGTTTGAGGCAACGTTTCGCCACCTGCATGAATTCGCGGTAATTCTTGCGCCCCACGTGTTCAAACATGCCGATGGAGATAATATGATCGTACTCGCCCTTGAGTTCGCGGTAGTCCTGTACCAGTACTTTTACCGGCAAGTGTGCATATAGATCTTCCACCCACCTGCCCTGCTCTTTCGATACCGTCACGCCGAAGACCTCGGCGCCGTAACGCTCGGCAGCGAATCCGGCGAAACTGCCCCAACCGCAGCCGATGTCCAGCACCCGCTGGCCTTGCTTCAATCCAATCTTGCGGCAGACGAGATCCAGCTTGGCTTCCTGCGCTGCATCGATGTTGTCGGCGTTCTTCCAGTAACCGCAGGAATAGGTCAGACGTTTGTCGAGCATGCGTTCGAACAAATCATTGCCGGTATCGTAGTGCACCTTACCCACCTCAAACACCCTTCCCATGCTCTGCAGGTTGATCAGCCGGGCCTGAATGGTGGGCCAGATCAGTGACAGCGGCGCAATCTTTTTACGCAGGTTGGCGTGTATGACCCTGGTGATGAACTGGTCGACATTGTCGCAATTCCACCAGCCATCCATGTAGGCCTCACCCAGTCCCAACGTACCCTTGGCGAGGATACGCTGGAACAGACGTTCATCATGGACCCGCATGTCCCACGGCCGGTCGCCATTGATGCGGACGTCCGCCGGCAACAGTATTTGCTCAATTTTTCTGTATTCAGTATTCATTTAAGGAAACTCTGATCAAGTCTTATTAATATGAGGTCATAGGCGAAAGTAAACAACCCAGGGATAGATGATGAAACAAGCCGGCATTGCAAATATTCCACAGCACATCATTCAACGAGGTAATAACCGGCAGGCGCCCTGCTTGCCGCCATCCCGCGATCCGGGGTAGAGACTAGCTGGCCGCCACCCGGTCCGGCTGCCAACCTGAAGCGAAAGACGACCTCGCAAGGATGCGACCAATGAGCTGCACTGGAAGGCCAGTACTCGCCGGGCGGACGGGCAATTGAAGCAATCCATCACCGGAAATGAGAACGGGACCCACAACGCGGTAACCACGGACCGGGGCCAGTCCACTAATTGGTTTTATTATTCTTCTGTCTTTCAGGAAAGATTAGGGCGAGGCTGCGGGCCAGCGCGGCCCGGTCCTCCGTGGACAGCGATGCCGACAGGCGCCGTTCGTGGTCCAGCACGCGCGGTTTCACCTCCTGCAGCAGGCGCAACCCCTTTGCAGTCAGATGCAATGCGTTGCTGCGGCGGTCCTGCCGCAACCGTTCCCGCGCCACCAGTCCGCGTTTTTCCAGCCGCTCCAGCAATGGCACAACGCTGGAGCGATCCAGTTGCAGCGCCCGCGCCAGGTCCAGTTGCCTGATGCCCGGATTCGCCTCCATCAGCACCAGCGCCCCGAACTGTGTCGGCGTGACACAGGATGCCTGCATGCTTGCGACGAAGTCCCGGAAGATCGCAATCTGCGCCAGCCGGATACGGTAGCCGGCCAGGTCCGGCAGCATGCCGAAATCAATGGGATCATCAGTGCGTCGGGATTGCCTGCGCTTTGCCATCGAACTGTCCGCCAAATCAATTCCTGATGCAGCACGATAACATCCCCGCGCCGGGCGCGTTTCAAGCATGGCGCAGATCACGCACACGCACGGCCTTGCCCTCCGAGCGCGGCACGCCGCCGCTTTCCATGATCTCCACCTCGCAGCTCACGCCGCCCATGGACTTGACACGGTGGCGGATGGTCTCCGCCAGTTGGCGCCGATCCACTTGCGTACCGGGAATCGCCTCGACCTGGATGCGGAGTCCATCGAGGCTGCCCTGGCGCGTCACGATCAACTGGTAATGCGGCGCGATGCCCGGAAATCCCACCAGCAGCGATTCAATCTGCGATGGGTAAAGATTGACGCCGCGTATAATCAGCATGTCGTCATCGCGCCCGGCGATTTGCTCAATGCGCAAGTGGCTGCGGCCGCAGGCGCAGGGCTCGTCGGTCAGTCGCGTGATATCGCGCGTCCGATAGCGGATCATCGGCTGCGCCTGTTTGGTCAGCGTCGTGATCACAAGTTCGCCGGTACAACCCATGGGTAATGGCTCATGGCTGGCGGGATCAATGATCTCGAACAGAAAATGGTCCTCCCAGCCATGCATGCCGGCTTGTTCGGTACACGCCCCAGCAACACCCGGCCCCATGACCTCGGACAGGCCATACAACTCCACCACCCTCAGCCCAAGCTGGCGTTCCAGTTCAGCGCGCATGGCCTGGCTGCTGGGTTCCCCGCCGAACAGGCCGATCCGCAGCGGGCCACCGGCGAGGTCCACGCCCTGCCGTGCAGCAACTTCGGCGATATTCAATGCATAGGACGGCGTGGCCGCCAGCACGTGGGCGCCGAAATCCTTGAGCAGCATCACCTGCTTTTCGGTATTGCCGCCGGAAATCGGCGTTACCGAGCACCCGAGCCGCTCCGCGCCGTAATGCACGCCGAAACCGCCGGTAAAGAGCCCGTAATAATAGGCGTTGTGGACGATATCGCCGGGGCGCACGCCGCCGGCGAAGAGGCAGCGGGCCATCAGGCCGGCCCAGATGTCGATGTCCGCCGCCGTGTATCCAACCACCGTCGGTTTGCCGGTAGTGCCGGAAGAGGCATGCAGGCGAACCACCTTTTCACGCGGCACCGCGAGCATCTTGAACGGGTACGCATCACGCAGGTTCTGTTTTTCCACGAGCGGGAAGTGCCGGATGTCGTCCAGGCTTCGCAGCGTGGCGGGACTGATGCCTGCGGCAGTGAAGCTGTGACGGTAGTATTCGACGTGTTCGAACGCGTGGCGCACGATGTCGCGCAGACGCTGGTATTGCAACTCGCGCAGCGGCTTGCGCTGCATGAACTCGAAGCCGGGGTCGAAACCGGCCCGTGCCGCACCGGCCGCAGTTTTCACCTGAGGTTTGCCCCGGCGCCCCGGCCCCGGCCGAGGTGTGCAGCCGGCCCCGGGTATCAGGCTGTGTTTCATGGCGAACCCTCCTGCCGGGAGGCGGTGCGCTACCGCCCCCGTCCGCCCTGCATACGGAATTAACGCTACCTAATTACGCCACGATTTTATTTTTCTGCATCACATAACGATTGATTCGGATCAAACTTCACCGAATTCTGTTGCAACAGACTGCTCCCAGGCGGAACAGCTTGGACCGCACCAGGTGCCAACAGCCGGACTCTACAACGCCGCAGACACGTTGATCACGGGCAACATCAGCCGCGGTAACGCGCAGCGAACAGCGGTCATTGACGCCGCCGGTTCGTATACGTATGCGGATCTGGCGCAACGTGTCAGCCGTTTCGCCAACACGCTGGAGCGCAGCGGTATTCAGATGGAACAGCGGGTCGTCCTGTGCCTGCACGACTCCGTGGATTTTCCGACCTGTTTTCTCGGCGCCATCAAGGCCGGGGTGGTACCGGTTCCGGCCAACACCCTCCTCACTCCGCAGGATTACGAATATCTCCTCGCTGACAGCCGCGCCCGTGCGTTGGTCGTCTCGGCCGCGCTGCTCGACCGCTTTCGGCCCATACTCGGGACAGCGCGGTACTTGAGGAAGATCTTCGTCGCCGGGGCGGAAACGCATGAATACGAGTCGCTGGAGGCGGCCATGGACAAGGCGGGAGATAATCATGTCGCTGCGGACACGCGGCCCGACGATGTCGCCTTCTGGCTATACACCTCCGGGACAACCGGCCGTCCAAAGGCCGCCATGCACGTGCACACCTCGCTGGCGGAGACCGCCCGCTGTTTTGGGCAGGGTGTCCTTGGCATTCATGCCGGCGACATTATCTTCTCTGCCGCCAAGCTGTTCTTCGCCTACGGTCTGGGAAATGCGCTCACTTTTCCGTTCTCCGTGGGAGCGACGACCGTGTTGCTGGCCGGCCGGCCCACGCCGGAGGCCGTCATTGCGATCTTGAGGAATTATCGCCCGACGGTTTTTTTCGGCGTGCCAACCCTGTACGCAATGATGCTGAACGAGGACCTGGTACCGGAACCGGAAGGCAGCCGGCTGCGGTTATGTGTATCCGCCGGCGAGGCCCTGCCCGAAGCCCTGTTTCTGCGCTGGCTGAAACGCACCGGCATGGAGATTGTCGACGCCGTCGGCTCCACCGAGATGCTGCACATGTTCATGAGCAACCGGCCGGGAGAGGCCAGGGCGGGCAGTTCAGGCAAGCCGTTGCAGGGTTTTGAGGCCCAAATCCTCGACGAAAACGGCCGGCAGGTTCCGGACGGCGAGGTGGGAGACCTGTTTGTGAAGGGGCCAACCTGCGCGGTTGGATACTGGAACCAGCGCGAACTGAGCAGGCAGACGTTTCGGGGCGATTGGGTCAGGACCGGCGACAAGTTCGCAAGAAATGATGATGGCGGCTACAGGCATTGCGGCCGCGGCGATGACCTGCTCAAGGTCGGCGGCATTTATGTCTCACCAACCGAAGTGGAAAATGCACTCCTCCTGCATGACGCCGTGGCGGAAGCCGCTGTAGTTGGCAGCAAGGATGCTGACGGACTGGTCAAACCCAAGGCCTTTGTGGTCCTTGCCGCGGGCATTGCTCCCGCCCAGGCTCTCGAACAAGAGTTGATCACGCACGTGCGCCACCAACTGGCCGAGTACAAACGGCCGCGCTGGATCGAATTCATCGGCGAACTCCCCAAGACGGCAACCGGAAAGATTCAGCGCTTCAAGCTGCGGCAGTCGCAGTGAAAAAGGGTGAAAAAGGTGTGGAAAAAGGTGTCAGGTTTATTTTTTCGTCGAGTAACTTCATCCTTCCACGGCAAAAAAATTAACCTGACACCTTTTCCGACACCTTTTCCAGAAAGCGGCCGATACCAGCCAGAGTTGCGGCCGGCTGGTCGCGATGGGGGGAATGGCCGCAATCGGACACTAATAATGTGTCGGCACCGCCCCGCACCTGGTCGCGGACGGCATGTACCTGTGCCAGTGTCCCGTATTCATCCTGCTCTCCCTGGATAACCAGCACCGGCACCCGGATATTTGGCAGATACGACTCGATATTCCAGGCCAGGAAATCAGGATGCAGCCAGATATCGTTCCAGCCCCAAAAGACGTGCTCCACGTCGGCATGGTATTTCGCCAGGCGCGAGCGCAGGTCGCCGGTCGCATAAGCGTTACGGGCCAGGGCTATCTGCTCCACACAAATTTTTTCAATGAATACATGGGGCGCCATCACTATCAATGCCCTGACCCGATCATCGTGCACGCCACCGGTATGGATCAGCGCGATGGAGGCGCCG
>MGYT01000171.1:36523-36737 GCA_001801865.1 Gammaproteobacteria bacterium RIFCSPLOWO2_02_FULL_61_13
GCAGCACGACTTCGGGGGCATTGAGAAAATCCAGCACCGCAGGCAGGACCTCCAGCCCCTCGGGATGCATATATCCCGGCGAGCGGGGTAAATCCGTTTGGTCGGAACGGCCATAACCGGCGCGGCTGTAGGCAAATACATCGCAACCGGTCTGCACGGCGAGTTGTTCCGGGAAGTCTTTCCACATGGACACGGATCCCAGGCCCTCATGTAA
>MGYT01000171.1:36844-38416 GCA_001801865.1 Gammaproteobacteria bacterium RIFCSPLOWO2_02_FULL_61_13
CCGCCGCCACGTCCACCGCCGGCCCGGGACAGGCGATGCATGCGCGGGCATCAGTTGAACCTGACATATTCGAAGTCTAATGGATTTCCATTGATACCCACCGGCGGCGGGGCGATCCAGTTTGCGAACCGGCCCGGCGTCACCACGCGACCCATCAGGGACGCGACGAACGCTCGATCCTCGGTGGTGGGCAGCCAGTGCTTCACGCCAGTCTGCCACTCCGCCGGGCTGATCACCTTCCCTTCCGGCGAAATATGCGTGCCGGCAAAACCGCCGATGCGGCGGTTGAACCCCTTGTGCGGCAACCGCAGCCGGAACGGGATCCCCTCCAGTTCAATCTGCCGGTTCCAGCGGTTGACGCCGTTCATGGAATCGGCGATGAAATCATCGCGCAGACGCTCGTTCAGCGACTGCAGCGCACCGACTTCCCGCTCCACCAGCGCGCCGTTCTCCACCTCCGTGAGCCGGTAGGAGTCACCCTTCAAGACGTGGTCATCCGTGAGCGCGGTCTCCTGGTAGCGGCCCTTGAGACCGCTGCTGAAAAATGTCGCCGCATTGGAGGATTGGTCGGCGCCGAACAGGTCCACGGTGACGCTGAAATGAAAATTGATGTAACGCTGGATGGTTTCCAGGTCGATGACTCCCAGTGCGCGCACCGCAGCCGGATCCTCGACCTTGTGTTCTCGCATGACCTGGGCAGTGCGCTGCACGATGCGGGAGATGCCGGAGCGCCCCACGAACATGTGATGCCCCTCCTCCGTGAGCATGAACTGCGTGGTGCGGGCCAACGGATCAAAGCCGGATTCGGACAACGCCAGCAGCTGGAACTTGCCGTCACGATCGGTGAAGTAGGTGAACATGAAAAATGCCAGCCAGTCCGGCGTCTTTTCGTTGAATGCACCCAGGATGCGCGGATTGTCCGCGTCGCCGGAACGGCGCTCCAGCAGTCCCCCGGCCTCCTCACGCCCGTCGCGGCCGAAGTATTTGTGCAGCAGGTACACCATCGCCCACAGGTGCCGCCCCTCCTCCACGTTGACCTGAAACAAGTTGCGCAGGTCATACATGGACGGCGCGGTCAAACCGAGATGACGTTGCTGTTCCACCGAGGCGGGCTCCGTGTCTCCCTGGGTGACGATGATGCGGCGCAGGTTGGCGCGGTGCTCGCCCGGCACCTCCTGCCAGACGGGTTCCCCCTTGTGCTCGCCGAAGGGGATCCTGCGGTCCGCCTGCGGCGGGTTCAGAAAAATACCCCAACGATAATCCGGCATCTGCACGTAATCGAATTGCGCCCATCCTTCCGGCTCCACGCTGGTTGCCGTGCGCAGGTAAACATCGAAGGATTGCGAACCCTCGGGCCCGACATCCCGCCACCACTGCAGGAACCCCGGTTGCCAGTGCTCGAGCGCCCGCTGCAAAGCGCGGTCCTCCGCGAGGTTGACGTTGTTCGGTATCTTTTCGCTGTAATTGATGCCCAAGTGAATCTCCTCTATGCGTTCAGCCGGCATGAGTGCGATGCGGACAGTCGGCCCGATCCATCGGTCGCGGGCACGCCGTGAATACATCCCTGTAGGC
>MGYT01000171.1:38438-39951 GCA_001801865.1 Gammaproteobacteria bacterium RIFCSPLOWO2_02_FULL_61_13
CGACTGTCGGACCCGGTGCATGAATTTCCGCTCCCACGCTCATACCCGATCCCAGTTGAATTTCGCCTTGTTGCCGGTGCCGAAGACCTTCAGCGCGCTGTGGTCGCCTGCGGCATTCGGACGCGTGAAGATCCAGTTCTGCCATGCAGACAGCCGGCCGAACACGCGGGCCTCCATGGATTCGCCGTTGCCGAAACGCAGGTTCGCCTCCATTCCCGTCAAGGCATCCGGTGACAGGCTGGCTCGCTCCTCCAGCATCAGGCGAATCTCGCCGTCCCAGTCGAGATCATCCGGCGCGGCGGTAATGAGTCCCAGTTCAAGTGCCTGTGATGCCGATAGGTTTCGGCCCAGCGTATCGCGGACGCGCGCGATGGCATTCACCTCGTCGTAAAATCGCGCCGCCAGCCGGGTCCTGCCGTCAATCCGCGGGAAGGCGCCGAAGTTGAGTTCCGACATGGCTATGGCAGGCCCGGTGCCGGCCGATCGCGAAAGGTCCTGCATGTAAATGCGATCCGCCGCCAGGGCGATCTCCAGTAACGTCCCCGCAAAACAGGATCCGGATTCAATCAACGCGAATAGCGTGCGTGAGGTTACTTCCAGCCTGGCCAGTGTCCGTCGCAACATGCCCAGCGTTTCGCGCACGAACCAATGGTCACGATGGCGCAGCATACCGTCATCGGCGGCCAGTACATGATCAGGATTACCACGGGTCTTGAGGAGCCAGGTTCCGGTGGACAGATGGTTCGCCCGCAGCATCAGGATCGCATCGTCCAGTTCCCGCGCCATTTGCAACGGCCACCAGCGTGCACCCTGGGACAGGATCCCATTCGCATCCAACGGCGGGGCGTCGTCCGGCGCACGGATCGTGATCACGGCCCGCCGGGATGCCTCGTTGAGACTGACGTCTACGAACTCGTAGTGGTAGCCGAGAACATCGGCATTTCGCTGCAAAGGCGTCAGTGAGACGCCCTTGCCATCGTTCGGGCGGTCGCTTTGCGCCGCCAGCGCCAGCGCGCGGCTTTTCACGTACTCCTGGAACTGCTGGGGTTTGACGCTGGCATCCACCAGCCGCCAGTCCCTGGCGCGCTCCCCGCGCACACCTTCCACCAGCGTACAAAAAATGTCCGCGTGATCGTGGCGCACCCTGCGCTTGTCGGTCATGCGCGTGAGTCCGCCGGTACCGGGCAACACGCCCAGCAGCGGCACTTCCGGCAGGCTGACCGCGGAGGCACGATCATCAATAAGAATGATCTCATCGCAGGCCAGGGCCAGCTCGTAGCCGCCGCCTGCGGTCGTGCCATTGCACGCGGCAATGAACTTGAGTCCCGAGTAACGGCTGGAGTCCTCGATACTGTTGCGGGTTTCATTGGTGAACTTGCAGAAATTCACCTTCCAGGCATGGGACGAAAGCCCAAGCATGAAAATATTGGCGCCGGAGCAAAAGATCCGATCTTTGGCGCTGGTAATGACGACAGTGCGCACCTCGGGATGCTCAAAGCGGATCCGCTGCAGC
>MGYT01000171.1:39970-47147 GCA_001801865.1 Gammaproteobacteria bacterium RIFCSPLOWO2_02_FULL_61_13
CCACGCCGAGGTCATAGGAATTGAGCTTTAGTTTGTATCCCGGCCGCAGCGGCTGATCCTCATTGATATCGAGCAGCAGGGTGGCAATGGGCCCATCGAAGCCGAGCCGCAAATGTTTGTAGTCGGCGGGGCAGGTGGCAAAGTTCACTGGCTCGGAGTTCGATGTCATTGCGGGTTGCGCCATGTTGATTCTCTGCCGAACGTTTTGCGTTCAGGCCGCGACGGCCTGGCGCAATCTGAGCAGGCTGGCCTCAAGGGACTGGCCCGCGGTATGCAATTCAAAATCGGCTTTCCTATACAGCGGTTCACGGTCGCGCAGGATCTGCCGCAGGTCCTCCATGGCCTCGGCGTTGCCGGCCATGGGGCGCAGGTCACCCTGGGCGATGACGCGCTGCATGTGTTCCTCCGGCGTCGCCTGCAACCACACGGTAAAACAGGACTGCAGCAGCCGTTCATAGGTCGCCGTTTCCGTGACCAGGCCACCGCCCACCGCCAGCACCGCCCGCGGTTTGTTGTCGAGCACGCGCTCCAGGCACCGCCACTCCAGGCGGCGAAAGCCGCCCTGCCCGTACAGGCTGAATACTTCCGCCAGTGTCATGCCCGCCTCGCGTTCAATTTCGCGATCCAGCTCGATGAATGGACACTGCATTTCGCCGGCCAGGGCGGCGCCCAAGGTTGACTTGCCGGCACCGCGCAGGCCGACCAGTGCAATGCGCGACTTGCGCCCTGCCGCTGTCTGACCGTGCTCCCGCATCAGGCGCAACAGAACCTGTTCGCGTTTATGCCCGGGTACCGCGTCCAGGAAACGCAGCAGCAACCGGTGCTCCATGGACGCAGGGAGATCGCCGAACAGTTGTTCCAGTTCCACACCCAATGCCAGTGCCACGTGGCGCAACATCAGGATGGATGAGTTACCTGCACCCGACTCGAGCTGCGCCAGGTAGCGCTCGGACACGTCGGCACGGGCGGCCAACTGCCTTCGGGTCAGATCGGCGTCTTCGCGCAACTGGCGGACGCGTTTGCCCAGTGCGGAGAGACAAGTCACATCCGACTTCGTGCCGGCCCGGTCAGGTTGGTTTAGTGCGATGCGCGGAGCGGCTGTTGCCATCATCCAAAATCCGTGGTGAGGGAGGATGCATTATAGTACTCATACAGATATGCGATACAAGCAATATAATACATTTCCGCGCCACTACACGCTGATCGTGGCTCCCCAATCAGTAATCCCTCGCACCACAGGACAATACGCAACTATCTAAAAACGCTAGGCAAACCGGCTATGGGGATATACCAGCACCCTGCTGCGGAAAGATGATGTGGAGCCTACAAATCATCCTTTTCCTTCAACCCCAAATCCTCAAGGATCACATTGGCGGTAATGGTCCCCATGGCCGAGATACCGCCGCCGGGGTGGCAGGATGGGCCGGCCATGTACAATTTCTTGATCGGCGCGCGGTACTGGGAGTAACCCGGCAACGGCCGGAAGTAGCCGAGTTGCGCCATGATGCGCTCGCCCCCGGTGGGCGAGCCCTTGAAGAAGGATCGGTTGTGGGCGTAAAGATCCTCCGGTGTGTGGATGGCGTAGGCCAGGATGTTGTCGTCGTCCATGTTGGTGGTGTGTTTGCGCAACTGGTTTAACTGGTTCAACGCAAACTCCTCCTTCACGTCGTCCCATTTTCGATTGCCGCTCAGTTCGCAGGGCGGGAAGGTATCCACCGTGAGGCAATGCCGGCCGGCCGGCGCCCGCGTCGGGTCACGCACCGACCAGCACAGGGAATGGATGAACGGCTCCGTGGGCAACTCGCCCATGTCCACCTGGGCAAAGTGTTTCACCACGTCCTTTATGGGCCCGAAGATGCGGTGATAGGGGATCCGATCAAAGTGCGGGCCATGCTTGAATTTCGGCGCCTCCTTCAGTGCATAGTGAATTCTGAAAATGCCGATGTCGCCGAAGCGGAAGTTGCGCACCATGCGAAGGAACTTGTCCTCCAGGTGCTTTGCGTCGATCAACCGCAGGAACGTCTGCTGCGGATCGAGCGCCGTGATCACGGCGCGGCGACCGAGGATCTCCGTGCCGTCCTCAATGCGCACGCCCTTGCACTCGCCATCGGCAATGATGAATTTCTCGATGGTCGAGTTGGTGATGACCTTGCCGCCCTTCGCCTCGATAAGGCGCCGGCAGGCGAGCGGCAACTGCATGCTGCCGCCCTCCGGGATCGCCTGCCCGAAGTAATGCACCGCCGGCACCATGATGTAGAACGTGGCGCCCATGCCTTCCTGGTCGGGCTTGATGTGCGGCCCCATGGCCCAGCCATGGATGAATGCCTGCACGTAAGTATTCTCGAAATTCTCCTCGACGAAGGCGCGTGTGCTGAGACTGAAATCACGCAGACGGCGCAGCCCTTCCTCGCTGCCTTCCATGGCCGCGGTCTGCAGGCTGGGCGGCAACGGCGGGGAAAAGAACTGCTTGGCGAAACCGTCCTTTATCTCGACGAAATCCTCGACAATCTCGCGGTAGCGGCGCGCGTCCGGCTTTGAATACTCGGCAATGCTGTCGCAGGTCTTGTCCAGGCTCTTGTACAGGATGATGCCCGGTCCCTCAGTCATCGGGTGTCCCGTGATCTCGTCTTCCGCCCACAGGTACTTGAGCCCGTATTTTTCCAGTTCCGGGCGCAATGTATTCACGTAATCGGGGTTCGCCTGGCACCAGATATGCGAAGACCCGAACAGGTCATGCTTGAATCCCGGCAGCGTGATCTCTTTTGTCACTGCACCACCGCCGATCCAGTCATTGCGTTCGACGACGATGACCTTCAGTCCATGCAACGTCAGGAATGCACCGCACACGAGCCCGTTGTGCCCGCCCCCGGCGATGACAATATCGTGGTCAGACATACTCAGTGTCGCTCCCTGGTCATTTGGAATGCATTACCGGCATTTTGCCAGTGCAATGTACTGCCAGGGATCCGGCAGTTCCCCGACCGGCATTTCAATCAACGCGGGTGCGCTTTGCCGGAATGCGTCGCGCAACGCGGCGCCGAGCTCCGCGGCCGTATGACAGCGGTAGCCGGCGGCGCCGAAACTCTCCGCCAGCCGGACGAAATCCGGGTTGGTCAGCTCTGAACCGATCACGCGCCCGGCGAATTTTTCCCGCTGGTCGCGCCGCACATTCTCATACGCATTATTGTTGAAGACCACTACCACGAGGTTCAATCCAAAGCGTACCGCGGTGGCCAGTTCCTGCACGGCATACATGAAGCCGCCGTCGCCGGCCAGCGCCACGACTTTTTTGTCCGGGTTGCCGGCCTGCACGCCCACCGCCGTGGCAAAGCCGTAGCCGAGGTTGCCCTGGTAGCCGCTGGTGATGAAATGCCGCGGCGCGTAGACCGGAAACACAAACCACGAGGCATAGCCGACCTGGGTAATCTCATCCACCAGGAAGCCATCCTCCGGCAGCTCGCGCCGGATGGTGTCCAGGATATCCAGCAGCGGCCCGATGGTGCGCTCCATTTCGGCATGCATGGTTGCCTTCAATCCGCGCAATTCTGTTTCCCGGGAGGGCCGGATGACATTTGCCGCCGCCACGGCCTCGATCAATGCCCGAACGGCAATCCGGGCATCGGCCTCGATGCCGACCGCCGGCATGGCGATGCGGCCGGGTTCCGTGACGTCGATATCGATGTGGATCACCGGCAGCCCTGCATCCATGCCCCAGTACATCTGTGGGAACTTCATGCGCGTGCCCACGGCCAGAACCGCATCGGCATCCGGCCAGAGCCGATGCCCGGCGGGATAGGTCTGGCTTAGAAAATGCCGATCATCAATCACGCCGCGCCCATGCCAGAAGGACACCACCGGCGCCTGCAGCATCTGCGCCAGTTCAAGCAACTCCGGGCCGGCATCAATGGCGCCCCCACCAATCATGATCAGGGGACGGCGCGCACGGCCGAGAATCCCCGCCGCCTTCCGAATCAGGTCCGGATCCGGCGCCTTGCTCGCGGGCATCTGCTCCAATGCAGGGAATTCCACCGGCGTGGAGAGTTCCATGATGTCCGGCGCCATCTCCAGCGCCACGGGACCCGGGCGACCGGAACGCATGGTGCGGAAGGCGGCATTCACCTGCCGTGGCGCGTCCGCCGGATGATCGATACGCTCGGCATGCTTGCTCACGCGTTGCAGGATCCCCAGCTGATCCGGGATTTCGTGCAGAAACCCGATGCCGCGTCCGATCTGCCGGGACGGGATCTGGCCGGCGATGCACAGCACCGGTGTCTTGGCGCCATAGGCCGTCGCCAATGCGGCGGTGGTGTTGAGGACCCCGGGGCCGGGAACCACACAATAGACCCCCACCTTACCGGTGGAACGCGCGTAACCATAGGCCATGTACGCTGCGCCCTGTTCATGGCGGGAGTTGAACAGCTTCAGAGCGGCGCCGTGCTGAAATACGGCATCAAAAAAGTGGTAGGTCTGCCCGCCAGGTAATCCGAACACCGTATCCACGCCGTTGCGGACCAGTGACGTCACCAGCGCCATGGCGCCTGACATTTTCATGGCCCGCATTCTGTCATCCCTGCGGTGGCAATGCGAAGCCGTGCGTCCACGGCGTAGATCGGACTACCGCCTTGCCGGCGACTGCCGCTGGCGCAACTCGTACACAATTTTCGTGAACTGGACTTCGTCCAAGCGGTAGAACAGCAGCGGCGCAATCGCCAGCAGCCCGAACACCGCCGGGAACAGGGTCATGATCCAGTTGATGCCGGCCAGGGCGCGGTCGGACTGCGCCACGTTCGGCAGATAACCGGTGAGGTCGAGCACCACAGCCGGTACGATCCCCGCCACCGCCGAACACAGCTTCAACAAAAAGCTCGCAATGGAGTAGATACCACCCTCGGCGCGAATCCCTGTCTGCCACTCGCCGTACTCCACCGTGTCCGCGATCAGGGACCAGAACAGTCCGAAGCTGAACCCCATCCCCACGTACCCACCCACGTACCAAAGGAACAGCATCATCACCGCGGAATACGGCGTCAGGAACATTCCCACGCCACACACAGCCCAGAGCCCCAGCCCGAAAATAAAAGTGTCACGCTTTCCCAGTCGCCCGGCAAAGCCCTGACTCATCAGGATACCGAGCATTGAAGCGACTGTGCCGGCGGCCAGAAGCGGTCCCAGCAATCCCGGCTGCCCGGCGTTGTAGGTCATGTAATAGACGGTCGCGGTGCCGCGGGTAAAGACGGCGCTGACAAAAAACAGGAAGCTGGCGAACAGCAGCAGAAACGGGCTGTTCCAGCGCAGCACGTGCAGCAACTGTCGCAACGAAAGTCCGCCGGTCATCTGTGCCACATGGCGCTCGCGGCAGGTGGCGAACGTGAACCACAGCGCCGCCCAGCAGAGTACCGCATAGATCACGGCGGTAAGCTGGTAGCCGCGCGTGGCTGCCCCCGCGCCAAGAATCAACACCAGGGTGGGAGTGGCGAGGCCGACCACCAATCCGTCCCCCGCTTTCGCGCCAAACGAACGGTACACGGACAGCGCGTTGCGATCGCCAGCCTCCTGGGTCATGGTCGGCGCAAGTGCGCCGTAGGGAAGATTCACAACCGTGTAGAGAACTCCCAGCAGGATGTACGTGACATAGGCATATACCAGCTTCCCTTCGGGTCCCAGGTCCGGCGTGCTGAACGTCAGCACCAGCAGCAGCGCCATCACCGGCGTGCCGAACAGCAGGTAATGGCGGAACTTTCCCCAGCGCGTGGTAAACCGCTCGGTAATCAATCCCATGATCGGATCGAGGACAGCGTCAAAAACCCGGGCAATCAGCAGTAACGTGCCCGCCGCGGCTGCCGATATGCCAAACACATCGGTGTAGAAATACAGCAGGAAGGTGATGCACATGCCCCAGACCAGGTTGCTGCCAAAATCACCCAGCCCGTAACCGAGTTTTTCCTGCCAGGTCAGGCGTGTGTCAGAGTCCTCATTGTTGGAGCTCGGCAACATTGAATGCATGTACCATTCTGCCAGTTACGCGCGAAATCAGCGCGCCGTAAATTGCGCCGATGGCCCCGAAGGAGAAGGCACTCAGGATGTTTTTTGGGAAAGCAGGAGGTTCTCGATTTCGGCCAGGGGTACCGGCCGGCTGAATAAATACCCCTGATATTGATCACAGCGCAGGAGCCGCAACAGGTCGGCCTGTTCCTCGGTTTCCACGCCTTCCGCGACCACCTTGCGCTGCAGTGCGTGCGTCAGTGAGATGATGGTCTGCACGATGGACATGCTGTCCGCGTCGCTCTTGATCTTCATGATGAAGGTCCGATCGATCTTGATGGTGTCCACCGGCAGACGGGCCATGTACGCAAGCGAGGAATACCCGGTGCCGAAATCGTCGATGGCCAGCTCGACATCCATGCCGCGCACTTCGTCGAGCTTGCGTATGTTTGCCTCGATATCGTCCATGATGACGCTCTCGGTGATCTCCAGATCAAGCCCGTGTGGAGTGCCGCCTCCGGCTGCGATGGCCGTTTCAACCCCGCGCACAAAATCCTTTTGGCGCAACTGGATCGGGGACACGTTGACCGCGATACGCAGCGGCGGCAGCCCCCTGGCGCGGAGGCTCGCGGATGCGCGCATGGCCTCCTGCATCACCCAGTTGCCGACCGGCAGGATCAGACCGGTCTCTTCCAGCAGCGGGATGAACTCCATTGGAGGTACCAACCCGCCTTCGGGATCCTGCCAGCGGATCAGCGCTTCCAGACTGACAATACGACTGGAGACGAGATCCACCTTGGGTTGGTAATGCAGCACGAACTCGTTCCGCTCCAGCGCGCGGCGCAGTTTGTTTTCCAGCACCAGTTGCTTCGCCACCCGGGCGTTGAGATCAGGCGTATAGAAGGCGCTACGCTCATTCTGAGTCTTCGCGCGCTTTAATGCCGATTCCGCGTTTTGAAACAACTTTTCCACGTCGGTGCCATCGGCGGGGAAAAGGGCGACACCGGCACGTACCGAGACATGCAGTGACTGACCGCCGACACTGAAGGGGGCTGACAGCGCCCCTTCCTGGCTCTCGCGCAGCATCCTGGTGACCATGGCCGCGTGCGCAAAGCCGGAGTAAATCATGCCAAAAACGTCGGACCCTACACGCGCCAGATTGGTGCGCTCGCCCAGAGATCTCTGGAAACGGTCG
>MGYT01000171.1:47154-48480 GCA_001801865.1 Gammaproteobacteria bacterium RIFCSPLOWO2_02_FULL_61_13
TCTGCCGCAACAGTGCGTCGCCTGCCTGCCTGCCGAAGGTGTCATTCATGTGCTTGAACCGCTCGATGTCGGCAATGACGACCGCCAGCATGCCGCCCTGGCTTTCTGCCGTCAGCATGGCCTGGGTGAGCCGGTCGAGAAACAACGCGCGGTTCGGCAAACCGGTCAACTGGTCGTGGGTGGCGAGGTAGTCGACCAACTGGGTCTTTTCGATGTGATCGAGTGCAAAAGAAAAGTCGCCGGCGAGTTCAAGCAACAATTGCATTTCATCTTCCGCATCGAAGGTCCCCGGCGTCTCGGAACCCAGAATGAGCACACCCACGACTTTGTCCGACACTACCACTGGCAGCACGCACATGGCGCGAATACCCAGTCGCAGTGACTCCTTTTGTACTGCGGGCGGGGTGCGGGGGTCGATGGTTACATCAGCGGCGATTATCGCATTACGCTCGAGGACTGCCCGCCGCACCAGGCCCACATCGTGACCGGCGTCCGCGCTCAGATCGAGCGGCATCATGCGAACGTATTCCTCTTCGACCCCGAGCCAGGCCACCGGCTTGAGTTGCCTCATCTCTTCGTCGACCAGAACGATCAACGCAAACTTGAATCTGCCCACCTCGACCGCGATGCGGCAGATTTCCGAGAACAGCGCGGTTTTTTCACCGATACGCACAATGGTGGAGTTAATGCCCGAGAGGACCGCGTAGAGGCGGGTCAGCCGGGCGATCCTGTCCTCCTGCTGAATCCGTTGCGTAATGTCGCGCACCACCGCAGTGTAGAGCGTCTTGCCGTTTTCCGAGCGCTTGGAAATGCCCACCTCGATGTTGACCAGGGTTCCGTCCTTGCGCCGGCCAAACAGGCGGTTGCGTGCGGCCATTGCACGGGACTGGTCCGGGCCCTGTCCGAAGGACTTCACGAGATGGCGATGCGCTTCGGCCGCCTCCACCGGCAACAGCACATCGAGGGACTTTCCGAGGACCTCTTCCGGACGGTAACCGAAGAGATTCTCGGCGCCAGCGTTGAATATTAGAATACGCTGCTCGTCGTCCGTCGAGATGATGCCGTCGGCCGCCATGTGCAGCACTTCGCGGTAGCGTGCGTCGGCCTTGCGCTGCTCCTCGTGCAACCGCGCCGCCTCGATGCCCGCCGCCGCGGCATTGACGAAGATGCCCAGCACCTTTATCTGCCCGAGCGGAATGGTTCTCGGCTGGCGCGTGTAATTGATGTTCAGCACGCCAATCAGCGTATTGCGCGTGATCATGGGCATGGACAGCGCGGACTGGATCGCGGGACGCGCGTGCAGCGGCGCCAGGCGTGGATCCTTGG
>MGYT01000172.1:0-1992 GCA_001801865.1 Gammaproteobacteria bacterium RIFCSPLOWO2_02_FULL_61_13
CCGGTAAAACTTTTCGTAGGGTTCGAAGTGCAGGTCGGACGCGCCTTTTTTGATGGCGTCCAGCAGCACCTTGTTGACAAACCGGACCACGGGCGCGTCATCCACCTCGGAATCCGATGCGCCGCCGGCCGGCGCCTCCTCGGTGGCGGTCTCCAGTCCATCGAGATCCTCCAGGTCGTCACCATCCTCCATTTCCTTGCCCAGCCCGCCCTCCAACTCTTCGAGGGTCTTTTCAATACTCTTGGCGAGCTTATCCTCCTCCACCAGCACCGCCTCGGTATTGATGCCAACGGCGAACTTGATCTCGTCCAGGGCCTGCAGGTTCGTGGGATCGGACAATGCCACATAAAGGCGCTTGCCGCGTTTGAAGATCGGAAACGCGCTGTGCTTTTTAATCAGGTCCGCTTTGACCGATTTGACCACTTCCAGGTCGATATCCAGCGCCCCGATGTCGAGCAGCGGTACGCCAAATTCCTGCGAGGCGCTGAGAGCGATGGCGGCGCTGGCCACAATCTTGTTTTCGACCAGGTAGGCGACAAATGGCTGCTTCTTCTGCAGCGCCTTCTGGAAATGATCCTGGGCGGCAGCCTCGTCCAGCAACCCGTCCAACACCAGCTTGCGGGCCAGACCGCTTATATTGATTCTGTTCGCCGAGACCGCCATGGGGAGGTGCGTTATATCCTTCAGATTAACGCCTAAATCTTAGATTATGTGGCGAAAATTACCAACTCCTTTCCGTGACTGGCATATCGTTGAATTGCGGTCCCGGGTCGTGCCGGCGGCGCCAGACCCCCTGGATTGGCCCCGAAGCCCGGCCTGCCCCAACTATTTGATGCGTCAGTTGGCAGCTGGCGTAGCCGGGGGTCAATCGCCCCCGGCACGCTTGCGCTGCGACTCCTTTTGGAATGCCAATTCCCCGGCCTCCATGCCAACCTCGACCGTATCCCCCGGGGCAAAGCGGCCGGCGAGAATCTCCCGTGCCAGCGGGGTCTCCAGGCGGGACTGAATGGCCCGTTTGAGGGGGCGCGCACCGTACACTGGATCGAAGCCGGCGCGGCCGAGGAAATCCTTGGCAGCGGTGGTGACCTTCAATTCCAGTTCCTGTTCGCGCAGCCGTCTGGCAAGGCGCTGAATCTGGATCTCGGCGATGGCCCGGATCTGCTCCTTTTGCAACGCGTGGAAGACGACCAGGTCGTCGATCCGATTGATGAATTCCGGACGGAAATGCCGCGTCACCACCTCCATCACCGTGGATTTCATGGCCTCGTAATCGCTTTCTTCCGCCATGGCCTGGATGCGGTCGGAACCCAGATTTGACGTCATCACCACAACGGTATTGCGAAAATCTATGGTGCGGCCCTGGCCATCGGTCAGTCGTCCGTCGTCCAGCACCTGCAACAGGATGTTGAACACCTCCGGGTGGGCCTTTTCGACCTCGTCCAGCAGGATCAGGCTGTAGGGTTTTCGCCGCACCTGCTCGGTGAGCTGGCCGCCCTCTTCATATCCGATATAGCCGGGCGGCGCGCCAATCAGACGCGCCACCGCGTGTTTCTCCATGTACTCGGACATATCAATGCGGATCAAGGCATCCTCGGTGTCGAACAGGAATTCCGCCAGCGATTTGCAAAGCTCGGTCTTGCCGACACCAGTGGGGCCGAGAAACAGGAACGAGCCGTTTGGCCGCTGCGGATCGGAAAGCCCTGCGCGTGTGCGCCTGATGGCATCCGCCACCGCCGCCACGGCCTCATCCTGCCCAACCACGCGGAGATGCAGCGCTTCCTCCATGCGCAGCAGCTTTTCTTTTTCACCTTCCAGCATCTTCGCCACGGGAATGCCGGTCCACTTCGAGACCACCTCGGCAATCTCGTTCTCGGTGACCTTGTTACGCAGCAGCTTCGGCAGTTGCGTGTCGCTGGGGACAGTGGCCTGCAATTGCTTTTCCAATTGGGGGATGACGCCGTATTGAAGCTCGGACATGCGCGCGAGATCGCC
>MGYT01000172.1:2021-37658 GCA_001801865.1 Gammaproteobacteria bacterium RIFCSPLOWO2_02_FULL_61_13
GCGCCTGCTCCAGTTTCTCTTTCACGGTATGGGAGCCCTGCAGCGCGGCCTTTTCCGCCAGCCACACCTCTTCAAGGTCCTGATATTCGCGCCCCACATCCGTAATCTGTTCGACCAGCTTTTCCAGCCGCTTTTTCGATGCCGGGTCGGTTTCCTTCTTCAGCGCCTCGCGTTCCATTTTCATCTGGATCAGACGCCGTTCCAGCCGGTCCATGGATTCAGGCTTGGAGTCCATTTCAATGCTGATACGGCTGGCCGCCTCGTCCACCAGATCAATGGCCTTGTCGGGCAACTGGCGATCGGTGATGTAGCGATACGACAGCGTCGCTGCCGCCACAATCGCCGGATCGGTGATCTGGACATTGTGATGGACCTCGTAGCGCTCCTTCAGGCCACGCAGAATGGCGATGGTGTCCTCGACGCTGGGTTCATTGACCATGATCTTCTGGAAGCGGCGCTCAAGAGCGGCATCCTTCTCGATGTTTTCACGGTATTCATCCAGCGTCGTTGCGCCCACGCAGTGCAGTTCGCCGCGCGCCAGCGCGGGCTTGAGCATATTGCCCGCGTCCATGGCCCCCTCGGCCTTGCCGGCGCCCACCATGGTGTGGACCTCGTCGATAAACAGGATGATCTGCCCCTCCTGCCGCGCCAGATCGTTCAACACGGCCTTGAGCCGTTCCTCGAACTCGCCGCGGAATTTGGCGCCGGCGATCAGCGCGCCCATGTCCAGCGCCAGCAAGCGTTTGCCCTTCAGCGCTTCCGGCACCTCGCCGTTGATGATGCGCTGGGCCAGGCCTTCCACGATGGCGGTCTTGCCCACGCCGGGTTCACCGATCAACACCGGATTGTTTTTCGTCCGACGCTGCAGCACCTGGATGGTGCGCCGGATCTCCTCGTCGCGGCCGATGACCGGGTCGAGCTTGCCCTTCTCGGCGCGCGCCGTCAGATCTATGGTGTATTTCTCCAGCGCCTGGCGCTGCTCTTCGGCGCCTGCGTCATTGACCTTCCGGCCACCGCGCAGTTTGTCGATGGACTGCTCAAGGCGGGAGCGGTCGGCCCCGCAGGCCTTCAGCGCACGGCCCAGGTCGCCACGGTCCTCGAGCACCGCCAGCACAAACAATTCGCTGGAAATGAACTCGTCGCCACGCTGTTGGGCGAACTTGTCGCACAGGTTGAGTGCGCGCTCCAATTCCTTGGAGACATGCACTTCCCCCGCCGTCCCCTGTACCCGCGGCAGGCGATCCAGCATTGCGGCAAGATCAGATCCAAGCCGCGCGACATTCACTCCGGCCGCGGTCAGCAACGGCCTGATGCCGCCGCCGGACTGATCCAGCAGCGCGCTCAGCACATGGGCAGGTTCAATGAACTGGTGGTCACGCCCCACGGCAAGGCTTTGCGCCTCGCCGAGGGCCTGTTGGAACTTGCTGGTCAGTTTGTCTGCGCGCATGGCTTCCGCTTTCCGACGGGTAATGTGGATGTTGACAAGATATGGGCGCGCGGGCCGGAATCAAGGCCGGCCCGCCCGAATCAGGCTGCCCGTTCAATCATTCTTGATCCTTGTCAATCCAGATGAGTGCGGACATGCGTCCGGTTTGTCCGTCGCGGCGATGGGAGAAAAAAAGTTCCGGATTGTCATGGACGCAAAGGTCGCTGCCATGAATCGCGCGTACTCCCTGTCGCTGCAATTGATGTCTCACAAGTTGTTTCAGGTCCGCGCACCACCGATCCTTTCCCTTGGGCGCGAAGCAGTCGGTGGATTCGGGATTCAATTGCAGGCAGGCTGATCGCACATCCGCGCCGACCGCGTAACTGTCCGGCCCGATGCACGGTCCAATCCAGGCCAGCATATGTTCCGGGTGCGCGCCCATGGCTGCGAGCGCCGCCTCGATGATACCCGCGGCAATGCCGCGCCACCCGGCGTGGATGGCGGCAACCTGGCTGCCGGCTCGATCAGCCAGCAACAGGGGCACGCAATCTGCAATCAATACCGCGCACACGTGCCCGGGGTCGGAGGCGTGACTGCCGTCGGCCGGTTGCGCCAGCCCTTCTGCTGCCTCGATCACGCGCTTGCCATGAACCTGTTGCAACCAGCAGGGATCATTGGGGAGATTGAGTCCGCGCCGCAGTTCGACCCGGTTCGCGGTTACCGCCGATGGGTCATCCCCGACATGGAGCGCCAGATTGAAGCCCCGGTATGGGTGCCTGCTGCCGCCGCCCAGCCGGGTGGTTATGCCCGCGCGCACCTGCGCCGGCGCCGGCCAATCGGCCGGCATCCACCAGCGCGGCGTTTCCCCGGCAGGGCGCATGGGCCGGCGGATTCAGTCTCTGGCGCCGGTCCCGTCGCGCCGCAACAGGTCCAGCAGCATTTGCATATCGGCAGGCAGCGGCACCCTCCAGTGCAGTTCCTGTCCCGACACGGGGTGCACCAGGCCCAAATCGCTGGCGTGCAGCGCCTGGCGCGGGAAAGCCATGACTGCCGCGCGCAAATCCGCTGCTACTCCGCCCGGGATCATCCGGCGCCGTCCGTAGACCGGATCCCCCACCACCGGATGCCGGATATGGGCCAGATGCACGCGGATCTGATGCGTACGCCCGGTCTCAAGCATGACGCGCAGGTACGTATGCGCCTGAAATCGCTCCAGCACGCGGTAATGCGTGACCGCATTGCGACCGCCGGGCGCGACAGCCATGCGCTTGCGATCCGAGGCATGCCTCCCCAGCGCTGCATCAATGGTTCCACCGGCGGTGAGCACGCCGTTGACGATGGCACGATACTCGCGCCGCACCTTGCGCCGTGCCAGTTGTGCCACCAGATACGTATGGGCCTCCGGGGTTCGCGCCACAACCATGACGCCGGACGTATCCTTGTCCAGTCGTTGCACGATGCCGGCGCGCGCCACCGACGCCAGACCGGCATCATGATGCAGCAATGCGTTCAGCAACGTCCCGCGCGGATTGCCGGCGCCTGGATGCACCACCAGCCCGGCGGGCTTGTTGAGCACCAGGATGGCCTCATCCTCGTACACGACCTGGAGTGGAATGACCTCCGGCTGCGCATCGGTTTGTACGGTCTCGATCTGATCATCAATGTCTATGCAGTCCCCCGTCTGCACCAATGCGCGCGGGCGTGTCTGTTTCCCGTTCACACGGACCTGGCCGCAGCGGATCCAGTTTTGCAGCCGGGAACGGGAATGCTGTGGCAACAGGGCTGCAATCGCCTGGTCCAGCCGGCGGCCTGCGTGTTCAACCGTAATTACCAATGTCTGCAACTCTCGGATGCTCCGATCCCGCGTCAACCCGTCCCGTTCAGGGTGCCATGCCGCCTTTACGCCCCGGGAAGGGTTGGGTTAGGCTGGCGGCATGCGCGCCTTAGTGTTTGTTTTCGTCTTGCTGCTGGCTGGTTGCTCATTCTTCGGCAAAGACGACTCGGATGAAACCCAAAACTGGACCGTGGAGCGTCTTTACACCGAGGCCAAGGGCGCGTTGGACGCCGGTTATTACAGCAAGGCGGTGGAATATTATGAGTATCTGGAGACCCGGTTCCCATTCGGCGTCTACGGGCAGCAGGCCCTGATGGATCTCGGTTATGCCTACTATAAGGCAGAGGATTTCGATTCTGCGATCTCCGCCTGCGACCGCTTTATCCGCCTGTATCCGCAAAATCCCGGTGTCGATTACGTGTTCTACCTGCGCGGACTGATCAATTTCAATCGTGGCAAGGGTTTGAGCGAGCGCTTCCTGCCGCTGGATCTTTCCCAGCGTGATACCGGATCGTCATTGCAGTCATTCCACGATTTCGAGGAATTGGTGTCAAAGTATCCGGACAGCAAGTATTCGCCCGACGCACAGAAGCGCATGGTCTACCTGCGTAATACCCTGGCTCAGAACGAAGTCAACGTGGCCACCTATTACATGCGTCGCGGGGCCTACGTCGCGGCCGTCAATCGCGCCCGCTACGTGGTGGAAAACTACAACCGCACCACCGCCGTACCCGATGCGCTGGTCCTCATGGCCAAGGGCTACAAGGTGCTGGAGATGGACGACCTGTCCGCAGATGCATTGCGGGTGTTGGAAGCGAACTATCCGAATCACCCGGGAATAGCGGAAACCCGGGAAGTGGTTGTGCACTGACGCGGGAGTCGGTCGCGATTACCCGTGATTATTCCCGGTAACCCGAGGTGATCGGATAGCGCCGATCCCGTCCGAATGCACAGCGGCTGATCTTGACCCCCGGTGCCGCCTGGCGGCGCTTGTATTCGCTCCGGTCCACCATAGTCACGACGCGCCGCACGGTGGCGGCGTCAAAGCCGCTGCCGATGATCTGGCCGGGGCTCTGTTGTTGCTCGATGTAGCGCTCCAAAATCCGATCCAGCACCGGGTAGGGCGGCAGGGAGTCCTCATCCTTCTGGTCGGGGCGCAATTCGGCGGTTGGCGCCCGCGTCAGGGTCCGGTGCGGAATTACTTCCGCGTCGCGGTTCACGAATTCGCACAGCCGGTATACCTGGGTCTTGAACACATCCTTGAGCGGGGCAAATCCACCGGCCATGTCCCCGTACAACGTGGCGTAGCCGACGGACAATTCACTCTTGTTTCCGGTGGCCAGCACCAGTCGGCCGGTCTTGTTTGATACCGCCATCAGCAAAACGCCGCGGCACCGCGCCTGGATGTTTTCCTCGGTCACATCCGGCGCCAGGCCGGCAAATATCGGGGCCAGCGCCGCATCGAATGCGCGCGTGAGATCATCGATGGAGATGTGCCGGCAGGGCACGCCAAGGCGCGTGGCCAGCAGCCCGGCATCCTCGCTGCTCATGGCGGCGGTATAGCGCGAGGGCAGCGCCAGTGCCTGTACGTTGTCCGCGCCGAGCGCGTCCACGGCGATACACAAGGTGAGCGCGGAATCGATGCCTCCGGACAAACCGAGCACGGCGCCGCGGAAATTGTTCTTGTGCACGTAGTCGCGCACGCCCAGCACCAGCGCCGCATAAGTGCGGGCATCAGGAGCCGGGGCCGGATTCAGGATATTTTCACCGCTGAGTGCCGCAGTCCCGGCATCGTTCCTCAGTTCCAGGCAGTACAATCCTTCGGCAAAGTGCGGCGCCGCCAGCGCCAGTTTCCCGTGGCTGTCCATGGCGAGAGACGCACCATCGAATACCACCTCATCCTGCCCGCCGACGAGATTCGAGTAGATGATTGCCATCCCCGTCTGTTGCACGCGCTCCGAGAGCAGCGCAACACGCTCCTCGTGCTTGTCGGAGTGGAACGGGGAGGCGTTGATGTTTATCAGCAGGCGCGCGCCGGCGGCGCGCGAGTTTTGCGCCTGTGTCGGCGTCCACAAGTCTTCGCAGATACTGAGCGAGGTGGGTATGCCGTCGATCTCCCCCAGCGCCAGCGAGTCACCGGGGCAGAAGTGCCGCTTTTCATCGAATACGCCGTAGTTGGGCAATTCCTGCTTGCGGTAGCTGCGGTATACCGCGCCGTCACGCAGCCACACGCAGGTGTTGAACAGGCGCCGATCCGCCTGTTCCGGGTAACCGAGGATGATGTCAATGCCGCGCGACGCGGCCACTAGGCGCGGCAGCGCGGCACGCACGCGCTCATGCAACGCCGGCCGCAACAGGAGGTCATCGGGCGGATAGCCCACCAGGGCGAGTTCCGGGAATACCACCATGCCTGCGCGCTGTTCATCCCGCGCCCGCGCAGCCCACTGCAACAACTTGTCGCAGTTGCCGTCGATGTCGCCGACCAGGAGGTTTATCTGGGCAATGGCAATACGCATGGTCGTAATTATGCGCCGGATTCGTTCGGCGGGATTACTCCGGAATGACTGAAGCGAAGCATTTCCCTTGGCACCGCGCCGGTTTGCCTGCGGCCGCTCCGATCGCATTTTGTCGGACACGCCGTGAATCCATCCATGGAGGCTCGGGTGGCGCCGTCCTGGCGCCACACGGTCCGCCAAAATGCGATCCTCGCATCCACGCAATCCGGCGCCGTTCGCCAGGATGTATCCAGCAGCCCGACACGAGGGATCCTGTTTTGCGGGACGTGTGAGGCCATGGATGGCCGAACCCGAGCCTACACGGACGTACTTGCCGGCGTGCCCGCAAAACAGGAGCCGGAGCGGCGGGATACGCTGCCCCGATCATTCCCGGGTGGCGCCGATTCATTGTAGCTGCGGGCAGGTTGCCCCCGGATTGTCCGGTGGCGCCGGCAAAAGCTACGAGAGCGGAGAGGGCGTTACAGGAGTCCCGCCAGCGTGCTGCCGAGCAGCGCGGGCGAGCGCACTGTCTTCACGCCGGCGGATTCCAACGCCGCAAATTTGTCTGCCGCCGTGCCCTTGCCGCCCGCGATGATGGCGCCTGCATGCCCCATGCGTTTGCCGGGCGGGGCGGTGACCCCGGCGATATAGGCGACCACCGGCTTCTTCACGTGTGCCTTGATGAATGCCGCCGCCTCTTCCTCGGCGGAACCGCCAATCTCGCCCACCATGATGATGCCCCTGGTATCGGCGTCGGCCTGAAACAGCCCCAGGCAATCAATAAAATTTGTCCCATGGATGGGATCGCCGCCGATGCCGACGCAGGTACTCTGTCCCAGTCCCGCCAGCGTGGTCTGGTGCACGGCCTCATAGGTGAGCGTGCCGGAGCGTGACACGATGCCGACCGCGCCCGGACGGTGGATGCTGCCGGGCATGATGCCAATCTTGCACTGGCCGGGGGTGATGATGCCGGGGCAGTTGGGTCCAATCAGGCGCGCATCGGGATAGCGTTCCAGTGCCGCGCGGGCGCGCAGCATATCCAGCACCGGAATGCCTTCAGTAATGCAGACAATGACGCAAATGCCCGCATCCGCGGCTTCGGTAATGGCCTCGGCGGCAAAAGCGGCCGGCACCATGATCATGCTGGCATCGGCGCCGGTGGCGTGCACGGCATCGTGCACGGTATCGAAGACGGGGCGCTCCAGGTGCACTTCGCCGCCGCGCCCGGGGGTAACGCCGCCCACCACCTGCGTGCCGTATTCGATGGCCTGTTTCGCGTGGAAGGTTCCCTGCCGGCCGGTAAAGCCCTGCACGATCACCTTGGTATTCCTGTTCACGAGGATCGACATCAGTGCCCCCGTTCCTTTGCCGCGGCGACCACCTTGTCCGCCGCGTCGGCCAGATTGTCCGCCGCAATGATGCTCAGGCCGCTGTCCGCCAGCAGGCGCTTGCCCTGATCCACATTGGTGCCCTCGAGTCGCACAACCACCGGGACTGATACGCCCACCTCACGCACTGCCGCTATGATCCCATCCGCGATCAGATCACAGCGGACGATGCCGCCGAAGATGTTTACCAGAATGGCCTTCACCTTGGGATCGGAAACTATCAGTTTGAACGCCTCGGACACGCGTTCGGTGGTTGCGCCGCCGCCCACGTCGAGGAAGTTGGCCGGGTCGCCGCCATGCAGCTTGATGATGTCCATGGTGGCCATGGCCAGCCCGGCGCCGTTGACCATGCAGGCGATATTTCCATCCAGCGCGACATAATTCAGATCGAACAGCTTGGCGCGGTTCTCCTTCTCATCTTCCTGGGTCGGGTCGCGCCATTCCTCCAGCGTGTGTTGCCGGTAGAGCGCGTTATCATCCACGGCCACCTTGCCATCCAGGGCCTCGAGCTTGCCGGCCCTGGTGATGATGAGCGGGTTGATCTCCACCAGGCTCAGGTCCTTGTCGATGAACAGGCGATACAAGGACTTCAGGATCGCGGTCAGCTGCTTGATGTGGTCCGCTTCGATCCGCAACGCAAACCCGAGCCGCCGGCATTGAAACTCCTGCATGCCCATCACCGGGTCGATGACGAACGTCAATATCTTTTCCGGTTCCTGCGCCGCTACTTCCTCAATGTCCATGCCGCCGGCCCGGGAGCCGATGACGGCGACGCGCCGCCGCGCCCGATCCACCAGCATGCTCAGGTAAAGCTCGGATCCGATGTCGCAAAGGGACTGGACCACCACACAATTAACGGGTTTGCCCCCGGGGCCCGACTGTTTCGTCACCAGCCGTGAGCCGAGCATGCGTTTGACGCAATCCTCGAGTTCGGCGCGTCCGTGGACAATCTTGACGCCGCCGCCCTTGCCGCGACCACCGGCATGCACCTGGGCCTTGACCACCCAGCCGTCCCCGCCCAGGTCCGCGGCATGGCGCAAGGCATCTTTCACATTATGGGCATGACTTCCCGGGGTGACCGGGATGCCATACTCTGTAAAGAGGATCTTTGCCTGGTATTCGTGCAGGTTCATGAATTGCGTCCGACCAAATGGTCTTTCCCCGGTGCGCCAACGGGCTCGATACTGTTGGCGCGAACAGTTTACACAGTAACCCCCGAAAACTGAACGCACATGCTGCGCGCCATATTGCTGCTGATCGTATTAATCGTTGCCGGCCGGCTGTTGTCGCGATTGCTGCGCGGAACCGGTGCGCCGGTGTCAAAATCAAGGGACAAAGTAGTCGCGCACATGGTGCGTTGTGCCCATTGCGACACTTTTGTTCCTGCTGCGGAAGCTGTCTTGGACGCTGATACGCCCTACTGCTCTGACGCTCACCGCCGGCTTGGGCCGGCGCAAAACCGATGAATGAATTTGATCCGCTGCCGTTGCGCCAGGACACCAACTGGCGCGCCCTGAATTATTTCAACGGCTACCGGTTGGTGGTCGCCGCATTGTTTGTTGCCTTGTATTGGATCGGCCAGCTGCCGGAGCCCCTGGGCGTGTATGACAGCCGCCTGTTTGGGGTCGTCGTGCATGGTTACCTCGCCGCCGGCGTCGCGGCGTTTGTGCTGGTCGCCTACCGGCTGCCCCGTTACAAGCTCCAGGTGTCGGGGCAGGTGCTGATGGATGTGGTGGCGATTACATTGCTCATGTACGCCAGCGACGGCCTGTCCAGCGGCTTTGGCATGTTGCTGGTCATTGTCGTGGCTGGCGGCGCGCTGTTGATCCCGGGAAGGATCGGTATCCTGTTCGCCGCCATCGCCGCCATCGCGGTGCTTGGCCACGAAATTTATCTGCATTTGCAGCGGTTTTATCCGCAACCGAATTTTACCCATGCCGGATTTCTCGGCATGACGTTTTTCGTGACCGCCTACATCAGTAACACCCTCTCCCTTCGTATCCAGGTTTCGGAGGCGCTCGCCGCCCAACGTGGACTGGATCTGCAGAATCTTGCGCGGCTCAATGAATATATAGTGCAGCAGTTGCAGTCGGGTGTGCTGGTGCTCGACGGGAATCAGCGCATTACCCTGATCAATGAAGCCGCGCGGTCCCTGCTGGCCGCCCCTGCGCATAGCGTGGGACTGCCGGTGCCGGAACTGGCGCCGTTCCTCGCCCAGGTCATACGGGAATGGCGCGCGGCACCCAATCTCCCCGCGCTGTCGGCGATCGGGCCGGGCGGAACGGAGGTTCAGTTGTCCATTTTGCGGCTCCCGTCCGGAGCGAATGAGAATCTGCTGATTTTTCTCGAGGATGCCGCCGAGTTGCGTCAGCGCGCGCAGCAGATGAAACTCGCGTCATTGGGCAGGCTTACCGCCAGCATCGCGCACGAGGTGCGCAATCCCCTGGGCGCCATCAGCCACGCCAGCCAGTTGCTTTCGGAAAGCCTGTCCCCGGAAGGCAAGGAGCGCCGGCTGACCTCCATCATCGAGGAGAATTCACGCCGCGTGAACGGCATGATCGAAAGCGTGCTCAGCATCAGCCGGCGCGGCCGCGCCCAGCCGCAGGCGATCCATCTGCATGAGCAAGTGCGACGTTTCGCCGAGGAGTTGCGGGCGCGCAATAGCCTCGACGCCGAGGCCGTTGTCCTGCAATCGGAGGCAGCGGAAACCGTCGTGCAACTGGACCCGGATCAGTTGTTTCAGATCCTGTGGAATCTGTGCGAGAACGGCCTCCGCTACAGCCGGCGCGCACCACTGCTTACGCTGAAATGCGGCACTGGCGCCGATTCGCGCCGGCCATTCGTGGAAGTAATCGATACCGGATCGGGTGTGGCCGCCGAATCGCGCGAACAATTATTCGAGCCCTTCTTCACCACCGAACCGAAGGGAACCGGGCTCGGGTTGTACATTGCCAGGGAGTTGTGCGAAGCGAACCAGGCCGTGTTGCAACTCGCCTGGACCGGCGCCACCGGAACGTGCTTCAGAATTACATTCATGCCGCCGGATCGGCGGCCAACCGATTCATGACTTAAACCTGGTTCCGCGAATGCGCAGCGCATTGATTATCGACGATGAGCCGGATATTCGGGAGTTGCTGGAGTTGACCCTTGGCGACATGTCCGTGACCTGCGCCTGCGCGCCGGACCTGCGCACCGCCAAGGCGCTGCTCAAGAAGCAGAGTTTCGGCATCTGCCTCACCGACATGCGCCTGCCCGACGGCGACGGCGTGGACTTCGTCGGCTATCTGCAGCGCCATCATCCCAACCTGCCGGTGGCGGTTATTACCGCCCATGGCAGCATGGACACGGCGATTCAGGCGCTGAAGAAAGGGGCGTTCGATTTCCTCAACAAACCGGTGGACCTGGCGCACTTGCGCACGCTGGTGGAAAACGCGCTGCAGGCGTCGGAAACGGAGGTGCAATCGATCCCGCGATTGATCGGCACAAGTACCGCGATGCGCGTGATCAGGGAGAAGGTGGCGAAGGTTTGCCGCAGCCAGGCGCCGGTGTATATCAGCGGCGAATCCGGCGTCGGCAAGGAAATGGTGGCACGAATGATCCATGATGAAGGCCCGCGCCGCAGCGGGCCATTCGTGCCGGTGAATTGCGGCGCGATCCCGCCTGATCTGATGGAAAGCGAGTTCTTCGGGCATCGCAAGGGCAGCTTTAGCGGGGCCACGGCGGACAAGATCGGTTTGTTCCAGGCCGCCGAGGCCGGCACGCTGTTCCTGGATGAAGTGGCGGAATTGCCGCAAGCCATGCAGGTCAAGCTGTTGCGGTCGATCCAGGAAAAGAAGGTGCGCCCGGTCGGCGATCAGAAGGAAACGCCGGTAAATGTGCGTATTCTTAGTGCCACGCACAAGAACCTTGCCGCACTGGTACGCACGGGCGCTTTTCGTGAGGATCTTTTCTATCGGATCCACGTGATTGAACTGAACGTGCCGCCACTGCGGGAACGGCGTGAGGACATCCCTGCGCTGGTTGAACATATCCTGGGGCGGGTGTCCCAGGGTCCCGGCATGGAGCGCGTGACATTGAGCGCCGCGGCGATGAACGCATTGCTGGAATATCCGTTTCCCGGAAATGTCCGCGAACTGGAGAATATCCTCGAACGCGCGGCCACGCTGTGCGAGCAGGCCGTGATCAATCCGGCTGACCTGCAACTCCCCAGGACTGACGCCGGGACCGCGGCACCGATCAGTGGTGGGGTGATTTCCGCATCTGATGAAGCAAAACTGGATGAACACCTGGGTGACGTGGAGCGCAATCTGATCCTGGATGCCCTGGAACAGACGCGCTGGAATCGCACCGCTGCCGCGAGGATCCTGGGGCTGAGTCTGCGCTCGCTGCGTTACCGCCTGAAAAAACTCGGACTGGAGTAGTCGTCATTGCACGAGCCCGGCTTTGGACGTTTACGTCATCTGGCTGCGCCCGGGATTCACTGCGCCTGTGAGTCCCGCAGTGCGCCGCCAGGCATGCAATGATCGCAGAAATTGCCGTCGTCATTCCGACGTTCAACGAGCGTGACAATATCGCGCCGTTGCACTCAGCCCTGTCCAGGTCCCTGTCCGACTGCAATTGGGAGGCGGTATTCGTTGACGACAATTCCCCGGACGGCACGGCGGCCAGGGTGCAGGAACTGGGGCAGCATGATTCACATGTGCGCTGCCTGCTGCGCCTCGGCCGCCGCGGGTTATCCTCCGCCTGTATAGAAGGCGTGCTCGCCACGGCGGCGCCGTATGTTTGCATCATGGACGCAGACCTCCAGCACGATGAGTCCATCATCCCGCGCATGCAGGAACTGCTGCGGGATGGCCGGTTTGATGTGGTCGTTGCCACGCGCTACGCGACGGCCGGCGGCATGGGCACACTTGCCTCCGGCCGTGTGCGGCTGAGCCGGCTGGCAACCTGGGTGGCGCGTACGCTTACACGCGTCCCGGTATCCGATCCGATGAGCGGTTTCTTCATGTTCCGCCGCGAATGGTTCGCCCGGATTGCGCCGCGATTGTCCGGGCGCGGGTTCAAGATTCTGCTGGACATGCTGTTATCCAGCCCGGCACCGCCGCGCTATGCCGAAGTGGCATACAAGATGCGCTCGCGCATGCACGGCGAGAGCAAGCTATCGATATCGGTGGTCTGGGATTTTGTGATGTTGCTGGCGCACAAGCTGTCCGGCGGCGCGATCCCGGCGCGCTTTATATCCTTCGCGGCGGTGGGAATGAGCGGGGTGGCGGTACACATGCTGGTCCTGGGGGCACTGCATCGCTGGGCGGGGTTCGCGTTTCTGATCGCCCAGACCGCCGCCACGGGCGCGGCCATGACCAGCAACTTCGTTCTCAATAACCGGCTTACCTACCCGGACCGGAGGTTGCACGGCGTGGCAGCGGTACGCGGGCTGCTGAGTTTTTATCTGGCGTGTGCATTTGGCGCGTTGGTTAATGTTGCCCTGGCCGGGTGGCTGGCATCGAAAGGCTTCCCGTGGTGGGGCGCCGGACTGCTCGGCGTGGTGGCCGGCGCGGTGTGGAATTATGGCAGCCCCGGGATACTTACCTGGCGCGACACGAGCCGGTAATCAGGGTGGGTTTCATTCACTGCGAGCATCCGCGCGTTCCGCCATGGCTTGAGCCGTGCGCGGTATTCCTTTTTATCCTCGCCAATTACCTGCTCAGCGCCCCGCGCGGAGTCGTGCTGGACGACGACGGCTACTTCATCCTCGCCGCCTGGTACGGCGGCGTTGCCCATCCTCCCGGCTATCCGCTGTACACGTTGGTTGCGAATCTGTTCACCCATATTCCCGCCGGAAGCGTGGCGTTCCGCGTGCACATGTGCAGTGCAGTGTTCGGAGCGCTGGCCTGCGCGGTTATCTGGGATCTGGTGCGGCGGGTTAAGGGGTCACGCATGGCCGCGTGGACTGGCGCCCTCGGCTATGGTTTTTCCGGCACGTTTTGGTTGCAGTCGACCATGGCGGAAGTGTATTCGCTCAATGCGTTTTTCTTCTTTGTGCTGTTGTGGCTGTGCGCAATACCCGGAAAGCGTGCATCCCGTGGAGTCTGGATCGCTGCCTTGTCCGGCCTGTCCCTGACCAACCATTGGCCGCTGATGCTGCTTTCCGCCCCGGCACTCGCGCTTGCAGCGTGGCCACATCGTCACGCATTGACGAGGCGGCCGTTGCCGGCGCTGACCTGGTTCTGCATCGGACTGCTTCCCTATGCCTGGATGGTGTACCGATCGCGTGTTTCGGAGATTGCATTCTTCGGCCCCATCGAGAGCCTTTCCGACTTCTGGTTCTATGTGAGCCGCGAGGCGTACACCAGCATCGATCAAAGCGCCGCCGCCGGGTGGATGGACAAGCTCCGCTACGCCACATTCTCATTGACGGATGCCGCGCGTCAGTTTGGCTGGGTGGCGGCGCCGTTCGCGCTGGTGGGCCTGGCCGCGCAGTGGAAAGTATGGCCGCGATCCCTGTGCTGGGCACTGGTGGCGGGGTTTGCCGGGAGCACGCTGGTGCTGGCGATGCTGCTGGGTTTCGATTGGGATCTGATGCATCGAAACGTATTTGCACCGTATCCGCTCGTGGCGCACGGCATATTTGCGGTCTGGGTGGCGCTGGGCGTGACGGTGATGGCGGACTGGCTCGCGCGCAGTTTCCCGGCCCCGGCACGAACCCGGATCGTGCTGCCGGCGCTGGCGCTGATGGCAATCGGCAGTGTCTGGCTCAGTAACGCGCCGGCAAATTATCGGCCCGCTGCAGGGTGGGCCAGTGAGTTTGCCACCACATTGCTGGAATCACTGAAACCCAACGCAGTCCTGATTGTGTCGGGAGACTACGCGGTCGGACCGGTTGCGTACCTGAACCGGATCGAGCGCCTGCGGCCGGACGTGGAAGTATTCAACGTCGCCGGCCAGCTATTTACCAATCGCGTGGTATCGCCCCGCAGCACCGATCCGCTGGCAGCCCGGGCCGCCTTTGAAAATTTTATTGCGCAAGAGCAGCGGCCGATTTATTACCATCTCAATCTGCCGCACCAGCGGCCCGTCACATTGCATGGGCTCTTCTATGAAGTGGCGCGCGACCTCCCCGCCGGCGACAACAAGGTAATTCTGACGCCGCGCATTGAGCAGTTCTTCTCGCGCATGTTTGCGCAGGACGAGCCGAAGGACCTCAGCGAGCTGATGCACCACCGTCAATTGGGTGCGGTATATTGCCGTACCCTGGCGGCCCTGACTGAGGCCCTGGAAAACACGAAGATTTCCACCAGCCTGGAAAGGAATTGCGCGGGATATTACGGGCTGCTGGAGCGCGCCACTTTCCTGCTCGCGCGGGAACACCCTGATCCGACACAGGCTCTGGCGTTGCTGCGCCTTGCCGGTGCGCGACAGGGCGAGGCAGTGAGCATGCAGAGTATTGCCATGCTGGATAATTTGTTCGGGCTTGCCTACGATCAGCTCGGCGCATCAGACAAAGCGAGCGAACATGTTCGCCGTTCGCTGGCGCGCTGGCCCGATTCATCCAATCCCGCTCATGCCATGATGCGCGCGGGCCAGTCCGGACAATGACGCGACTCCCGCCGAACCCGGCATCCACGAGAACCCGCCGCGTGAGTGAGAATCTGAAGCAGACGGAGCAGATGGCCTTGAATACGGCTGGACCAGCGGAATTGCCAGGCAACAATCCGAACCATCGGCGCCACGCCGTGACGTCGCTGATAATGCTCGCGGGCGGCGCGCTGTATTTCGAATTGGCGCTGATTCGATTCACCGCCGCCGAAGTCCTGTATCTGGGCTATTTCAGCAATTTCATGCTGATCACGGCATTTGTCGGACTCGGCGTGGGGTTTCTCGCCGCCGGCCGGCAAATGGACCTGGGCCGCGTGTTGCCATTCACGCTGCTGTTCCTGTTCGCGCTCGTACTCGTATCCAAATTCGATGTGGACCTGCTGCGCAATCATTTCGGCCTGTTCTTTTTTGGCAATGTCACCGGGCAGGCCGGGGCGCCGGCGGCATTGTTGCTGGTGGTGCTGTTCTTGGCGACGGCTGCCTTTTTCGCTGCTGTCGGCGCACGCCTCGGACAGGCCTTTGCGGGCTTCACGCCTCTCAGGGCGTACACCTGGGATGTATTGGGCAGCCTGTTGGGGATTGGGTTGTTCTCGGTGCAGAGCATGGTCGGAAGCGGGCCAATCACCTGGGTCTTCACTGGAACGCTGCTGCTGGGCGCCGGTTGGATCGCCGATGCCCGCCCCGGAACGCGCGGCACCGCCGCGGGACTGGTAGTCGCCAGCATGTGTGTGGTGTTGCTGCTGCTCAGCGCGCGCACCGGCATGCCGACGCAGTGGTCGTCCTACCAGAAGCTGACACTGGCTGAGAATGATTCCGGTCTCAGGGTGGTATTCGCCAACGGCATCGCGCATCAGTTCATGCATCCGGCGGCCAAGGCCGGCGTCACCTATTATGGTGAGCCCTATCGCCAGGCGGCCGCTGCGGGTCTGGCACTGGATAATGTGCTCGTCATTGGCGCCGGTTCCGGGACCGATGTCGCCGTGGCACTGAACTTTGGCGCCCACCAGGTGGATGCAGTGGAGATTGATCGCGGTATCGTCAATTGGGGCCGGATGTATCACCCGGACCAACCGTATGCAGATCCGCGCGTACAGGTACACGTCACCGACGGTCGCAAGTTCCTGCAGAACACCACGCAGAAATACGACCTGATCGTTTTCGCGCTGCCGGATTCGTTGATGCGGTTGTCCACGCTGTCCAACATCCGGCTGGAGTCCTACCTCTTCACTACCGAGGCGTTTGCCGCGGCGCGCTCGCGGTTGAAGGACGGCGGGTTGTTCGTGCTCTACAACCAGTACCGCTGGCCGTGGCTGATAAACAAGATCGCGGCGACGGCTGAACAGACGTTTGGCGCGGCCCCGGCAATCATTGCCTTCGGCGACACCACGGTGATTGCAGCAGGTGGTGCCATCCGCGGCGCGGCGATAGATCGGTCGGATTTCGAGCGACTGCCCACCGACAACTGGCCGTTCGTTTACATGCAGAAACCCGCCATTCACTGGCTGTATATCGGAATGATCGCGCTGTTTCTCGGTACGTCCATGCTTGCGGTCCGGGTCCTGGCCCCGGCGGGCACGCTCGGGCGCCCGGCTTTCCCGTTTTTCTTCATGGGCATGGCCTTTCTGTTGCTGGAGACCAAGAGCCTGGCGTTTTTTTCGCTGCTGTTCGGCACCACCTGGCTGGTCAACGCCATGTCGTTCGCCGGTATTCTGTGTTCCGTGCTGGCAGCCAATCTGATCATCCAGCACTCCCGCTGGCGTAATCGAAATTTGATGTTTGCCGGGCTGTTCGCGGGACTGGCACTCGCTTACCTGTTGCCTGCGCAGGTATTCCTCGGGCTGCAGTCGGAGCAGTTGCGCTACGGCGCCGGCGCAGCATTGATGTTCGCGCCGATCTTTTTTGCCAACCTGGTATTCAGCCGTTCCTTCATGGAAACCGAGGCCAGTGCGAGTGCGTTTGGATGGAACCTGCTCGGTGCCGTAGCCGGGGGCGGGCTGGAGTACCTCTCGTTGCTGACCGGATATCGGGACCTGTTATGGATCGTCGGCCTGTGCTACCTGTTGGTTTTCCTGATGGTTCGGACCAGTCCGCAGCCCGCGGTCGGTCAGGTTCCCGCCGGTGCGCCCAGGGTCACTGACTGACGTCGCGTCGGAACGCCTGGCGGCCGGCGCTGTCGGGCTGAGTACGCTGCTGGTCTACCTGTGGAGCGCCCCGCGCACCGTGGTGCTCGAAGATGATGGTTTTTTTCTGCAGGCGGCGTGGTTCAATGCCGTCGCCCATCCACCGGGCTATCCGCTCTATGTAGCGTTGTCCCATCTTGCCACGCTGGTGCCGCTGGGGTCGGTGGCATTCCGGGTGCACGCGCTGTCCGCAGTGTTTGCCGCCAGCGCCTGTGTGTTGCTGTTTCGACTCGCGCGCGGATTGATGCTGGCGCGGGAGGTCGCGACGGTCGCCGCAATGACGTTTGGTGTTTCCGCGGCATTCTGGTCCCAGGCCATCATCGCCGAGGTGTATTCCCTGCACGTCCTGTTGTTCCTGGGCTGCGCCGCTATCTGCGTGAAAATCGGAGATCAACCTGGCCCGGTGGCCGGCCGGGACGTTGTGCTGATCGGCATATTGTCCGGCCTGGCATTGTCCAACCATTGGCCATTGTTCGTTATGTCGACGCCGATGTTGCTGCTGCTGGCCTGGCCGGCCGGCGCCAGTCTCTGGCGCAACGGCATTGCTCTCGTGGCCGGCCTGTTGCTGGGGCTGTTGCCGTATGCCTGGATGATCTGGCGCACGCATGTGGTGCCGGAATTTTGCTTTGCCGGACCCATTACCAATTGGCAGGAGTTCCTCTCCCACGTGGGACGTCAGGGCTACGCCGCCCGCGATCATAATCCGGGCGCGGGGTGGTGGGACCGGGCGCTGTTTTCCTGGTTTGTTGTGCGCGAGACGGCGCGCCAATGCACCTGGGCGGGTGCCATGCTCGGGATAACCGGGTTCATCTGCCAGTGGCGATACTGGCCGCGGCGCATTTGCTGGGCCCTGACGCTCGGCTACCTGGGCAGCACGTTTCTGCTGATCCTGTTACTTGGATTTGATTACGACGAGTTTCATCGCCACACGTTTCGCGTCTACCCGCTGATCAGTTACACGGTGTTCGCGCTCTGGATCGGGTTGGGACTGCAGCGGCTGACTGTTCTGCTGCCCGCGTCGTGGGGGATGGCGCTGCGCGGCATTCCTTTGCCGTATGCCGCAGGCGCGTTATTGCTGGGTCTGACATTAATCACGCACCTGCCCGCCAATTATCGTGCCCGGGACACTTGGGCGGAGGTCTACGGCCGTGCCATCCTGGGCAGCCTGCCCGGGAACGCCGTCTTTTACAGCAACGCGGACACCGTCAACGCGCCAGTAGGCTACCTGCACCATGTGGAAGGCGTGCGTCCGGACGTGCAACTCGCCAGCGGGCATAGCCTGGAATTAAATGGGCGCCTGATCCGCCCCTACACATTGTCCGCGCCGGAACTGCAACGGGTGATAGCCGCATTTGTGGCCGGGAGCTCGTGGCCGATCTTCTACCTCAACGATTTTCCCCACGCCTACGGGGAGGATTTTTTCGGACTGTACTTTCAGGTCAACCGGGAGGCACCCGCAAGCCACGCGCGCGCCATCCTGACACCTGCAATTGCGCAATATTATCGCGCCATCGCTGCGCTGCCGCCGCCAACGGACGGCTGGGAGAATATGCATCTGCGGCTGCTGCGCCAGGATGAGTGCCGGCTACTGGCTGCGTTGATCGCTGTGACCGAGGTAATAAAAGATCCGCCCACTGCCTGTCTTGGCCTGCACGGGCGACTTGTATTGGCGCAGCAGGCCCTGGCCCTCGATTCGAACTCGGGTAGCGAGGCAGCACGAAAATTGCTTCAGAATCCCGAGGCATTGCTGAAGGAGGCGGTGTACAAGAAAGATCGTGCGCTGTTTGAGGGGCTCTATGCGCTGGCGCATCAGTCCCCTGGGCGCAAGGGCGATTAGGGTCAAAATATGACAATAATTGCCTTCTGCTAATGACGTGGCTTCCCGGCGCGATCCTTAATATTGATGATATTCATGCCAATTTTCGGCGTAAACTGCGGTTGTTTGCCAAATCGACCCATTGGCGCGAAAATTGCCTTGTAATAGGCGCCAGTGATTCCCGTCGATGGTTCGCTCCATGGCACGGAGTACCGTTCAAATAGTGGTTTTCAAAAAAATTACCCACAGTCAGGAGAGATTGCACATGAACAAGATTCAACAGGGCTTTACCCTTATCGAGCTGATGATCGTTGTCGCCATCATCGGCATTCTGGCCGCAGTCGCCATCCCGTCCTACCAGGACTACACGGCCCGCGCTCAGGTGACCGAGGCGATCAGCCTGGCGTCCGCGTACAAGGTGACGCTGGCGGAACTCTATTCCTCCCAGGGCGCGTTTACAGCTGCCAACACGGACGTAGTTGCTCTTGGTGGCACCACGGCTGGCAAGTATGTCGCGTCGGTTCTGACGGACAACGCAAGTGGCGGCACGGTCTCCGTGTACGCAACCATGCGCGCCACGACCCCCGCAGCGGCGGCCATCCAGAGCAGCACCTTTGGTATTGCCACCACTGACGGCGGCAAGAACTGGGCGTGCGGGGCTACGGTTGCTGCTGCCCTTCAGCCTGCGGATATGGTGCAAAACAAGTATATGCCGGGTAGCTGCAAGTAATAATCCCGGTAGCGTAGTGAAAAAAGGCCGGCTTTGCCGGCCTTTTTTTTGGCGCTACAGTGAGTTCGGCACTGACATCACCCCTCCACCCATGCCCGAACAGGATCAGAACAGGCACCGGTTCCTGCCGGCAGCCGCGCTAATTGCTTTATTGCTCGCGGTAATCCTGGTGTATCTGCCGGGGCTGGGCAGCGGGTTGTATGTTGACGATTACTACAACCTTCATCTCCTCAGCACGGTCAAGGATGAGGGCATCCTTGCCTTCGTCGGCAGTGGCGTGTCCGGGCCTCTCGGCCGTCCGTTGTCCTACCTGAGTTTTGCGCTGCAGGCCGGGAGCTGGCCGGCGAACATTGCCGCCTTCAAGTGGGTAAATCTCCTGCTGCATCTCGGCAACGGCCTGCTGGTCTTTTTTATCTGCCGTGCCTGCGCACCGTTTCTCGGGCTGTCGCCACAGATGCGGGATGTGTTTTGTATCTTCTCCACGGGAATATGGCTGGTTCACCCCATGCACCTCACCACGGTGCTGTACGTCGTGCAGCGCATGGCGGAACTGTCCGCGCTGTTCGTGTTTCTGGGGGTATTGGGGTACCTGGCGGGGCGGCGCGCCGTGGAAGCGGGAAGGCTGCGCGCGGGGTATGTGGGGATGACGGTGGCCGTTGGCGCCGGCACCCTGGCCGCGATGCTGTGCAAGGAGAACGGGATATTGCTGCCGGTACTGGTTCTGGTGCTGGACTGGACGTTGCTCCAGGACCGGCCGCGGCCGGCCGCATACCGGATCTGGCGGTTTATCTGTCTCATTCTCCCGGCCGTGCTCATCGGTGGCTGGCTTCTGTGGCAGGCATGGGGATCCCAGGACACGTTCCAGTGGCGGCCCTATTCCATGTACCAGAAGTCGCTGACGGAAGCCGCCGTGCTGCTGGTGTATATCTGGGACCTGTTCGTCCCCCGGCCTTCCGCCTTTGGGCTGTTCCATGACGATTTCCCCGTGGCTGCAGGATTGCTGGGGCCGGCCTGGGTTCTCCCTGCCGTGGTCGCGATCGTGGCGATGATCGTGTGCGCGTTCCTGCTCCGGCGCCGCCATCCCGTGTTCGCATTTGGCGTGCTGTGGTTTTTCGGCGCACACCTGCTGGAATCCACGCACCTGAATCTGGAGATCTACTTCGAGCATCGCAATTACCTGCCGAGCGTGGGTCTGCTGACGCTCGTGCCGTGGCTGCTCGCGCGCCAGGCGCCGCGCCTCCAGTCATCAAGTCCCGTCGTGGCGGCGCTGTGTCTTTATCTGGTGCTCACGGGATGGGTGAGCGTGCAGAATTCGCTCCTCTGGCGCCAGCCGCTGGCGTTAGCCGAGGAGGCGGTGCGCATACATCCAGAGTCGCGCGGGGCCCTTGCGCAGTTGGGTTCGCGTTACATCGGCGCGGGAAATCTGGATGCGGCCCGCGGGCTGTACCAGGATATGGCGGTCCGTTATCCGACAGCGATACTTCCCGCGCTCCGGCTTGCCGCCATTTCGGGTTGTATCCGCAATGAACCGGTCGCGGCGGAGGAATGGGAACGATTGGAATCGCTCGCAGATTCGGGCGGCGTTACCGGCTTCGAGTTCCTGGCAGAACTAAACACGCAGGTTTCCGTAATCAGTGCCGGAGAATGCGGACACCAGTACGCGGAACGCCTCACCGGGATCGTCGAGCGGATGACCACGAATCCAAATCTGCCCAGGGAGCGCGGCGCCCTGCACGAACTGGCCGGCGCATTGCGCCTGACAATGGGCGATATTCCAGCGACGCTGCGGCATTACCGCCTGGCAAAGGAGACCGTACCCACACTGCACAGGCACTGGCTCTATATTGAACTGCTGCTGAAGCTGGGTCGTCCCCGCGCGGCCGGAGATGAAATGGCCGCGTTTCGCGCCACCCTTAAGCAGCAACCGGTGGCCTGGCTTGCTTACCGCGATAAACTGGCGGTCGCCAGGAAATTGCTTGATACCATGAACGGACCGAAGGGCGAACAACCTTGAGCAGTTCTGAATTCAGCATCGTCGTCCCTGCGCGCAATGAGGGAGTCGCGCTCAGGACCTTGCTGCCGGAATTGCGACGCCTGCATCCCGGCTGCGAGTTGCTGGTGGTCAGCGACGGATCCGCTGACGACACCGTTTCCGTTGCACGGGACTGCGGGGCGCGCGTGGTGGTCCTGCCGCATTCCCTCGGCAACGGCGCCGCGGTCAAGAACGGCGCCAGGACGGCGACCCGGGATACGATTGTCTTCATGGACGGCGACGGCCAGCATGCGGCGGCGGATGTGCAGCGCCTGCTGACGGCATTGGATGGCGACTGCATGATGGCGGTTGGAGCCAGGGACGGTAAATCCCAGGCCAGCGTCTTCCGCCTGCTGGCAAACCGGTTCTATAACCTGCTGGCGAGCTGGATGACGGGGCAACGAATTGAGGATCTGACCTCCGGTTTTCGTGCCGTGCGGGCGGAACAATTCCGGGAATTCCTGCACCTGCTGCCCAACGGATTTTCCTACCCGACCACGATCACCATGGCCTTCCTGCGCGCCGGCTACCCGGTGCGTTACGTGCCCATAATCGCCGCACCGCGCGTCGGCCGGAGCCACATTCGACCCTTGCGAGACGGGGTGCGCTTCGCCCTGATCATTTTCCGCATCGGTACGCTCTATTCGCCGTTGAAGATTTTCTTTCCGATCAGCGCTTCCCTGTTCCTGGTCGGGATGGCAAATTACGCCTACACGTATCTGATTGCCGGGCGCTTTACCATCATGAGCGCCGTGCTGATGCTGGCGGCGCTGTTCGTATTTCTTATCGGTCTCGTGTCAGAACAGATCACCGCGCTGATCTACCAGCGCAGAAACTGAATCCCCACGGTTCAGCGGGGCGTCTGCACATGCCAGAGCAGGATCCGCGACCCAGGATACTGGTACTCACCTCGACATTGCCGCGCTGGCATGGGGACGCGACACCCGCCTTTGTGCTGGATCTGTGCCGCGAGTTGGCACGCGAATTTGATGTGCACGTGCTGGCGCCGCATGCAGCTGGGGCGCGGCGCCGCGAAGACTTGAACGGCGTCAGCGTGCACCGTTTCCGCTACCTGCCCGAGGCCTGGCAGACGCTCGCCTACGATGGCGGCATCCCGGAGCGATTGCGGCGCCAGCCTCTGGCGCTGCTGCAGGTACCCTTCTTTCTGATCGCCCAATTCTTCGCGACGCTGTGGCTGGTCTGGACCCTGCGTCCCAAGGTAATCCACGCCCACTGGATTCTGCCGCAGGGCGTAGTGGCGTTGCTGGCCAGCGGCATCAGTCCGGGCCGGCCGCCTACGCTGTGCACGGTTCACGGCACGGACCTGTACGGCCTGAATGCCGGCCCTTTGCGCTGGCTGAAACAGTTAGTGCTGGACCGCATGGCAACTGTGGCGGTGGTCAGTGAAGCCACGCGCGCCGGTGTCGTGGCGCTGCCTGTTTCCCCGGTCAAGGTGCAACTGGCGCCCATGGGAGCGGATACACATGCCGTGTTTTACCCGCCGCCCGAAGGGTCCCGCCGGCATGACACCGCGGTATTTGCCGGCCGACTCGTGGCGGGCAAGGGCGTGGATATCCTATTGCGGGCATGGGCGCGGATTTCCACGGCGGGCCGGCCCTTGCGCCTGGTTATCGTTGGCGACGGACCCGAACGTGCGGCGCTGGAGTCGCTGGTCCATAAGCTCGATCTGCGCGCACGGGTGGAGTTCACCGGCGCACTGCCCCCGGCGGCGGTGGCTGATCATTTCCGGGCAGCAGGCGTCGCGGTGTTTCCGTTCACCGGCGCTGAGGGACTGGGTCTGGTGGTGGCCGAGGCGCAGGCCTGCGGCTGCCCGGTCATTGCCTCGGACATACCGGCGATGCGCGACCTGATCGTGCCGGAGGTCACTGGCCTGATTACACCGCCGGGAGACCCAGCGGCGCTGGCGCGAGCCCTGGAGCGGGTGATGCAGGATGCCGGGCTGGCGCAACGGATTGCGCGCGCCGGGCGCACCGCCGCGCTGCAGAAGTTCAACTGGACTGTCGCTGGCAATCGTTATCGCGAGTTGCTACGGGTGTTGATACAGGCTGGCTAGCCAGTTGAACTAAAACTTTTGCATCAACCTGTTGGGGGCGGGACGCATCTACCAGTCAACTGTCAAGCAATTGACCGTGATTCTCGTAGACCAACTGTTGATTCATTTTTCGTACCCACGGTAGAACGAACGGCAGCCGCCAGTCGGAACGGCCTTGCCATCGATCGTCGTAGCTGATGTGCTCGCGCCGGCCGGGTGCGTCCCGATTCGGATTGCCCGCTATGATGTGGCTGCGGCTGGCCGACAGGTTTATCCCGGCGCCCTGGTCCACACCGATGAAGGACAGTATCCGCCGCATTTCCTGTTCCGGCGCACGGGTGAACATTTCGTAGGAGGCGAGGTATCCGGACACGCCCAGCGCCTGCAGGCGGCGCAGCAATCGCCACTGTTGCAGATGCCACAGGCAGCCATAATAAAGCGGTGAGCGCGTCAGCCACGGAATCATCCAGGCAACGGCTGATGCGGTGCGGCCGAAATGGTAGTGAAGATTGCGCACGTAGACTCCGTCGGTCGAGAACTTCGCCGGGTTGCCGGCGCGATCATCCAGCCGCGATACGATCCACGCGCGCACGTCGCGGACCAGCAGGATCACCCTCAGATCCACATGCTCAATTTGTTTCAGGATCTGCACCGAACGAATGCTCTTGGAGGAATCCACCAGCACTGTGCCGGCACCGAACTGGTCCTGAAACATGCGCAGGCAGAGTCGGTATTTTTCGTCGGCATCTGCGCTCGCGTGGCGATCCAGCAGCGAGCGCATGGGGGCCCAGAAGTTGCACTGGGTTTCGACCTTGCCGCAGGTGCATGACGCCGTGCGCGGAATACCCGCAGTGTCCGGTCGCAACACGGTCGCGATCTCGCCCAAGCCGACGATGCCCGGCTGCGTACCCAGTGCCAGGTCCAGCAGGGTCGATCCGCAGCGGGTCAGGCCAACGATGGCCACAACCTTTTGCCGCTCCCGTGCTGGGTTAGGGCTAGCGGTCATGGATGGAAAGATACACGATCCGGCTGCGCTGGCTAATCTTGAGGCCGGTGCTAGTCACAGGGCAAGGTCGTTGATCTTCCAAAGTCCCAGGCACTTGTCGGCGTATGCGCCTTCACCCTCGGAGCAGCCTTCGTCCAAAATCTGCAGCGGGTTCGGGAACCGGAACGGCGCTGCCTGCAGGTTCAGCGGGCGCCAGTTCCCCGTAGCAATATCGGTGTTTCCGGTTCTGGCAGGAAAGGTCGTGGTCAGCAGGTACCTGCTGCCACTTGCGATCATGACTCTCAGGGCGCGGCGGATGTCTGTATAGGAAAAATGCACCAGGCAATCGCGGCAAAGGATCAAATCCGCGCCGGGCAAGGGTCCCTGCATCAGGTCCAGATGCTGAAAGCGGATGTGGCCGCGCCCGAACAATTGACTGTTTCTGGCGATGAGTTCGCGCACGATGTCCGCCCCGGTATATTCAATCCCGGTCAGGTCCACCTTGCGCATCCAGTGAAAATCCCCGCACGGAATGTCCAGCAGGGTGCCCGCGTTCAGCCCCCTGAGGACGCTTGCCAGCCCGGTGACCAACACGTCCGTTTGCGGATCGTCAGAACCCGGGCCGGAAGCGGAGTCCCGGCCACCCCAGTGTTTCTCTTTGTAGATGGAGGTAAAAACTTCCTCGGGTGGCTTTCCGCGCCAGCGCAATTTCCCGCGCAGGCGCAGATAGGGAGCGGTGATCCAGCGCGGGAGTAGCCGCGCCATCGAGTGTCTGAAGGCGAACACGGTTGCGAATGCCCCGGAAAGGATGCAGGTCTGACCTTGAGCGACGGGACATTATAGTGAGAAGAGCAGATTGTTACGGCGCCATCAACCACGCCAACGGAACCTGACACCTGGCAACCTGCCACAGTTACAATGTGAACTCCGTAACGGTTAAAATATTCAGTCTTATCAAGGAGTAAGCGTCACATTTGGTGGGCATTCCCGGGGCTTTATTTAATCTCTCGGGAGACGGATAATGTTCTAGAAAGTAGAACGTTATAGGTGTGCCCTTGAATACCGTCTTCGCCGGATTAATCACTTCCAAGATGCGCGTGCGCATCCTAATGCGCCTGTTCCAGAATCCCGGACAGCAAGCGTACCTGCGCGAACTCGCAAACGAGTTTGCCGCCTCCACCAGCCAGGTGCGGGAGGAATTGCAGCACCTTTCCGCCGCCGGCCTGCTGAGTGGTGAACGCAACGGGCGTCAGACCTTGTACCGCGCGAACGAAACCCATCCCCTGTTCCCCGAGTTGAATTCAATGGTCAGAAAAGCACTCGGCATGGACCGCATTCTGGACAGCATTCTTGAGCGGCTGGGGAACCTGGAGCTGGCCTTTGTATTGGATGACTACGCCATGGGGCGCGACAGTGGCCTGATCGATCTGGTCCTCGTCGGCGCGATCGATCAGGAGAATCTCTCGGATCTCGTGCGCAAGACCGAGGGCTACATCGGCAGGAAGATCCGCGTGCTGTCATTGACGCGCCCGGAATTTACGCGCTTGCGTCCCGAACTGGTGCGACGTCCCAGGATTCTGCTGTGGGGCACGGATGAGGAATTGAATTCGACTGCGCGGGTGGTGGCATGACTGCGCCGGCCGCAGCCGCTTTGACCGGGTTCATGGATGCATTTGGCCTGACCGCGGAACAGCGCAGCCGGATCACGGTGCAACGGGAGTGGCAATCGCCGGCCCTGCCCATTTCCCTTTCCCTGCTGCTGCCGACGCGCCTGCGCCCGGACCTGTTGCGCAGGTTCCTGGACAGCGCGGCGGAAATGGCGCGTAACCCGGAGCAAATCGAGGTGGTCCTGTATATAGATGACGATGATCCAGGCACGACTGGCATTGGCAGCCCACGGCTCAACCTGACGCGCTTGCGCGGACCGCGCATGCCCATGAGCCAGCTGAACAGCGCCTGCGCCGAGTGCAGCAGCGGGCAGCTGTTGATGTTGACCAATGACGACGTAATCGTGGAGACGCGGGATTGGGACCAGGCGATCAAAGATCTGCGCGCGCAGCATGCGGACGAAATCTTCCTCGCCTGGCCCAGGGATGGCGTCATGGACGCACGGCTGGCGACGTTTCCGATCCTGTCGCGCCGCGCCTGCAGCCTGCTATGCGAGCCGTTTGGCAGCGGCTACCGGCGTCTTTTTATTGATGCGCACGTCATGGACATATTTATCCGCTTGCGCGCAATGGGGCAAAACCGGATGCACTTTCTCGGGGATGTCGTGTTTCGTCATTGTCACGCGTCGCCACCGGCTGGACGAAGAACGGATCTCACCGACGATCTGGAGTTTCTCCGGCAGCGGGGATTGCGCCAATGGCAGGCCGCCACATTAAATGCCGCGGTCCGTGGCCAGGATCGGCCGGCAAATTGCCCGCTGCCGCAGGAAATCCAGGAGCCGGAGAGTTTGTGGCTGGCATTGCGGCTTTTTTCAAGCACCCTGCTGCTGGATCGCGGTTTGCCGTGGTGGAGCCGGTTGAACTGGTGGCTCCGGTTCTGCGGGCATTACTTCGTGACCCGGGGCGCGGTGGCGGCATGGCTGGCTCGATGCACCGGACCCGCCGGGGCCGAAGGCTGACATGCGCACCATTGATCAGACATCCGCAAGCCGGCAAAAGGTGGACGTGCTGTTCATCAACCCCGGCAGCCTGCAGGCGGTGTATCAAAATCTGGCCGGGGAGTTCTCGGCAGTCGAGCCGCCGAGCCTGGCGGCGCTGTTCGCTGACTACCTGCGGCGCAAGGACCTGTCTGTCGATCTGATTGATGTGCCCGCGTACGGCCTTGATCCCGCGCAGGCGGCGCAACTGGCGCTGGCGAAATTCGATCCGACGCTCATCGTGCTGGTGGTCTACGGGTACCAGCCGTCCGCGTCCACCCAGACCATGCCCGCCGCCGGGGCCACCTGCCGCGAATTGAAGGCGCGCCGTCCCGACGTCCCCATCCTGATGACCGGCACGCACCCCGCGGCATTGCCGCGCCGGACACTGGAGGAAGAGGCCGTGGATTTTGTCTGCGGCGGCGAGGGCCCGGATACGATACTGGGCGTTGCGCGCGAAATGCGCAGCGGCAAGCAACGCTGGGACACCGTGCCGAACCTCTGGTATCGGGATGGCGACAGCGTGCGCAATACCGCACCGGCGCCGTTGCTTGAGGCCCTCGATGCCGAGATGCCATCGCCGGCGTGGGATTTGTTGCCCATGGATCGCTATCGCGCGCACAACTGGCACTGTTTTGAAAACATTGAAGCGCGACAACCCTACGCCTCCATTCATACCACGCTCGGTTGCCCCTACCGTTGCACTTTCTGCTGCATCAACGCGCCGTTCGGCAAGCCGTCCTACCGCATGTGGTCGCCGGATACGGTGGTCGCGCAGATTGATGAACTGGTCGGCAGCCATGGCGTGCGCAACATCAAGATTGTCGACGAGATGTTCGTGCTCAACCGCCAGCACGTGCTCGGGATCTGCGAGCGGCTGATTGAACGCAACTACGGCCTCAATATCTGGGCCTATGCGCGCGTGGACACGGTCAAGGATGAATACCTGGAAAAGCTGGCGCGTGCCGGATTCCGGTGGCTGGCGCTCGGGATCGAATCCGCCAGCAAGCATGTACGCGATGGCGTGGAGAAGGGCCGCTTCGGCAGCGCCGAGATCATCGATGTGGTGCACCGCATCCAGGGCGCCGGCATCAACGTCATCGGCAATTACATCTTCGGCCTGCCCGACGACACGTTTGAGACCATGGAGGAGACCCTGGCGCTGGCGCTGCACGCCAATTGCGAGTTCGCCAACTTCTACTCCGCCATGGCGTACCCGGGCTCGGCGCTCTATCGTCTGGCGCTGGAGAAGGGCTGGGCGCTGCCGGAGACCTGGCTCGGGTATTCCCAGCACAGTTATGAAACCCTGCCGCTGCGCACGGAAAAACTCCCTGCCGCGGAAGTGCTCCGCTTCCGGGACCAGGCATTCCATCGTTATTTCAGCGACTCCGGATACCTGGGGTCGGTCCGGGAAAAGTTCGGCGCACCGGTGGTGGCCCACCTGCAGCGCATGACGCAGATCAGACTAGAGCGCCGGATCTGCCAATGAACTTGCTTCGAGTTTTCCGCCGGAATTTCCGGGAGGCATGGCCGTGATTATCAGCCGCACGCCATTTCGTGTTTCATTCTTCGGCGGTGGCACCGATTACCCGACCTGGTACCGGGAAAACGGCGGCCAGGTCCTGTCCACGAGCATAGACAAGTATTGCTATATCAGCGTGCGCCACCTGCCCCCGTTTTTCGAGCATCGCTACCGGGTGGTGTATTCGAAAATCGAGAATGTGGGTCACTACGACGAGATCCAGCACCCGGCAGTGCGCGCCGTCCTCGGCCACCTGGGCTGCGAACAGGGACTCGAGATTCACCATGATGGCGACCTGCCCGCGCGGGCCGGGTTGGGATCGAGTTCCTCCTTCACCGTTGGGCTGCTGGCCGCCATCCATGCGTTGCGCGGCGAGTACCGCTCCGCGCAGCAGCTGGGCGCCGAGGCCATTCACGTCGAGCAGGAGTTGATCCGGGAAAGTGTCGGCTCCCAGGACCAGATCGCCGTCGCCTACGGCGGCTTCAATCACATCCGTTTCCTGCCGGACGGCGACATCAAGGTGCAGCCGATCATCCTGCCGCTGGCGCGCGTGGCGGAACTGCAGGATCACCTGCTGCTGTTCTTTACCGGTCTGTCGCGCGAGGCCTCCACCATTGCCAGGAGCAAGATTGAAAATCTGCCCCGGCGCCGATCGCAACTTGCGGCAATGAACGGGCATGTGGATGCGGCCATCCGTCTGCTTGGCGATGGGCAGGCGGACCTGGCGCAATTCGGCGAACTGTTGCACGAAACCTGGATGCACAAGCGCGAACTGTCTGACCAAGTCAGCAACGGGGACATTGATGCCATGTATGAATCCGCGCGCCGTGCCGGGGCCAGGGGTGGCAAGCTGCTGGGCGCCGGCGGGGGCGGATTCCTGCTGCTGTTCGCCCCGCCGGAGCGCCACGCGGCGGTGCGCGCGGCGCTGTCTGCATTGACTCACGTGCCGTTTGCGTTTGAGCACGAAGGCGCGCGCATCGTCCTGTACCAGCCAGATCGGAAGGCCGGCCACTAAGGCAAAACCCATGAGCGCACCGGTTCGATATTCCTATGCCGGCACCGGTTACTCGCCCGGGGACCTGTCCGGGTACGCACCGGAGTTTCTGCTCCGCCTGTACCGGGAGATGCTGCGCATCCGGCGTATTGAGGAGCGCATCGAGGCGCGCTACCACGAGGACCAGATGAAATCGCCGATCCACCTGGTGATTGGCCAGGAGGCGATCTCGGTGGGCGCGTGCAGCGCGCTCGCCCGCGAGGATGCCATCTACCTGAGTCACCGCACCCACGGCAATTACCTCGCCAAGGGCGGCGACCTCAAGGCCATGATGTCGGAGTTGTACTGCCGCAAAAATGGTTGCGCCGGTTCCGTGGGCGGGTCCATGCACCTGTTCGACGTGGACGCCGGAGTCGCCGGTTCGTCCGCCATTGTCGCGGGGAGCGTGCCGATTGCGGTCGGGCATGCGCTGGCTGCGCAGCAGCGCGGGACCGGCCAGGTTGTCGGTGTGTTCTTCGGTGATGCGGGCGTGGAGGAGGGCGTGTTCTGGGAGAGCCTGAATTTTGCCGTGTTGCACCAGCTGCCGGTGCTGTTTTTCTGCGAAAACAATTTCTATTCCGTGTGCTCGCCGCTCACGGTGCGCCAGCCCGAAGGCGTGGAAATCCATCGCAAGGCGACCGCGTTTGGCGCCAACACCATGCTGGTGGATGGCACCAATGTCCTGCGCGTGCATGGCGCGGTGCGCAGCGCGGTCGCCGCGGCGCGTGCGGGGCGCGGGCCGCAATTTCTTGAATTGCAGGCCTATCGCTGGCGCGGCCATGGCGGCGCCGGTGACGACAGCAAATCCGGCTACCGTTCCACGGACGAGGCCGCGCAGTGGCGCCAGTATTGCCCGGTGGCCGGATTCGGGGATCTGCTGCGCGCACAGGGCCTGCTGGATCCGGACCTGCATGAAAATATGGAATCCGGGATCGCCGCGGAAATAGACGCCGCGTTTGAACATGCGATCAACAGTCCGGATCCGGATCCGGAAGAAATCACCCGTTTTGTCTACAGCCCATGAACAGAAGGATCACGCGCCATGCCGTGGAGTGAGGCCTTCTTGCGCAGCCAGGCCGCGCCCGCCGCGCCCACTGCGGCCGGGGAGCGCGTGATCTCGTATACGCACGCATTGGCGGAGGCACTGGCGCTGGCGCTGGAGATTGATCCCAGGGTGTTCGTCCTCGGGCAGGGCGTGAACGACCCGGTCGGCATGTTCGGCCTGACCACGGGCCTGGCCGCGCGCTTTGGCGCGCGCCGCGTCTTCGACACGCCGCTGTCGGAGGATGCGATGACCGGGATTTGCACCGGCGCCGCGATGCAGGGACAACGTCCGGTGTTGCTGCATAACCGGCCGGATTTCCTGTTGCTGACATTCAGTCAACTGGTCAATCACGCGGCCAAGGTCCATTACATGGACCGCGGCCGGCACCGTGTGCCCATGGTGGTGTGGGCGGCCATCGGCCGCGGCTGGGGTTCCGGGCCCCAGCATTCCCAGGCCATTCACGGGCTGTTGCTGTCGGTGCCGGGACTGAAACTGGTGCTGCCAGGCACGCCCCATGACGCCAAGGGATTGATGCTTGCCGCCATCGCCGACAACAATCCCGTGGTGATCCTGGAACACCGCTGGCTGATGAAGGCCAGCGCTGCGGTGCCGGAGGGGATCTATCGCGTGCCCATCGGCAAGGGTGTGTACCGGCGCCGCGGCAGCGACCTGAGCATTGTCGGCACGTCACATACGTTGCACCTGGCGCTGCGCGCACTGGACTCGGCGGCCTGCGCCGGCATCAGCGCCGACGTGATCGATCTGCGCACGGTGAAGCCGCTGGACGAGGACATCATCCTGGAATCCGTGGCGCGCACCGGCCGCCTGCTGGTCGTCGATCCGGGCTGGTCCCTGGGCGGCGTGTGCGCGGAGGTGGGTTGCCTGGTGGCGGAAAGGGGTTTTGATCTGTTGCGCGCCCCAATCCGCCGCGTCGGTTTGCCCGATGCCCCCGCCCCAGCCGGCTTTGCATTGGAACAGGCCTATTATCCGAATGAAGTCACGCTCGCCGCGGCCATCCGCGGGCTGTGCGGCTGAGGCAACGTGATGGAGACAGCGCCCGTGACCTATCCATTGGCGAGTTCCTCCTGGGACGAGGACGAGATCGCTGCGTTGCAGCGGGTCATCGCCGACGGCCGTTTCACCATGGGCGAGCAGGTGCGCGACTTCGAGCGCCGGTTTGCCGATTATTTCGGCAGTCGCCACGCGTTAATGGTGAGTTCCGGATCCATGGCCAACCTGGTTGGCGTGGCGGCACTGTTTTTCCGCAGCAACCGGCCGCTGCAGCGCGGTGACGAGGTCATCGTCCCGGCCGTCTCCTGGGCCACCACCTATTACCCGTTGCAGCAGTACGGATTGCGCCTGCGATTCGTGGATGTGGATCTGCACACGCTGAACATGGACGTGACCCAGCTGGAGGCCGCGTTGTCGCCGCGCACACGCATGGTGGTGGCGGTCAGCATCCTGGGCAATCCCGCCGCGTTGGCCGAGCTGCGTGATTTCTGTGACCGGCACGACCTGATCCTGTTCGAGGACAACTGCGAATCCATGGGTGCGCGGCTGGACGGACGCTATGCCGGCAGCTGGGGCGACATCGGCACCTTCAGCACTTTTTTCTCCCACCACATTTCAACCATGGAAGGCGGCGTGCTGGTTACCGACGATGACGAGCTGTATCAACTCGCGTGCTGCCTGCGGGCGCACGGGTGGACCCGGGACCTGCCGCCTGACAGCGGCCTGTACCAGCGCCGCAGCGCTGATTTTTTCGAGGCCTACCGGTTCATCCTGCCTGGATTCAACGCGCGCCCGCTGGAGCTGTCGGGCGCAGTCGGCATCGAGCAACTGAAGAAATTGGATCAACTGATTGCAGCGCGCCGGCGCAATGCCGCCCACTTCACCGGATTGTTCCGCGACGATGCGCGCCTGCTCATCCAGCGCGAGCACGGCGAGAGCAGTTGGTTTGCATTCACGCTGTTGTTGCATCCCGGTCTTGCGGATGCGCGCGGCCGCGTCATGGCCGCGCTCAAGGCCGCGGGCATCGAGTTCCGCATCGTCACCGGCGGCTGTTTCACGCGTCACGATGTGATCCGTTACTTCGATTACGACACCGTGGGGGATCTCCCCAACGCCAACCTGGTCCATGACCAGGGGTTCTTCGTCGGCAACCATCCGCGTGATCTGCGCCGCGAACTGGACCTGTTGCGCCGGACCATCGATGGCTGCCTCGGGCCGGACGCTACGGGCGGCGAGGGGTGGTCGTGGACGCGGTGATCCTGGCCGGTGGCCTGGGCACGCGCTTGCGCGCGGTGGTGCCGGATGTGCCGAAGCCCATGGCGCCGGTGGCCGGGCGTCCGTTCCTGGCCTGGCTGGCCGAGTACTGGATCGCCCAGGGTGTGCAGCGCCTGATTTTTTCCGTGGGCTACCGGCACGAGGTGGTGCGGGATTACTTTGGTGATGCCTGGGGCGGCTGCCCGGTGCAATACGCAATCGAACCACAGCCTTTGGGCACCGGTGGCGGATTGCTGCTGGCACTGGCGGAAGCGACGCCTCGGGCAACGACCCTGGTGTTGAACGGCGACACGTTTTTCGATGTACCGCTGACGATGCTGCGCAGCGCGCATATGCAGTCCCAGGCCACGGTGACGCTGGCGCTCACGCAAGGCCGGGGTTCCGGACGCTACAGCGGGGTGCGGCTGGACGCCACGGGCAGGGTGGTGGAATTGGCGGCGCGTTCGGCGGGCACCACGCCGGTCGTCAACGGCGGTGTCTATTTGATGGAGCCTGACGCGCTGGGCGCCGGGTCCGCAGGCACGCCAATGTCGCTGGAAGATGAACTGCTACCCCGGTTGATTGCCTCCGGGGCGCGGGTGCAGGGTGTCGCCTGTCCCGGGCGATTCATAGACATCGGCGTGCCGGAAGATTACCAGCGCTGCCAGGAGTGGTTCGGCAAAGAGCCAGGCGCGCAGGCAGCCACGGCAAACAACTGAAGGCGGGGGACGGAAGCATGGGAATGCGGATTCTGGTGACGGGCGGCGCGGGCTACCTGGGTTCAATCCTGGTGCCCGAACTGCTGGCGCACGGCCACAAGGTCACCGTGCTGGATAACTTCATGTATGCGCAGAACAGCCTGGCCCACGTGTGTGCGCAACCGGCATTCAATGTGGTGAATGGCGATGCGCGCCTGGAGTCCACGCTGGCGCCGCTGGTGCGCGCCGCCGACGTGGTCATTCCATTGGCCGCCTTCGTCGGCGCGCCGTTGTGCGATCGGGACCCGATTGGCGCATCGTCCGTGAACCATGATGCCGTGCTGCTGCTGCTGCATCTGATCGATCCGGCGCAGCAGTTGTTGATGCCGACCACAAACAGCGCCTATGGCAGCGGCGATGCCGGCAATTTCTGCACCGAGGAATCGGAACTGCGGCCGATCTCCCATTACGCGCGCCAGAAAGTGGAGATCGAGCGCGCCATCCTGCAGCGCGAGAACTCCGTCAGTTTCCGCCTCGCCACCGTGTTCGGGATGTCGCCGCGCATGCGCATTGACCTGCTGGTGAATGACTTCACCTATCGCGCCGTGCATGACCGCTGCCTGTTGCTGTTCGAGCCCCACTTCAAGCGCAATTACATTCACGTGCGCGACGTGGCGCGGGTATTCCTGCACGGACTGAAGAATTTCGAATCCATGCGCGGCCGGATTTACAACGTCGGCCTCTCGGACGCCAACCTGTCCAAGCTGGAACTGTGCCAGGCCATCCAGCGCCGGTTGCCGCACGTGGTATTCATGGAGGCGCCGCTGGGCAGCGACCCGGATCAGCGCAACTACATCGTGTCCAACGCCAAAATTGAAGGCACCGGCTACATCCCTGCCCATTCGCTTGATGACGGGATAGTCGAACTGATCAAGGGCTTCACGATGATCAAGAAGCAGGGTTACAGCAACGTCTGAAGGGACAACGCGAAATGAGTTCTTCGATGCGAAGATTTCTGGGTGATCTTCACCGGCAGCGCGATGTCATCCGCCTGCTGGCGCGGCGGGAATTCATGTCTCGCTACGCCGGCACCACGGCCGGGGTGGTGTGGGTGATTGTCCAGCCTGCGGCCACGGTGCTCATCTTCTGGTTCGTTTTCGCCGTCGGCCTGCGCGGCGCCACCGGCCCGGCGGGCGCACAGTTCCTGCCGTGGTTTGTCTGCGGCCTGGTGCCCTGGCTCATGTTCAGCGAGGTGCTGACCATGAGCACCAACGGTGTGCGCGGCAACCTGCAGTTGATCAAGAAGACGCCGTTCCCGAGCGAGATACTGCCCATTGTGTATATCAGCGCGGCTGCGGCGGGGCACGCCGTGATGCTGCTGCTGGCATTGCTGATTGCCTGGGTATACGGCGTTGCACCCGGGCCCGGCCTGCTGGCGCTGCCGTTGTATTTCTGCGCGCTGTGTTTCCTGTTGCTGGGCCTGTGCTGGCTTGGCTCGGCCCTCAATGTGTTTCATCGCGACATTGGTCAGTCCATCGGCATCATAATCAACCTCTGGTTCTGGCTTACGCCGATCGTCTGGGACCGGTCATTGCTGCCGGGCCGCTGGGCGGAGGTCCTGTCCCTGAATCCGATGGTCTTCATCGTGGACGGGTACCGGTCGTCACTGCTGGGTGTCGCACCGGGGCCGGGCCTGGCCGGGGATGCAGCCGTATTCCTGCTGATCTCGGTGCTGGTATTTGTCGGCGGCGCCGAGGTATTCCGGCGCCTGAAGCTGGAATTCGCGGACTCCATCTGAGCGGCGGCCATGCAAACCGAAGCGGCAATCCGGGCAACAGGTCTGTGCAAAAAATTCCGCCTGTTCGGATCGCGCCGTGACCGGCTGAAGGAAATCC
>MGYT01000172.1:37667-43370 GCA_001801865.1 Gammaproteobacteria bacterium RIFCSPLOWO2_02_FULL_61_13
TCCGGCGCACGTTTCACGAACCGTTCTGGGCGCTGCGCGATATTGACGTGATTATTCCGCCCGGGCAGGCGGTGGGCATCATCGGCGGGAACGGATCGGGAAAATCAACCCTGCTGCAGATCCTTGCCGGCGTCATGCAACCCACGGCGGGCAGCGTGTCCGTGCACGGACGGGTGGCGGCGCTGCTGCAACTGGGGGCCGGATTCAATCCCGAATTCACCGGCCGGGAAAACGCCGTGCTCAATGGCGTCCTGTCGGGCTTGTCGGAGCGCGAGGTTTGCGAGCAACTGCCGTGGATCGAGTCGTTCGCCGACCTCGGCCGTTTTTTCGATCAACCGGTAGGCACCTACTCGTCGGGGATGTTCGTGCGGCTCGGCTTCGCCGTGTCCACCTGTGTCATTCCGGATATCCTGATCGTTGACGAAGCGCTGGCTGTGGGTGATGCCGCATTTCAGTTCAAATGCTTCGCGCGGATAGAGGAAATCGCCAGCCGCGGCGGCAACGTTCTGCTGGTGAGTCACGATCGGCAGGTGCTGTTGCGGCATTGTGAGCGCGGTCTGTTGCTGAATCAGGGCCGCCAGGTCGCCGACGGGCCGATCCGGGACGTCGTCAATCGCTACGATGAACTGCTGTTTTCCACCGGCGGCGCCGAACGCGGCGATGAATACGCTGCCACCGCGCCGGCTGCGCAAGACGCGAATGAATTCGTCCACAATCCCGCGCACGCGGCGCACCTGCCGCAGCGGGCGTTTTTCAATCGCGACCACTACCGGACCGGTGATGGCCGCGCCGAGATTATTGACTTCCTGTTGACTGACGCTTCCGGACGCGCACTGCAATCGGTGGCGCACAGGCAACCGTTGCGATTGCTGATGAAGGCGAGGTTCAGCGCGGCGATTGAACAGGCGGCGCTGGGCATGGCGGTCTGCACCGCCGACGGCGTCACGCTTTACAGCATCAACAGCCACCGGCTCCGGCAGGCGGCCGGGTCGTGGGGGGCGGCCGGGATCGCGGTCGCGGAGTTCGCCTTTCACCTGCCGCTGCTCCCCGGCGTCTACTTCATCAACCTGGGTGTATACCAGATGGTTGGGGCCGAGCCGGTGTTTGTGGATGTGCGGCGCGGTTTGTTGCGTTTGGACCTCAATCACGAGTCCGACGCCCGTGGCATCGTGGATATGGATTGCCGGATGCAGATCGTCGCGGCGGCCGGATGAGTACCGGGGCCCAATCCATCACCCTGCCGGCGCGGAACGCGGAGCGGGATTGCATACTTGCCGCGCGGCTGTTCGACGCGGATTTCTACGCAGACGCGTACCGGGAAATGTTGCAACCGGGCGAGGATGCACTGTCGCACTATCTGCGCGCCGGGGATGGCCTGGGCCTGCTGCCGGCACCGTGGTTCGATCCGATCCGGTACCGGCTGGAAAGACCCGGGGCGGTACACGGCAATGCCTTTGCCCATGCGTTGGGCAGCGGTTCGGGGCGCGTCCGCACTGTCGCGCAGCGTTTGCGCGCCTGGGGCGCCGCATTGCTATGGCGTTGTCAGCGTCTGCGCGGCCGGTTGTTCGCCCGCAAGGGCATGCCACAGACCGGTCCGCTGCTGCGCATGTTTCCGCGCATACGCATCCGGCAGCCGGAGATCGAATTGCTGCGCTATCCGGAACTGGTGGAAGGCAACCGCAGACAGGCGCAGAACTACGCGGCGCCGAACCAGACACAATTCACCGTTGACGGGCGGCAATACCGGATTGCCAGCCCGGCCCCGGCATTTTTCCTGGACCGGATCCGCGAAAACCGGCCATTCGCGTTTCCCCGCCTGCCACAGGGGTTCTGGGATTCGCTGGCCTTTATCAATGACGTGCAGGGCGACATGCTGAAGGCAATGCCGTCGCTGCCTTGCACCGACGCTGAACGGCGCAGACTCGCATTTCGATTGTGCAAGGAACTGCAACCATGGAACGGCGCCTTCGAGGAAAACGTGACTGACGAGGTGGTGGCGTGTATTGCGTGGCACAAGGACCGGCCGGACTACTTCCGCGCTGCATCATTCAAGGGCTTCCCCACCTTTGATGAGCGGCCGTTTTACTACGCGAACCAGGGCACGGTGCACCAGGAGCGCATGCAGTTGCTGGCGCAAAATTTCACTGCGGATGAGTTGCTGCTGGATGCGACGCTGTGGAAACGCTGGCTCATCAGCGGCGCACTGCGCGAACTTCCGGCCCTGTGCCGTCCGCACCCGGTCGTCATGCTGGGACCGCAGGCGGTGCGTGCGGTGCCGGCGGCATGGGAACTGCACAGTTGCAACTTCCTTGAAATAGCCCCCGAGAATACACAGCGGCACCGGCACGTAGTGTTGCAACGACTGCAGACTGCCCTCGCCGGGGCCCGGCGCGCCGCGCAGAACGACGCGCGCGGGCTGCACCCCATCGTGCTGATGCAGTGCGGTGGTTCGCTGGCATACTGGCTCATCGCCAGGTTGTACCGGGATTATCCCGAGGCCTTCTACCTGGATCTCGGCCAGGTATTCAACGCCTGGTGCTATCACGTGCCGGAGAACACGGAGCGTGCATGGAATTATCTCTACCTGCGGCGCGTTATCGACAACATGGGCCTCGCGGACTACTACCGCGGGTTGATGGGCGCCGATTTTGAGCAGTTGCTGCGGCGGTTTGCCTAGTCATGCAGATCCTGATCAACGGCTCGCCAAAAAGCGCCACGCTGTATCTGGCGGCAGCCTTCGAGAAGCTGGTGCCATGCCGGCGCATGCGCATTGCCACGCGCGGGTTGTGGAGCAGCCAGGTCGACGTGGAGGCCGCGGATGAATTCATGCAGCTTCCGGCCGGCGTTGCGCAGCAGCACATCGCGCCGACGGAATACAACCTGCGGCTGTTGCGGGAATTCGGACTGGCGCGATTCGTGCTGGTGGTGCGCGATCCCCGCGATGTGCTGGTGTCCTGGTTTCATCACCTGCAGCGCGAGGATATTCGTGGCCAGCACTGGCACTATGCACTGTGCCTGGCGAATGACCTGCTGTGCAGGGATTGGTACGGTTTGTCGCGGGAGGCACAGATGGATGCGCTCATAGATTGCTCGTTCCGGCAATTCCAGGACTGGATCTCCGGATGGATCCGGGTCACGGACAACACCGACCTGCAGATCCGGCTGTTGCGCTTCGAGGATTTCGTGCAGGACCCGCACCGCACCATCGAGGACCTGTTTGCCTGGTTCGGGCAGCGGCGCGCCATTTCGGCCGCGGAGCTGCCGGCGGTACAGGGCGGAGCAGGCATTGACCGGGCCACGCATTTTCGCCGCGGCCAGGTGGGTTCGTTCCGGGACGAATTGTCCGCGCCCCAGATTGCACGGCTGGACCAGCTGGTCGAGCCGGCGCTTTACACGCGCCTGCAATGGCCTTTGCATTAATGGGCCGGGCCGCAGCCTTCATGTCCATGCGAGAAAGCGAGAGCCTGCGCCCATTCCGGCCTCTGGTCGTCGGAGCGCCACGCAGCGGTTTCTCACTGTTGATTGCCGTGCTGGCGCAGATCTATGCGTTCACGCCCGGCAAGCGGCAGGCGTGGCGCGGCCGCTTGCAGAAACTGGCGGCCGGCCAGGGCCCGGCAATCAGTGCCGCCATTCGCCGCGTGTTTGCAGCCCGCGGCCTGGACCAGGACCTGGTCTACAACGCAACGTTTCAGGACGTCGCCGGCGGGCCCAAGTGGCTGGACCCGGATCGGCCGGAGCGGGCCTGCTTTCGCAAGTACATTGGTGTCCGCGGCATGGGCGACTTCACATTGGTGACCTCCCATCCGCGCGCGTTGCTGGATACCTACGAAGTCGTGCACTCGCACAGCAACCCGGCACTCTGGGCCGCCGATCCGGGCTATGGGGATTACACAAAATTTGCCTCGCTGCGCAATCCCGCCGGCGTGATCAATTCCTCCTGTTACTCGCTCAACGCGCTGACCAGCGAGTACCTGACCCGGTTCCGGCCCGAGGACGCCCAGGACGATGAATTGCGACTGAAACTGGCGCTGTACAAACTGACTGACCTGGATTTCTTTTCCGGGCTGATCACGCCGCTGAAGACGCACCTGCAGGAGTACCTGGCGTGCAGGGATCGCTGGCACGGGATGAAGTGGGAGGAACTCATCGACACACCCGGCCCCACGATTGCACGGCTCGCCGCCGCCGCCGGCGTGATCCTGGATGCCGGCGTCGCCACCGGCATGTGGGAAGTGCTGCGCGATCGCAATCTGACCGGCGCACACGCACATAACTATCGCCGCGGCCACGGCCGCGTGGGCGAATGGCGCGGTTCACTGATCAACGAACACCTGGAACTGCTGCGCTCGCAAGGCATGGAAGATATCGCCGTGGCACTGGGCTACCAGCCGTTCACCCGGTTGCGCGAGACCGAATACACCGAAGTCCAGAAAAAGATCAGCGACCACGTCCGTCGCGGCAGTATCTGCCGCGAGGTGGAGGACGAGGTCCTGTTCGGCTTCGCCTTCAATAAATCCAACCTGGACGCCAGTCGTTATGATTTTTTCCGCAGCTACCCGTGGCGCGAGCACACGTGCGTGGAGCGATCCTGTTTTGCCGACGAGACCCTGTTACTGGAGGCATGGGACGCCGCCGAGGAGGCCGTGCGCGCGTTTAACATTGATTTGTGTGCACTGCTTGAAAGCGACGGCACGGCAGCCGGAGAAGTACTCGCCGCGGACGCCGTGACCATGGACCCGCCGCGACTCCTGTATCAGGCCGGACGCTGGAATGTCGTCGCCTTCAGGGGGAGGTTCTTCGGCGTTCCGACCAGCATGGGCCCGGTCGACCTGGAGCAGGCTGACGTGGAAAAAATGCCGGGCCTGCTGCAGGCACGATCCCATGACGAATTGCGCGCGCAAATACCAGGGCGCAGACCGTGGTCCGGTCTCCGGCAGAGACTCGGGATATGAGCAATCCGGCAACGGGCCGCCGCCGCACCCTCGAGTTTGTCACGCCGCAGGCGGATGACTTTTTGCGCGCCGTGCGCGCGGTCGACCCGGGCGCGGCACGGAATATCCAGTTGCTCGAGAGTGGGGAACTGGGGCGGGAAACACACGCCGCCCTGGACGCAGCGCGGGAACAATGGCCGGTGCAGCCAGCGGCAAGCGTGGATGCGATCACCCGCGGGGGCATGGTCATCCTGACGGAAACTGACCCGGACAAACTTTCCGATCAGCTCTTGCAGTTTGCCGACCAGGACGATGTTCACATCATTGCGCCGCGGACAGCGCGCCATTTTCGCGCCCAACCGCTGTTCCTGGTGACCATCCCCAAGTCCGGCACGCACCTGCTGCGGGCACTGCTGCGGGCCTTCGGCTATGGCGAGGGAAACGACCACAATTACACACCGGAACCCGGGACCTGGTACTGCCTGGAATTCTCGAACACGCACACACGCGCGACGGACTTTTTCGTCGACGGCGTGCGCCGGGCGCCGTTTGGCAACCGGCATCACCCCTTCCCGCGCACGCCGGCGCTGTTCCTGTACCGCAACCCGCTGGATATTCTTGTTTCCGAGGCGATGTATTACCAGCATGACGGTAAAACGCTTTTCGCCGGCTATCTGAGCGGCCTTGAATTGGAACAGCGCATTGCCCGGCTGATTCGTGATCCCTGGCTGCTGGGCAGCTTGCGGGATCGAATGTCCGGCTTCATCCCGTG
>MGYT01000172.1:43502-49411 GCA_001801865.1 Gammaproteobacteria bacterium RIFCSPLOWO2_02_FULL_61_13
CGATTATGCCGCGCGCGCATACGACCGGTCCGCGCCAACCTTCGCCAGCGGCCGCATTGGTTTGCATCGTGAAACGCTGAGCGACGCCCACCGCGCCGGTCTGCGGGAACTGGGGCAGGACTACATGGAGGAATTTGGTTTCCCGGCCGGCGGCGCGGGATCGAATCCCTGGCTTCCCGGGCGCATGGATGAATTTCGGCATCGGCCGTTGCGCCTGGCGCCGGCTTCCACCGGGCTGATGCCGGTGCTGGTAGAACCGGATCAGATGTTCTTCAACATCGTTTATTTTGACGGTCGCTACTACGGTGTGCCCTGCGACCTGGGACCGGTTGATGTCGCGGCCCTCGCTGATCCCCAGCGCGCCTGCCTTCCCAGCAATGTCTCGCTGCCGCGGCTGCGCGCCCAACTGGCGCTGGGGCCCGAGCACGCAGGCGTGATTTCCGACTGGTACAGCCTGGTCATTGCCGAGGCAATACGGAGTCCCGTGGCCCCGTTGCGCCGCATCCGCCACCCGCTCGGCCGGTTGATGCGGCTGATTGATATCTACGAAAAGTTGCGAGTGCGTTTGCGCCGCCTGTTTCCGGCGGCCAAATAAACATGCCGATGCGGATCATAAAAAGCAGCAGCAGAAAACGGCCCAAGCTGTCGTTCGTCCTGCTTGACTGGAGCGTGCGCGAAAGCTTTCACATCCTTCACTACCTGCGCCTGCAGGACTGCGATCGCGACGACTTTGAGGTCATCATCATTGAATATTACGAGCGCGAGTACGAAGGCATCCGCAAGTATGAGGATCAGGTGGATACCTGGGTGGCGTTGCAGATGCCCCCAAGCCTTTATTACAACAAGCACCTCATGTACAACGTCGGCATTGTCCTGGCCCGCGGCGATATCATTTCCATCTGCGATTCCGACGCCATGGTGCAACCGGGGCATGTGCAACGCATCGTCAGGAATTTCGCCGAACATCCCGGCAGCATTTTTCACATTGACCAGTTCCGCAACAATCGCCGCGACCTTTACCCGTTTTGCTTTCCGGCATTTGACGAGGTCACCGGGGCGGGTTGCATCAACAACGTCAATGGCAGGACGGCCGGAATCGTGGATCAGATCGACCCGATCCACAGCCGCAATTACGGCGCCTGCATGTGCGCCCGGCGCCAGGATCTGATTGCCATCGGCGCGGCTGACGAGCACATCGATTTTGTCGGGCACATCTGCGGTCCCTACGACATGACCTTTCGCCTGCTGAATCATGGCCTGCAGGAGATCTGGGCGGACGATGAATTCACCTGTCACACCTGGCATCCCGGGCAGGCCGGTGTGGATAATTATCTCGGGCCCCATGATGGCCGCCACATGTCGACCACGTCGCTGTTTGCGCTGGTCAGCAGGCGCGTGTTGCCATTGGTTGAAAACGCCGCTGTCAGGATGCTGCGCCAGGGCCGGCCGCTGCCCGCGGAACCGGATTCACTGCTGGTCGACCAGGGACGGGCGGCGCAGTGGCGGCATTCCGAATTGGACGGCGGACAGAGACCGGCGCCGCGCGATGGTGAACCGTATCTGGCTGGTTCCTATCGCGGCGCCAGGGTGGTGTCCGCGCCGGCCGGGTATATGGGGCAATGGATCGGCCGGCCACCGCTCCGGGATCTGCTGCACGGCAAAACCTTCACGTCGCTCGACGCGCTGCATGCCGCGGTGGACGCCTCCCTCGGCCTCCGGCAGCGGTTCTGGCTCTTCAGTTATCACGCCCTGTCCAGGGCGCTGCATATTGCGCGACTGCTGGTACGAATCTGCCGCCGGCCGGATTTGCTCACCGGTAACATCACACAATTGCGGAATGTGGCGGGCCGCGTCAGCCGCGATCAGAAAATCACGTTCTCCGGGGTGCAGGATGTGCTGATTTATCTAGGCGCCGCGCCGCTGCGTGCCGATCCGCCTGCGCAGGTCGTGGTACTGGATCAAATAGATGAACTGTTGCTGCGGTTGTTTGCGGATTTGCGCGTGTTGCCGCGCGTAAATACAGTGCGGGTCGCGGATCTGGCGGATGCCGGGAAAGCCCTGGACGCCGCCCGATCCAGCGCTGCGCATTTACTGATCCAGGCAAGTATTTTCATGCGCTTTTACAGCGTGTTTCGGCAGGCAGGCAGTGCCGATCTGACCGTCATCTGACCGGCGCCGGCGCGCGCGGACTCCCGCAAGTTCCTGTCATGCACATTCATTCCCCGATTGCCCGCGGCGGCGGCGCCTTTGTCGTGCACCGCATGCTCAGCCGGGGATTGCCGCACTATGAGTTGGCCCCCTACAACCCCTGGCTGAGCCTGTTCCCGCCGCTGATCATGCAATACCGGAATCGGCACGCCGCGGTGGTGCATGCGCCGGTGGATTATTCAGTCTTTTGCGCGCACCGGGGTCAGCCGTTGGTGTCAACCTTCCACGGGTTTACCTTTGATGCCGGGGCGCGCCGCCATGCCACGCTATTGCAGGCCATTCACTACGGCACCGATCTGCGCTGGTTCGTGCAGGCGGCGCTGCGAAGGTCCGCAATGATTACCGCCGTGAGCGATTTCCTGGCGCGGCGCGTGCGCGAGGAATTCGCTTATCCCGGCAATATTCATGTCATACATAACGGCGTCGATGTGCAGGCATTCACGCCCGCCGGCGCGCGTGGCGATGCACCCCGGCCGTTGCGTATTCTGTTCGCCGGGAATCCAACGCGCCACAAGGGCGCGGAACTGGTCCCGGCGATCCTGGATCGGCTGCGAGGCGACTTTGAGTTCGTTTACACCGGGGGCCTGGCCAACCGGTGCGGACCGATCCGCCACGAACGCGCCGTCGCGCTGGGCCCGGTCGGGATTGAAGAAATGCCGGGGGTATATCGAAGCGCCGACGTGTTGCTTGCGCCGTCGCGCCGCGAAGGGTTTGGGCTGGCGATTGCCGAGGCCATGGCCTGCGGCCTGCCGGTGGTGGCAACGGATTGCTCCGCGATACCCGAGCTGGTGGAGCATGGCCGTGGCGGTATCCTGTGTCCCATGGATAATGCCCAGGCATTTGCGGATGCAATCCATGCGCTCGCGGATGCGCCGGCGCTGCGTCGCGATATGGGCGCGCACAACCGCTCCCGCGTTGAGGAGAAGTTTTCACTGGAGCGGATGCTGCGGGAATACCGGGAACTGTTCGCGGAAATCATGGATCGACGCAGTCCGGGCGCGGAGGGGTGATGAAATTTGACCTGCGCCACAAGCGCGTCTTTGTCACCGGCCACCGGGGCATGATCGGGTCCGCGTTATTGCGGCGCCTGCAAAATGAGGAGTGCGAAGTGCTCAGCGCCCCGCGCCAGGTGCTGGACCTTGCGCGCCAGGAACCGGTGGAGGCCTGGTTTGCGGAACATCGGCCCGATGTGGTCATTCATGCCGCGGCACGGGTCGGCGGCATTCATGCCAATAATCAGTACCCCGCCGAATTTATTTACGAAAACCTGGCCACTGCGACGCACGTGATCCACGCGGCCTGGAAGTGGCGCGTGCAGAAGCTGCTGTTTCTCGGCGCCGCCTGTGTCTATCCGCGCGACGCGCCACAGCCACTCAGCGAGGAAAGCCTGCTGACCGCGCCACTGGAACCCACCAATGAGTGGTTCGCCGTGGCCAAGATTGCCGGGATCAAGCTCTGCCAGGCCTACCGGCGCCAGCATGGCTGTGACTTCATTTCGGTGATCCCGGCGAACGCCTACGGCCCGGGCGACAACTTTCGCCCGGAGTATGCGCACGTCATCGCCAGCCTGTTGCAGCGCGCACAACAGGCGCACGTCGCGTCGACACCGGCCCTGAGTGTCTGGGGCACGGGGAAACCACGCCGCGACTTTATTTATGTGGACGACCTTGCCGATGCCATCGTATTCATGCTGCAGCACTATTCAGCGGCGGCGCCGATCAACATTGGTTCCGGGACCGGTATTTCAATAGCGGAACTCGCGCGGCTGATCTGCAACGTCGTCGGGTACCGGGGACGGCTGGATTTTGACACCAGCCGGCCCGATGGCATGCCGCTCAAGATCCTGGATGCAACGCGCATGCGGGATTTGGGATGGGTACCCGGGACGACGCTGGACGAGGGCCTGCAACAGACATACCGGTGGTATCTGGACAACCCAGGCCGCGCCGGCATCTGTCACTGAGTGAACTATTTCCGGGCCAGGGGAATGGGCTGAAGATCCGCCGGTATTTCCCTGCTGAACCATAAATTCGGACTGCCGTTAACGATATGGACTGGCAATGAAATCTTTCGATGGAAGGGGAAGACCCCGGCAAAATAGAGCTCAGTATTGAGCGAGCCAATACCCGAGTTGTCCTGATTCTGTTCGAAGAATACTCCATCAGGAGCCAGACACTTCCGGATCAGGGAGCAATAGGCCGTCACCTGGCTGGCAAGCATTTCCGACATGGACAGGGTGTTGATGGCCAGATTGACGCGGATCCCGCTGTCCTGGAAATGGTGGCAAAAGAAGTTTGGAACAAACGTGAAACCCGGACGGTCCAGATACCTCGTAATCAAATCAGGTGTAGTGGCGATTAGATTCTGTTCATGCGTATCGGGGAAAAGCGTTGACAGGTAAATGGCGGAGAACAACAGGGATTCAGGCAGATCCAGGATGATGTAGCGTGCCTGCGGCACCCGCCTTTTCAAATGATACGCCAGTCCTCCGAAGCCGCCGCCGATTTCGAGTATCAAGGGGGTCTGGCCCCGTTCGCCGGCACCAAGCCGTTCCAGCAGGCCGGATGCATGGAGCAATGCGATACGTTCAAGATAGACGTAAGTGTCGTGATTTACGATGGATCCGGCGAATGTCCATCCAGTTTCGCCGAAACGGTTCGGTTGTGAGATATGCAGAAACTCCGGCAGGTATCGCGCCAGCGTCTCGTAGTGGTCAACCCACTCGTCAATGCGCTGAGATGCTTCTGACAGCCGACCCGCAAGATCAGGCGGCACGTGATCAGGTGGCGTTATCCCGTGGGCGGGTTTCATCTCGACCAGGGAATAACCGGTGAAAACCTGGGAGAATAAGCGCAGGTTATTTATAACGTCGTATTCTTCCCGCAGCAGAGCCGCAGTCCCGCGATAAAGTTCGCTCTTCTTCCAGTTGCCCTTCCATTGGGCGCCTGGAATGCAGAATTCCGGGTCGAGCCTGTTTTCCTCGATATAGCGTTCGCGGCCGAGAATGAGAGCCTGTATGTCCCTGCAGATCCGTCTCGCCTGATCGAATTCTGCTTCGGTCAACCTCTGGTTGTCCCACGGAGTCACGAAGCTGGAAATCTGCCGCCTGATTTGGCGGTGTCGAATGGCCAGGACGAGGTTTTCCGTGAGGCTGCGCAGTGCCTCTCCGCCCGGAACGTGCGCCAGCCATAATCCCAGGCGATGTGCTAATCGAGTTCCGTGATACTTCGGGTTATCCATGGAAGCTGTGTCGCAGTATTACCGGAATGCGATGCCCGGCACGATGCTGCAATCTGACCTCGAGGCAACAGCTCAATTTGATCACCGACGCGTGACGAGAAATTACGAACAGTTATTTAAATTCGTACCGGATGGCCGGCGAGCAAATCGAGCATGGCGCTGTACACCAGCGGCGTGCCGGCCAGCACATCGCCGGTCACCATGCAGTCACCACTGCCATCAAGATCGCTGATACGGCCGCCGGCCTCGGTGATCAGCAGATGTCCGGCGGCGATGTCCCACGGCTTCAATCCCAGTTCCCAGAATCCATCCAGCCGCCCGCAGGCCACGTAGGCCAGGTCCAGCGCCGCGGCGCCCGGGCGACGGATGCCGGCGGTGAGCGGGATCAGCGTGCGCATGATTCCCAGGTACATGTCCAGCCGGGCCTGTTCGCGGAACGGGAAGCCGGTACCCAGCAGCGC
>MGYT01000172.1:49443-68645 GCA_001801865.1 Gammaproteobacteria bacterium RIFCSPLOWO2_02_FULL_61_13
TGCGCTTGTTGTTGAGCATGGCCGCCGCGCCGCGCGAGGCGGTGAACATCTCCTGGCGCAGGGGATCGTAGATTACGGCCTGGTCCAGCCTGCCCTTGACCCGGAGTGCGATGGACACCGCGAACTGCGGGAACCCGTGCAGGAAATTGGTGGTGCCATCCAGCGGATCTATGACCCATTGGTAATCGTCATCACCGCTGGCGCCGCTTTCTTCGGCGAGGATGGCATGGTTCGGGTACGCCTTGCGGATGGTATCGATGATTACCGCCTCTGCGGCGCGATCCACGTCGCTGACGAAGTCATTCCGGCCCTTGCTGCTGATGGGCATGCCTTCGATACGGTCCAGGTAACGCAGGATCAAATTGCCGGCAGTGCGGGCGGCCTTGATGCCGATATTGAGCAGGGGATGCATAATGAGCCCATGAAGTTCCGGCCGGCATTCTATCAGGTCGGACCAAAGGCCCGGCCTGAATTGCAGCATGGACACAGGGATCATGTCAGCGCGTATTTTTGAAAACACCCACATTGTTCTGGTGGCCACCACGCATCCGGGCAACATCGGCGCTGCGGCGCGCGCCATGAAGACCATGGGCATGCCAAGCCTGCGGCTGGTGCGGCCGAAGATATTCCCGAGCGCCGAAGTCACGGCGCGTGCCGCCGGTGCCGGCGACATCCTGTCGCGGGCGCGGGTGGTGGAATCCCTGTCCGCGGCGGTGGAGGATTGCGGTCTGATCCTGGCGGCAACGGCACGCACCCGCGGCCTGGCCTGGCCGGAAATGACACCGGCGCAAGGCGTCACGCGCATCATCGCCGCCGCGGCAGCGGGGGCGCAGGTGGCGATGGTGTTCGGCAATGAACGCTCGGGATTGAGCAATGATGAACTGGAATCCTGCCAGGGCGCGATTCGCATTCCGACCGCCGGCGATTACAGTTCCCTGAACCTGGCCGCCGCGGTGCAGGTCATCTGTTACGAATTGCGCAAGCAAGTGTGCGACGGAACCACTGCAGCGGTGGAGCCGGAGGCGCCGCCGGCCACCGGGGCGCAGCTGGAATTGCTGTATCAGCATCTGGAACAATGCCTGATGGATATTGGATTTTATGATCCCGCGAAACCCATGTTGCTGATGCGGCGCCTGAAGCGCCTGTTCAATCGCGCGCAACTGGACGCCAATGAATACAACATTCTGCGCGGTATTCTCGCTGCCGCCCAACATTCCGCCCGGGGCGCAGGCCGGCTCCCCGGGGACAGCCAAACCACAGGGGAGCCGTTATGAAAGAATTTCTTGCCAGGATCCTGCTTCTGTTTGCAGCGGTTGCGTTGCAGGTGGCCGCCGAACCCGTCACCGAATGGGAGGTGACGTGGACCGACGGCCGGCCACGGGATCCCGGTGTCGATTCCACCGGCAAGGTGTGGTTTTGCGGCCAGGGCGGCGGGTACCTGGGGCGTCTGGATCCCGGCACGGGGAAATTTGACAAGTTTGATCTGGGCGCGGAGAAGGGCCCGCACAATTTAATCATCGATGCCCGCGATCAGGTCTGGTATGCCGGCAACACCACCGGCCACATCGGGCGCCTCGATCCGGCCACCGGCCGGATAACCCGTTTCCCGATGCCGGATGCCGCGGCGCAGGATCCGCATACATTGATATGGGATCGCGACGGCAATATCTGGTTCACGGTGCAGCACGGCAATTTTCTCGGCCACCTGAACGTGTCGACGGGAAAGGTGCGGTTGGTGCCGGTGCGGTCGCCCCATGCGCGCCCCTACGGCATCGTCGTCGATGCCGGCAACCGGCCCTGGGCCGTGTTGTTCGGCAGCAACCGGCTCGCCACCGTGGACCCTGCCACACTTGCGATGCAGGAGATCAGTTTACCGCGCAGTGACGCGCGTCCGCGGCGCCTGGTTGTCACGACCCAGGGCGACGTGTGGTACGGCGATTATGCCGGCGGCGTGCTGGGCCGATACCGGCCCGCGGATGGCAGTTTCAAGGAATGGCCGTTGCCGCGCGGGACCGGCGCCTTGCCCTACGGCATGGCCGTCGATGATCAGGATCGGATCTGGCTGGCGGAAACGGGTGTCAGTCCGAACCGGCTGGTGGAATTTGACCCGGCCACAGAAAAATTCCTGGCTTCCTTCTCCATCCCCAGCGGCGGCGGCGTGATCCGGCACCTGATATTTGACCCGGCGACGCGCGCGATTTGGTTCGGCGCGGATACCGGCACCATCGGCAGGTTGCTGGTGCCCTGACCTAATTGGCTGTTCGGATTTGTGCTACAAACCGTCGCCCGGGAGTCTGGTTCCACAGTTGCAGACACGCCGTGAATTCGTCTGACCGCCATGGACGACCGACAGGGATGGCGGAAATGCAGATTGCGCAGGAGCAAGCAATCTGCCATGTAGGCTCGAAGCGCCGCTTTCATCGCTGCGCATCCGGCTCCGCTCGAAAGTCCGGCCCGCACATCCTTGTGCGGGCGTTCGCGGCTATGCCGCTCACCCCTGCGGCTTACGGTCTGCCAGCGTGGAACCAGACCCCCGTTTGATCCGGAATTCGGAGCAGGTATTTAGATCCGTGCTTATTGCAGGATGACTTGCTCCATGCCCGGCGTCCTGGCGCGCACGGTACCGGCGCGCCACGCGGTTTCGCCCTGTTCCGCCAGGATCGCAAGCGCCGTGTCGGCTTCGGTGGCGTCCACGATCAGGATGAGGCCGATGCCGCAGTTGAAGGTGCGATACATCTCCCGCGTTTCCACGCTCCCCGCCTGCTGCAACCAGCGGAATATCTCCGGCCACTGCCATGCGGCGGTATCAAACTGCGCCGTGATGCTGGCGGGCAGGACGCGCGGTACATTCTCGATCAACCCGCCCCCGGTGATGTGCGCGATGCCCCTGACCTCCACTCTGCCAATCAGTTTCAGCACCGGACGCACGTAGATGCGTGTCGGTTCCAGCAGGATCTCGGCAAAGGTGCGGCTGCCAAGCCGGGCATCCAGCGCCGTCCGCGTGTCCGTGAGCAGACGCCGCACCAGCGAGAAACCGTTGGCATGCACGCCGCTGGAGGCCAGCGCGAGGATTGCGTCGCCGGCGCGAACGCCGCTGCCATCAATGATGCCGTCCCGTTCCACGGCGCCGACGGCAAAACCGGCCAGATCGTAATCGCCGGACTGGTAGAGTCCCGGCATCTCCGCGGTCTCGCCCCCCACCAGCGCGCAACCCGCCAGTTCGCAACCGCGCGCGATACCGCTGACCACGCGTCCCGCGATGTCCACGTCCAGCTTGCCGCAGGCGAAGTAGTCGAGGAAGAACAGGGGTTCGGCGCCCTGCACCAGCAAATCGTTGACGCACATGGCCACCAGATCGATGCCGATGCCGTCATGGCGGCCCGATTCAATGGCGAGTTTTACCTTGGTGCCGACGCCATCGGTGCCGGAAACCAGGATCGGATCGCGGTAGCCGGTGGCCTTCAGATCGAATAATGCGCCGAAGCCGCCGAGTCCATCCATGCTGCCCAGGCGCCGCGTGCGGGCCACGGCGGGGTTGATCCGATCCACCAGCCGCGCGCCGTTGTCGATGCTGACGCCGGCATCAGCGTAGGTAATCGGTGTGCGGCCGCGGCTGGTCATGGGCGGCAATGGTATCGGCGCGGATTCACCCCGGCAATCCTTGACTTGCCTGGGGGGCTTGCATAGCTTGGCAGCCATGCGACGCGCGTTTCTGATCCTTGTCATTTTGATGTGCATGGCGCCTGTCGCCCATGCAGTGCGCGTCCCGGGTTTATATGAAGCCGAGGTCGCCGTTCCCGATCAGTCCAATGGTGCGCGTGTCCAGGGTGTGCTGAATGCACTGCGCGCGGTGATCATCAAGCTCACCGGTGATCGGTCCGCGCCGACACGGGCGGAGGTGGCGCCCGTCCTGCGTGCCGCGGAACGTTACCTGCTGCAGTATCGGTACCAGGAAGTGGAGTCTGGGAACGGGCAGCCCGGCACTCCCGCGCCGGCAGAACTGCGGTTGTGGGCGCAATTCAGTCAATCGGCGCTGGATCGGGATCTGCGCGGCGCCGGTCTTTCCATCTGGGGCGCCGAACGCCCGTCGACGCTGGCCTGGCTTGCCCTCGGCGACGATCGTGGCTGGCGTTGGGCCGGCGCCGGGGAGAATGACCACTCGTTGCACGCGTTGACCGAGGCGCGCGCGCGGGCCCGCGGCCTGGGGTTCATTTTTCCGCTGCATGATCTGGATGACGACGCGCGCCTGGGCGCAGTGGCCGTCGCGGCAACCGATCTCCCCGCCATCGGTCAGGCCTCGGAACGCTATCGCCCTGACAGTGTACTTGCCGTCGCCATTGACTCTCCCGCGCCGGGCAGCTGGCGCGCGAACTGGACCCTGTTGCTCGGTTCCGAGACAGAAAAGTGGAGCAGCGAGGGGCCGCAGCTTGACGTATTGATGCACGATGGCATTGATATTCTCGCCGATCACCTGGTCCGGCGTTTCGCCGCGGCCGGCGCCGGCGGCGAGCAAAGCGGCGTGACCCTGAACGTTGTGGCGGTGAGCTCCGCCACCGGCTATGCCCGCGCTTTGCAATACCTGCAATCCCTGAACTCCGTCACCGCCGTGCAGATCACGGAAGTGGATGGCGACAGTGTGACCTTTGAGATTTCCGCCTATGGCGGCGCCGATTCCGTGCGCCAGGCCATCACCCTGGGGCGAGTGCTCGAGCCGACCACCGGGCCGGGGCACAGCTATCGGCTGGTGCCATGAACGCCCGCGTCGCGGATGGCGAAAAGTGGTTCCTGCTGGCGACCCTGCTGCTGTGCGGGTGGGTGCTCTACCTGCTTGCGCCGGTGCTGACACCCTTCCTGGTGAGCGCGTTGCTGGCGTATCTCGGCGACCCGCTGGCGCGGCGGCTGCAACGACTTGGCTTGTCGCGCACCCTGGCGGTGATCGTCGTATTCATCACCATGTTGGGGGCCGGCGTGCTGTTGCTGTTGCTGATCGTGCCGTTGTTGCAACAACAACTGTTCGGCCTCGTGGAACGGCTGCCGCAGGTGCTGGAATGGGCGCAACAGAAACTTCTGCCGCGCGCGGAGTCACTGCTGGGGATTCAGTTTGAGGCGGTACAACTGGACAGCGTGCGCCAGGCGCTGCAGGAACATTGGCGCGATCTGGGTGGCGCCATGGGTGCGGTGCTGGGCAAGGTGGGCCAGTCGGGCCAGGCCGTGCTGGGTTGGTTCGCATTTCTGCTGCTGGTGCCGGTGGTGACGTTTTACCTGTTGCGTGACTGGGACGATCTGATCCGCAACCTGCATGGCCTGATCCCGCGCCCGGTGGAGCCGGTCGCGGTGGAACTGGTGCGGCAGTGCGATGCAGTGCTGGGCGAGTTTCTACGCGGGCAGTTGCTGGTGATGCTGGCGCTGGGTGTGATCTATTCCATTGGCTTGTGGATCGCTGGCGTCGAATTTTCGCTGCTCATCGGCATGCTGGCCGGCGCGTTCAGTTTCGTGCCCTACCTGGGCTCGATCATCGGCATTGTCATTGCCGGCATTGTCACGTTCCTTCAACACCACGACGTCGTGCACCTTGTGTACGTGGCGCTGGTGTTCGGCATCGGCCAGGCATGCGAGGGCATGTTCCTGTCGCCAATGCTGGTCGGCGATCGCATCGGCCTGCACCCGGTGGCGGTCATATTCGCGGTCATGGCCGGGGGACAATTGTTCGGTTTTTTCGGCATATTGCTGGCATTGCCGGTGGCCGCGATGATCACCGTGGTATTGCGGCACGTCCGCGCCCGTTACCTGACGAGCAGTCTGTACACTTGATCCCCGGTCTGCAATTTCCCCAGATCCCGCTGCCGCTGAGTGGCACCGATACGCTCACCTTTGATCTCTACTGTGCGAAGGACAACGGGCTGGCGCTGACCGAACTGCAACGGGCCGCCGCCGGCAGTGCGACCCGCAATATTTATTTGTGGGGTGACGCCGGCACCGGCAAGTCACATTTGCTGCACGCCGCCTGTGCTGCGGCCGCTGCCGCGGGGCGCCGCGCCGCGCTGGTGCCGCTGGCGCAATGCAGCAGACTGGCGCCCACGCTGCTGGAATCCCTGGAGGACCTGGATTTCGTCTGCATCGACGACGTCGATGCCGTCGCGGGTCAGCCGGCCTGGGAGCAGCCGCTGTTTCACCTGTTCAATCGCATGCGCGAAACGCCACGGCCGCTGGTATTTGCCGCGCGCACCAGCCCCGCCGGTTCTGCAATATCACTCCCGGACCTGAAGTCGCGTCTGGGCTGGGACCTGGTGTTTCGGTTGGCGCCATTACAGGAGGCGGAACGGTTCGCGGCGTTGCGCCGGCGCGCACAGATGCGTGGCATGGAGATCACAGACGAAGTGCTGGGCTACCTGTCGCGACGCATTCCCCGTGACATGCACAGCCTATTCGCATGGCTGGAGCGGCTGGATCGGGGAAGCCTGTCCGCCGGCAAGCGCCTGACCATCCCCTTCGTACGCGAAGTGCTGGAGCGGGGAGGAACCGGCCGACCCGGCTCCCGCCCTGACAACCAATGACCGGCGCAGATCGCACCATGCGCGTGGAAACAGATTCCTTCGGGCCGATTGAGGTGCCTGCGGAGGCCTACTGGGGGGCGCAGACGCAGCGTTCATTGCAGAATTTCAAGATCGGCGACGAGCGCATGCCGATGCCGGTGATCCGCGCACTGGCGACCATCAAGCACGCCGCAGCGACGGTGAACCTGGGCCTGGGAAAAATCGATGCGCCCCGGGCCGATGCCATTCGTGCGGCGGCACAGGAGGTGGTGGAAGGAAAACTGGACGGCAATTTCCCGCTGCTGGTGTGGCAGACCGGGTCCGGCACGCAGACCAATATGAATGTGAACGAGGTTATCGCAAACCGGGCCAACGAGCTGCTGGGCGGTCAGCGTGGCGCCAGGCAGCCCGTGCACGCGAACGACCACGTGAACCTGTCGCAGTCCTCGAATGATGTGTTTCCGGGCGCCATGGCGGTGGCCACCGCGGGCGAAACTGTCCGCGCCCTGATCCCCGCGCTGTCGCATCTGCTTGCGGCACTGGAAACGAAGCAGGCGCAATTCGCCGGCATCGTGAAGATCGGACGCACACACCTGATGGATGCGACGCCGTTGACGCTGGGCCAGGAATTTTCCGGCTATGCGCAGCAGGTCCGCAACGGCATTGCCCGCCTGCAAGCCACGCTGCCGCGCCTGTATGAACTGGCGTTGGGCGGCACCGCGGTGGGTACCGGGCTCAACGCCCACCCGGAATTCGGCGCGCGCGTGGCGGCGGAAGTTGCGCGCTGCACCGGCCTGCCGTTTGTCACCGCACCCAACAAGTTTGAAGCCATGGCGGCCCATGACGCGCAGGTGGAGTTGTCGGGGCAGTTGAAGACGGTCGCGGCCAGCCTGATGAAGATCGCCGGCGACATCCGCTTGCTGGGCTCGGGGCCGCGGGCCGGCCTCGCCGAGTTGCGCCTGCCGGAGAACGAACCCGGTTCCTCGATGATGCCCGGCAAGGTGAATCCCACCCAGGCCGAGGCGCTCACCATGGTGTGCGCGCAGGTGATGGGCAACGACGTGGCGGTGAATTTCGGCGGCGCCGGCGGCCACTTCGAACTCAACGTCTTCAAGCCGGTGATTGTGTACAACACGTTGCAGAGCATCCGCTTGCTTGCTGATGCGGCCCGCTCCTTCACCGACAACATGGTCAGCGGGATCGAGGCGGACACGGATCGCATCAACCAACTGATGCAGTCATCGCTGATGCTGGTAACCGCGCTGGCCCCACACATCGGATATGACAAGGCGGCGCAGGTGGCGCACAAGGCGCACCATGAAAATCTCACCCTGAAGGAAGCCGCACTGGCACTGGGATATGTTTCAGCCGCGGATTTCGATACGTGGGTGCGGCCGGAGGGCATGACGCATCCCTGATCGATGGGCGGACACCGGATCGGGCCGCCACGCCGGGAGTCCGCTCCGCTTAATCTCGCCGCACATCCTGCGCGGCTCGAATCGGGTTCCACGCGCTTCACCCTCCCTGGCTTCGCGCGCTCCACACGACGCTGCGCGAACACCCGGCGCACCGGCCCTGTCTTCAATAAACTCCGCCCTGATTCAGGGCATAGGGCGCGCGGGAGGATCGCATGTTGGCGGACCGTGTGCCGCATGGATAGCGGCACCCGAGCCTACAGGGCAGATTGCTTGCTCCTGCGCAATCTGCATTCCCGCCATCCATGGCGGTCAGACGTATTCACGGCGTGTCCGGAAACATGCGATCGGACCACGCGACCGGGGAATCGCTCCGAATAGTGTCAGGGGAATCAGGAACGGTTCAATGCGATGCAGGTTTCCGCCAGGCGGCGGCCCTGCGCGATGCACAGCCGGCGCTCCTGTTCCGTCAGCGGCAGATCACCGTTCTGTCCCGCCGTGTGGCTGGGTCCATAGGGCGTGCCGCCGGCAGTGGTGGCGACCAGATCCGGTTCGGAATAGGGCAGGCCCACGATCAACATGCCGTGATGGAGCAGCGGCAGCATCATCGACAGCAGCGTGCTCTCCTGCCCGCCGTGCAGGCTGGCGGTGGAGGTGAAAACGGCGGCCGGCTTGCCAATCAGTGCGCCGGAGGCCCACAGATCTCCGGTGCCATCGAGAAAATACTTCAGCGGCGCCGCCATATTGCCGAAGCGGGTCGGGCTGCCGAGGGCGAGTCCCGCGCATTCACGCAGATCGGCGTGGGTGGCGTAGGGCGGACCCGAGGCCGGTACCGGATCCGCAGGTCGGTCCAAACCATCGCTGACCGGCGCTACCGTGCGGATGCGGGCACGCGCGTCCGCAACCAGTTCGATGCCATGGGCCACCTGGCGCGCCATGCCAGCCACGTTGCCATAGCGGCTGTAATACAGCACCAGGATTTCCACGCTCACAGGATCTCCAGCACCCGTTCCGGCGGCCGGCCGATAGCGGCGCGCGACCCGGCAACAACTATGGGACGTTCAATCAGGATCGGATTGCACACCATGATGTCGATGATTTCTGCGTCCGTCATTTGTGTCCGTCCGAGGTCAAGTTCCTTGTATGCGGCCTCACCGGTGCGCAGCAGTTCGCGCGGACTCAGGTTCAGCGACTTGAGCAGGCGGAGCAGTTTGTTCCGGTCCGGCGGCGCGTCCAGGTACTCGATGACCTCCGCCTGTATGCCACGCTCAAGCAAAAGCGCCAATGTGGCCCGGGATTTGGAGCAGCGCGGGTTATGGTAAATGGTGACCTTCATGCAGTGAGTCGCGGGAGCAGGGTAGGTTACCATTGTAGCCGCCAGCCGGGGACCGGGGTACGGCCGCGGACGGCGGAGGCGATTAATGGATAATCAACTGCTGGGCAAAACGCTGGCCGTGGCGCAGTGGCTGCGGCGATTTCTACCCTTCGTGGCGCTGCGCCTGCGGGCGCAACACGGGTTGCAGATCGCGGCTGCGCTCGCGTATACGACCTTATTATCACTGGTGCCGCTGCTCACCATCATGTTCGCGCTGCCGGACGTGTTCCCGGTATCCGCCCGCTTTGGCGACATGATCCAGGAATTCGTGTTCAGCAATATGGTTCCCGAAGTGGGCGTCACGGTGCGCGAATACCTGCGCGGATTCTCCCTGAATGCATCGCGGCTGACGCTGAGCGGACTGACGCTGCTGGTCATTATCGCCCTGATGATGATGGCCACCATCGACAATGCGCTGAACCGCATCTGGCATGTGCACCGGCAGCGGGGGCCGGCGGCGCGTTTCCTGATCTATTGGGCGATGATCACCCTGGGACCGTTACTGGTGGGTGTGGGACTGGTATCCACGTCGTACCTGTTATCCCTGCCGGTGCTGACGGAAGTGGACAGCGCCTTGCTGCTGCAAAAACGCCTGCTCTCAGTGTTGCCGTTTCTGACGACGACGACGGCCTTCACGTTGCTGTACGCGTTGGTGCCGCACTGCCATGTGCGCCTGCGCTATGCCTGCTGGGGCGGCGTGGCCGCAGCAGTGTTGTTTGAACTGGCAAAGATAGGTTTCGGTTTCTATGTACGCACCGCGGGCACGGAGGAGATCTATGGCGCGCTGGCAACGTTGCCACTATTCCTGGTCTGGATCTATACCTCGTGGGTGATCGTCCTGTTCGGCGCGCACCTGGCTTATTGTCTGGATGAGTTCCAGATTGGCGATGCCTCCTATGGGGCCAGCGGCGGCTGGGACTTTACCGATGCGTTCGATGTGGTGCGCGTACTCTGGCAGGCGCAGCAGAAGGGCATCGGCATCAATCCGCAGGACCTGCCGCGGCATGGCGTCAGGCTGCCGCGGCATGCGGTGCACGAGATCCTGGCTTGTCTGAGCGAGGGGCATTGGGCCGAGGAGACCGCGGACGGCGCCTGGATATTAAGCCGCGATCCTGCGGCGGTGACATTGCTGGATTTGTACCGTCTGATCCCGCGGCGCCTGCCGATGGCAGAAGGCAACGGCATCGCATTGCGAATTTTGGAGCCGGTACTGGCGGGCTACCGGCAGGACGTGGACAAGCGCCTGAAAATCCCCCTTGAGCAATTGCTGCAGCAATCGGCAGGCCAGGATTCCTGATCCCTAGGCCAGTTCAAAGCATTCGAAGGCCACCGAGCCTTCCGTTAACGCCCCGGCGCGGGTGGGACGCACCCGCTCACCGATGCGCAGTTCCAGTTCCCGGCCCTTCACATGGAAGCCCCGTTCCGTGATCACGGACGCGGCCTTGCCGCGGTCCCCGTGCTCCAGTAAAAGCGCCCGGCGGAAACGTCGATCCTGCAGACTGCCGGTGGTGGCGCGCACACCGATGGCACTGATGTTGCCGGCGATGATCTGTGCGCCGAGGCGGTGGGATTTGGCCTGCCGCACCATGAGCCAGCGGATGATGCCCAGCGTCCACTCCTCCTTGCCGGAAATGTTGCTGGCGAAGGCCACCAGGTCGCCGACCCGCACGGTTTGCGGCGGGCGGTCCGAACTGATGACCGCGAATCCGCCCATGCCCTGATCCACGAGGTTCCACTGTTCCGCCTGATATCCCGGCGTGGCTCCGGGTGCGACCGGCGGTTGCCATGCGCCTTCCTCGTCCGCGTCCGGGCCCGGATCGAAGTCCTGGCGGCCGTTCAGATTGAAATACACCGCCGCCATGCCGCGCACCAGCCCGACATTGCCGGAGCGGGGTTCGCGCGCGAAATTGCGCGATGGCGGCACACCCCAGGCGCGCAGCATTTGTCCCAGCACCACGCGCGCGAAATAGGGCGACAGGCGGCTCTCGGTGGTGAGTGGTTGGCCGGCATCCAGCCGATCCACCTGATCCTCCACCACCCCGCCGAGCGCCGCGCAATCCAGGATGCGGGCGCGTTTGACGGCGGAAATCTCCGCCTGCTTGTCCGGGGGCAAGGGCCGGTTGTCGCTGTCCAGGTCGATGATGAAGCAGCCCCCGGCCGCCGCGATCGGCTCAAATGGCCGCAACTGAACGTAGCGCGTCCAATGGCGCAGTTGCTCATATACCTCCCAGATGGCGCCGAACGGCAGCCGGTGCGGGTCCACCAGCGTGGCCAGCACGATGCGCTTGTAAGTATCGGCGATGGTGGAGGTCACCCCTTTCTGGCCCGGCATCGGCACGGTTTCCAACTCGCGCTGAATGGACTCGGCGAACTCGTAGATTGAATGCAACTGTCTCCAGACCCCCTTCGGTATCGGCGCGTATTCAAGGAAACCAAAGATCATCGCGTGCGAGAGGTAATGCAAAGAACCCAGCTGCGCGGGCAGGGGCGGCTTGGATTGCCGCCAGCTGGTCTTCTGTTTCAGCAGTTCATCGGAGGAAAGCCTGCAGGCCAGCGCCAGGTTCACCGCGATCTGCTTCATCAGTCCAATCTGCCCCTGCATGGTTTCAATGGACTGCAACGTGTGCTGTGCGCCGGCGCGGATCTGGGATTCGACATAGTATTGATACGGACGCGTGTAAACCTCCACCAACTCCAGCCGCACGGAAGCCTTCACGGTTTGCGCGTTGGTGGCCCGGGTGGCCTCTTCTATCAGCCGCGCTGTGCGCAGGAAGTCCGCATAGGGGAGCGAATCGAGCCACTCCTCCACGTACAGCGGGCGGGTATCGATGCTATTGCCCGGTCCCTTGGGCGTTTCATTTGGCGGATGAGCCATGGTTAACTATTCCTCAGTTTTCGTGGGCTCCAGATTCGGGCCCCGTGGCAATACCGGTGCAATCGACATTCCATATTTTGGTGGCTATGTTGCGGATTTGAGACTTGGCGCACAAAGCACCGCACTTTTTACCGTTGGAAGTTCTGAGATGAGAACCTGGTCACTAAACCGGTCCCGCCCAAGGGTAGTGAAAATTTCAAGTTGGCACCGTTTAATGGCGGAAGGCAGATGTTCTCCGGCTGATATGTCGCTCCAAGGCGACAGTTTATGACCCGGGATCCCACGGTTTCCATGCCAAAGACGATTCATTTTTTTGTCCGTGGGCGGGTGCAGGGTGTGTTCTTCCGCCAGCGCACCAAGGATCAGGCCGACCTGTTTGGGCTTAACGGCTGGGTGCGAAATCGGCCGGATGGCAGGGTGGAAGGGATGGCGCAGGGGCCGGATCCGGCGCTGGAATCCTTGCGGGAATGGTTGAAACGCGGCCCGCCCATGGCCCGGGTACTGGCTCTGGATTGGAACGAGACCGAGGCCGCGGAATTCACAGCTTTCGAGGTAAAAAAGTGAGCGCTTGCTCTCTTTTAAACCTTTATACAGAAATGAGCTGTGCGCGCAGGAAAGAAAGAGCCTCCGCTACCGGAACGGCCCGATCCTCAGTGTCCCGGCGGGTCCGATACTCCAGGGTTCCCGCGTCCAACCCCCGCTCACTGAACACCAACCGGTGCGGGATCCCCAGCAATTCCATATCGGCAAACATCACCCCCGGACGCTCGCGCCGGTCATCCACCAGCACCTCGATGCCGGCTGCCGTCAACTCCTGGTAGAGAGATTCCACCGCCGCGCGCAAGCGTTCGGATTTGTGCATGTTGATGGGGACCAGCGCCACTTGGAATGGCGCGATGCTGGCCGGCCAGATAATGCCGCGCTCGTCGTGGTTCTGTTCGATGGCGGCCGCCACCACCCGGGATACGCCGATCCCGTAGCACCCCATGATCAGCGTTACCGCCCGGCCCGCTTCGTCCAGACAGTGCGCCTTCATGGCCTCGCTGTATTTGGTGCCCAGCTGGAAGATGTGTCCAACCTCGATGCCGCGCGCAATACGGGCCGGCTTGCCGTCGGGCGCCGCTTCGTCCGCGCAGATGTTGCGCAGGTCTGTGACCTGGGGTTCAGCAAGGTCCCGGCCCCAATTGACACCGGTGAGATGGAATCCCTCCTCATTGGCGCCGCAGACGAAGTCGGCCACGCCTGCCGCGGCGTTATCCACATACAGGGGGATGTTCAGACCGCGCGGCCCCAATGAACCCACGCTGCAACCCAGGCTGGTGCGCACCACCTCGGCGCCGGCGAAGGCCAGCGGAGTTCGCACCGAGGGCAGGGACTCAGCCTTGACCCGATTCAGTTCATGATCCCCGCGCAGCACCAATGCCACGGGGCTGCCGTCCTTGCCCACGACGATAAGGGTCTTGAGGCACTTATCAGGGGTGGTATTCAGCAGTCCGCACACCTCGTCGATGGTGTGTTTACCCGCCGTGGCCACCTTTGCCATCACGGCAGTGGCCGCGGGGCGCGCGCCCGCGGCAGGCGCCGGCGTCAATTCAATATTGGCCGCATAACCGCCTTTTCCCGTCAGCACGATGCGATCCTCGCCGGAGTCCGCCAGTACATGGAATTCGTGGGAGCGGCTGCCACCGATGTTGCCGGTGTCCGCCAGCACCGCGCAGTAATCGAGTCCGATGCGATCGAAAATGCGGCTGTAAGTGCGGTACATCAGATCATAGGTTTCCTGCAGGGACTCCTGGTTCAGATGAAAGGAATAGGCATCCTTCATCAGAAATTCCCGCGCGCGCATGATGCCGAAACGCGGCCGGATCTCGTCCCGGAACTTGTTCTGGATCTGGTAGAAATTCACCGGCAATTGCCGGTAGCTGCGCACCTCGCGCCGCACCAGATCGGTGATGATCTCCTCGTGGGTGGGGCCGAGGCAAAAATGGCGCTGGTGCCGATCCTGAAGCCGCAACAACTCGGGCCCGTATTTGTCCCAACGCCCGGACTCCTGCCACAGCTCCGCCGGCTGCACGCCGGGCATCAACACCTCCTGCGCGCCCGCCCGGTCCATCTCTGCACGCACAATAGTCTCCACCTTCCGCAGCACACGCAGGCCCAGCGGCAGCCAGGTGTAAATGCCCGCGGCCAATTGCCGCACCATTCCGGCACGCAGCATCAGGCGATGACTGGCGATCTCTGCATCAGCGGGGGCGTCGCGCAGCGTGGCGAGGAGCAGGTTGGACGTGCGCATGGGAAACAGGCTGCCGGGTTCGGAATAAAGGGCGCGTATGGTAACGCATCCAACCGAATGGCCGCGTGAATCCGTCCTCGCCCATGGCCCGAATCGCCGGTCCTGGCCGGGATGGAAATGGTGCGGGGCACAACTTGACCGATTCTAGAAATATCAGTAACTTGCCGAGAGTTCCGGTTTTTTTCTTTCAGGAATATCCCCGTGGCTGCTCAAAAACCTGTGTTGCGTGGTGCCGAGATTTTCGTCCGTGCGTTGAAAGACGAGGGCGTGGAGTATGTGTTCGGGTATCCCGGCGGCGCCGTGCTGCACATTTATGATGAATTGTTCAAGCAGGAGGAGGTGAAGCACATCCTCGCCCGTCATGAGCAAGGTGCGGGCCACGCAGCGGACGGCTATGCGCGCGCCACCGGCAAGCCCGGCGTGTTGCTGGTCACCTCCGGGCCCGGCGTCACCAACGCGGTCACGCCCATTGCCACTGCCTACATGGATTCGATCCCGCTCGTGGTCTTCAGCGGTCAGGTGCCGAAGCACCTCATCGGCAACGATGCGTTCCAGGAGGTGGATGCCATCGGCATCACGCGGCCCTGCGTCAAACACAACTTCCTGGTGAAAGATGTCCGCGACCTGGCCGCCACCATCAAGAAGGCGTTCTTCATTGCCACCAGCGGCCGGCCCGGCCCGGTGCTGGTGGATATCCCGAAGGACATCACGGCCCAGTCATGTGAGTACGAATATCCGCAAAATGTGGAAATTCGCTCCTATCGCCCCGTGGTGCGCGGACACCCGGGCCAGATCCGCAGGGCGCTGAAACTGATCCTGGGTGCGAAGAAGCCGATGCTATACACCGGCGGCGGTGTCGTACTCGGAAACGCCAGTGAAGAGCTGCGCGAGTTCACGCGCACGCTGGGCTATCCCATCACCAATACGCTGATGGGTCTCGGCGCCTTTCCGGCTTCCGACAGGCAATTCATCGGCATGCTCGGCATGCACGGCACCTACGAGGCCAACATGGCCATGCATCACTGTGACGTGCTGATCGCCATCGGCGCGCGCTTTGATGATCGGGTCACCGGGGATCTGGCTCAGTTCTGCCCCTATGCCAAGATCGTGCACATTGACGTGGACCCGGCGTCCATCGCCAAAAACGTGCCCGTGGATATCCCGATCGTCGGCGACGTGAAGAGCGTGCTCACGGACCTGAACGGGTTGCTGCGGGAGAATCCGGAGCGCGCGGAGCCGCAGCCGCTGGCGGAGTGGTGGAAGCAGATCGGCGAATGGCAGTCCGTGGACTGCCTGCGTTTCAATCGCAATACCGAGGTCATCAAGCCGCAATACGTGATTGAGAAACTGTGGGAACTCACCGGCGGCGACGCCTATGTGACTTCCGACGTGGGCCAGCACCAGATGTGGGCGGCGCAGTTCTACAAGTTCGACCAGCCGCGCCGCTGGATCAATTCCGGCGGGCTCGGGACCATGGGCTTCGGCCTGCCGGCCGCCATGGGCGTGCAGATGGCATTCCCGGAAGCCACCGTGGCCTGCATCACCGGCGAGGCCAGCCTGGTGATGTGCATCCAGGAGTTGTCCACCTGCCTGCAATACCGGCTGCCGGTGAAGGTCATCAACCTCAACAACCGTTACATGGGCATGGTGCGGCAGTGGCAGGAATTCTTCTACGACAAGCGCTACTCCCATTCCTACATGGACGCGCTGCCGGACTTCGTCATGCTGGCGCAGAGCTTCGGCCACGTGGGTGTGCGCGTGGACAAGACCGCCGATGTGGAAGGCGCGCTGCGCGAGGCGCTGAAGCAGAAGGACCGGCTGGTGCTGATGGACTTCATCACCGATCAAACCGAGAACGTGTATCCGATGATGGCTTCGGGCAAGGGCCAGCACGAGATGCACCTGTCCCCGGATCGCGAACTGGCCTGACCGGATGCGCCACATACTTTCCTTGCTGGTTGAGAACGAAGCCGGGGCGCTGTCCCGCATCGCCGGGCTGTTTTCCGCGCGCGCCTTCAACATCGAGTCCCTGAGCGTGGCGCCCACGGAGGATGCCTCGGTGTCGCGCATGACCGTGGTGACCAGCGGATCGGACCAGATCATCGAGCAGATCCACAAGCAGTTGAACAAGCTCGTGGACGTGATCAAGGTCGTGGATCTGAGCGAGAGCCCGCACATCGAGCGCGAACTGATGCTGGTCAAGGTGCAGGCCAAGGGCGAGGTGCGCGAGGAGATAAAGCGCATGACGGATATCTTCCGCGGCCGCATCGTCGACGTCAGTGACAATACCTACACCATCGAAGTCACCGGTGACGGCGCGAAGCTGGGCGCCTTCCTGCAGGGCCTGGATCCGCGCCAGATTCTGGAAGTTGTGCGCACGGGCACGTCCGGCATAGCGCGCGGGGAGAAGGCGATTAGATTGTGAAGAAGGTAGAACGTAGAAAATAGGGGCGACACTCCCGATTTTCCCCTACATTCTACCTTCTGGAACGCATTGTTCGACAATACCGGAGCGCATATCCTCATTCACCTGAGAGCAACATCATGAAGATCTACTACGACAAAGACGCCGACCTTTCACTCATCAAGGGGCGCAAGGTCGCCATCCTGGGGTACGGTTCCCAGGGTCATGCCCATGCCAACAATTTGAAGGAGTCCGGCGTCGATGTCTGCGTCGGCCTGCGCAAGGGTTCCGCCTCCGTGGCCAAGGCCGAGGGTGCCGGGATCAAGGTCAAGCCCATTGTCGAAGCGGTGGCCTGGGCCGATGTGGTGATGGTGCTGGCGCCGGATGAACACCAGTCACGCCTGTATCGCGAAGAGATTGAGCCGAACATTAAAAAGGGCGCGGCACTGGCCTTCGCCCATGGCTTCAACATCCACTTCCGCCAGATCGAGCCGCGCGCCGACCTGGACGTGATCATGATTGCCCCCAAGGGCCCGGGTCACCTGGTGCGCTCGACCTACAAGCAGGGCGGCGGCGTACCGTCGCTGATAGCCGTGCACCAGAATGCCTCCGGCCAGGCGCGGGAGATCGCACTCGCCTATGCCTCCGCCAACGGCGGCGGCCGCGCCGGCGTCATCGAGACCAACTTCCGCGAGGAAACGGAGACCGATCTGTTCGGCGAGCAGGCGGTGCTGTGCGGCGGGTTGACGGCGCTGATCCAGGCCGGCTTTGAGACCCTGGTGGAGGCCGGCTATTCGCCCGAGATGGCGTACTTCGAGTGCCTGCATGAAGTGAAGTTGATCGTGGACCTGATCTACGAAGGCGGCATCGCCAACATGCGCTACTCGATCTCCAACACCGCCGAGTATGGCGACTTCACCCGCGGCCCGCGCGTCATTGGCGCGGAGTCGCGGAAGGCCATGAAGGAAATCCTGGCGGAGGTGCAGAGCGGCCAGTTTGCGAAGGAATTCATACTCGAGAATCAGGCCGGGACGCCGGTCATGAAGGCCCTGCGGCGCACCTGCGCCGAGCATCCCATCGAAAAGGTCGGCGCCCAGCTGCGCGGAATGATGCCGTGGATTGCCCAGAACAAGCTGGTGGACAAGAGCAAGAATTGAAATTCAGCGGGTTGGAATCATTGAAGGCTTGAATTGTCGCTGTGGGGCCGGGTTTATCCCGGCCAGCAAGGTGGGCCGGCGTAAAGCCGGCCCCACAAAGCGGAAGCAGCAAAGGAAATAAGTATACTGTCCCAGTATCTACCAGGGACTGAAGTAAGCTGGAGCGGAGACCCCGCTCCGGGAGTGTGCAATGGCTGAACCTCGTCGTCGCGGCATTTACCTGCTGCCGAATCTGTTCACCACCGCCGCGTTGTTCTGCGGTTTCTACGCCATCGTCGCGGCCATCCATGATCGTTATGAACCGGCAGCCATAGCCCTGTTCGTGGCCATGATTATGGACGGCATGGACGGGCGCGTGGCGCGCATGACGCACACCACCTCCGATTTCGGCGTGCAATACGACAGCCTCTCCGACATGGTGTCCTTCGGACTCGCACCGGCGCTGGTGGTGTACCAGTGGTCGCTGTCGGCCTGGGGCAAACCTGGCTGGCTGGTGGCGTTCATATATGCCGCGACCACGGCGCTGCGCCTGGCGCGCTTCAATACCCAGGCCGGCAGCGCCGACAAGCATTACTTCCAGGGATTGCCCAGCCCGGCGGCGGCGGCCGTCATTGCCGGCATGGTCTGGGCCGGTGATTTCCTGATGTTGCGGGATCAGTCCGGCATTGTCTTCATGACCTTCCCGCTGACCGTAATCTCCGGGATCCTGATGGTCAGCAACATCCGCTACCACAGCTTCAAGCAACTGGACCTGCACGGCCGCGTGCCGTTCGTGGCGGTGTTAATCGCGGTACTCATCCTGGTGCTGATAGCCATCGAACCCTCGCTGATCCTGTTCGCGATGGCGTTGATCTATGCGGCTTCCGGCCCGGTGATGACCCTGGTGGCGTTGCAGCGTCACCGCGAACGCTCCCGGAAGCTGCCGGATGAGGTTCCGCGCTAGCGCAGGATTTCCATTTTCGCCGGTGTACGGCTATATTAATGTCCATGCAAACCGGCGCCTCACCAGAAATCTCCTCCCGCAAGCCTGCCTGCCAGGCCCGCGCCGCACTGCTGTGCCTGCTGCTGCCCTAGCCAGGGCAAACGCACGCAACCACACAATTTCCGTACCCGTTTTCCCCCGCCTGAAGCCCGCCCCGGCGCGGTGCCG
>MGYT01000172.1:68692-79777 GCA_001801865.1 Gammaproteobacteria bacterium RIFCSPLOWO2_02_FULL_61_13
CGTGGATGTCATCGAGGCGGGCTTCCCAGTAGCCAGCCCCGGGGACTTCGAGTCCGTGCAGGCGGTGGCGCGGGTCATTCGCGACAGCACCGTGTGCGGTTTGGCCCGCAGCGCGGACAAGGATATCGATGCCGCCGCCGAGGCGCTCAAACCTGCGCCGTCGTTCCGCATCCACACCTTTATCGCCACCTCGCCGATTCACATGGAGCGCAAGCTGCGCATGCAGCCGGACGACGTCGTGGCGACGGCAGTGCGCGCCGTGAAGCGGGCGCGCAATTTCACCGACGATGTTGAATTCTCCCCGGAGGACGCCGGCCGTTCCGAGCTGGATTTCCTCTGCCGCGTTGTGGAGGCGGTCATCGACGCCGGCGCGACCACCATCAACATCCCGGACACGGTCGGCTACACGGTGCCGCACCAGTTCAGCGAAACCATCCGGCAGTTGCTGGCGCGCGTACCCAATGCCGGCAAGGCGGTCTTCTCCGTGCATTGTCACAACGACCTCGGCCTGGCCGTGGCCAATTCCCTCGCGGCGGTGCTGGCCGGCGCGCGCCAGGTGGAGTGCACCATCAATGGCCTCGGTGAACGGGCTGGAAATGCCGCGCTGGAGGAGATCGTCATGGCGGTGCGCACACGCCGCGACGTATTTCCCTGCGACACGCGCATCGACACGCGCGAGATCGTGCACTGCTCGCGGCTGGTATCCAATATCACCGGCTTCCCGGTGCAACCCAACAAGGCCATCGTCGGCGCCAATGCCTTCGCGCACGAATCCGGCATCCATCAGGACGGCGTCATCAAGAGCCGCGAGACCTATGAAATCATGCGCGCCGAGGACGTGGGCTGGAAATCCAACCGTCTGGTGCTCGGCAAGCATTCGGGACGCAATGCCTTTCGCACGCGCCTGCATGAACTGGGCGTGGAGTTCGACAGCGAGGAGGTCTTGAACACAGCGTTTGTGCGTTTCAAGGATCTGGCCGACAAGAAACACGAGATCTTCGACGAGGACCTGGAGGCCATCGTCGCCGACAGCATGCACCAGACCGCCAACGAGCGCATAAAACTGGTGGCGATGAAGGTCATCAGCGAGACTGGGGAGACCCCGTCCGCGCAGGTGACCCTGTCCATTGACGGCGAGGAACGGCCCGGCACGGCGCAGGGTGATGGCGCCGTGGACGCGGTCTTCCGCGCCATTGAGGATGTGGTCTCCAGCGGCTGCCAGTTGTTGCTGTACTCGGTGAACAACATCACCGGCGGCACCGATGCCCAGGGCGAGGTGACCGTGCGCGTGGATCGCGCCGGCCGCGTCGTCAACGGCCGTGGATCCGACACGGATATCATCGCCGCGTCCGCCAAGGCCTATGTGAATGCCATCAACCGGGCCATGGACCCCACCGTGCGCGCACATCCGCAAATATGAGTCTGAATCCACAGCAACTGCGCTATCTGAAGCTCATGGACATTGACGTCTATGTGCCGCGACATGGCGTGCCGGTGGCTGCGGCGATCCAAGCCGCGGCAACGCTGCCGGCACGGGCCGTGGAACTGGCTGCGCCGGTGTTGCCTGCGTCGGAACAGGACACGTGGGAGGAACTGCGCTCGGCGGTACCGGCATGCACCCGCTGTGGATTGCACAAGGAACGCACCCAGACGGTGTTCGGCGTCGGCAACCCGCGCGCGCAATGGATGATCATCGGCGAGGCGCCGGGCGCCGAAGAGGATCGGCAGGGCGAGCCTTTTGTCGGTCGCGCCGGGCAGTTGCTGAACGCCATGCTGGCTGCCATCGGCCTGAAACGGGAAGAGGTGTACATCGCGAATATCATGAAGTGCCGACCGCCGCAGAATCGCGACCCGAAGCCGGAGGAGGCCGCCGCCTGCGCGCCATTCCTGCAAAAGCAGATCGAACTGGTGCAGCCGCGCATCATCCTGGCGCTGGGGCGCATAGCGGCGCAGAACCTGCTGCACACCGACACGCCCATCGGCCGCATGCGCGGGCAGCGTTATGAGTATCCGGATCCAAAAGTGCCGGTGGTGGTTACCTATCATCCGGCCTATCTGCTGCGCTCGCCCATGGAGAAGCGCAAGGCCTGGGCGGATCTGCAAATGGCCATGGCCATACTGCGCGAGCAGGCATGAGCGCGGTACTGAAGAGCGCCGCGGTCGCGGTGCGGCCCATGCGGGAGCCGGACCTGGACCATGTCCTCGCCATTGAAAAGCGCTGCTATGAATTTCCGTGGTCGCGCGCCATCTTCGAGGATTGCCTGCGTGTCAGTTACAGCTGCTGGTTGCTGGAGTGGGAGGGTGTCGCTGCCGGGCATGCGGTCATGTCCGTGGCCGCGGGCGAGGCGCATATCCTCAATCTTTGCATTGACCCGCCGTTGCATCGGCATGGACTCGGCCGGTTTCTGCTCGACCGCATGCTCGAACTGGCCGCCGACCACCGGGCGCAGGTGATATTTCTCGAGGTGCGGCCGTCGAACCTGGCAGCGCAGCGGCTTTACCAGGGCGCCGGGTTCAACGAGGTGGGCGTGCGGCGCAATTATTATCCGGCGCGTGTTGCGCGCGAAGACGCCATGATCATGGCGCGGCAATTTTCATGAAGCAAACATGACCCCCAAACCTGAATTTCCAACGCTGGAGTCCTGCGTCGGCAACACGCCGCTGGTGCGCCTGCAGCGACTGCCGGGGCGGACCACCAATATCCTGCTCGCCAAGCTGGAAGGAGACAACCCCGCGGGTTCAGTGAAGGATCGGCCCGCCTTGAGCATGATCCGGCGCGCCGAAGGGCGCGGGGAGATCAAGCCGGGCGACACGCTTATCGAGGCCACCAGCGGCAACACCGGTATCGCGCTGGCCATGGTCGCCGCCATCCGCGGTTACCGCATGGTCCTGATCATGCCTGAGCACATGAGCGCGGAACGGCGCGCGGCGATGCGCGCCTATGGCGCGGAGATCGTGCCGGTGACAAAGCAGGAGGGCATGGAAGGCGCCCGTGATCTGGCCGAGAAGATGGAGCGCGAGGGAAAAGGCAGGGTGCTGGACCAGTTCGCCAACCAGGACAATCCGCGCGCCCATTACGAGACCACCGCTCCCGAGATCTGGCGCGCCACCGGGGGTGCGATCACTCATTTTGTCAGCGCCATGGGTACCACCGGCACCATCATGGGCGTATCGAAGTTCATGAAGGAGAAGAATCCGGCGATCCGGATCGTCGGCGTCCAGCCGGCGGGCGAGGAGAGCATCCCCGGCATCCGGCGCTGGCCGGAGGCTTATTTGCCGAGGATATTTGATCGCCAGCGCGTGGATTCCATCATTGACATCACGCCCGCGGAGGCAGAACACATGACCCGGCGCCTGGCGGAGGAGGAGGGCATCTTCGCCGGCATCTCCTCCGGCGGCGCCATTCACGCGGCGTTGAAGCTGTCCGCGGAAGTGCAGAATGCCGTCATCGTCACCATCATCTGCGATCGCGGCGACCGCTATCTCTCGACTAACGTCTTCCCTGCCTGATTACTTCCCGCGCGGCGCGACAAACAGTGTTTGCAGCGCGCGGCCGAAGGCGCCCTGATCGTCAAACAGGACTGTCTCGGTGATGCCGATACCGTCGGGGTCCAGCGTAGTCTTCGACGACATACCCACCCATTCGGACCCGGGGTGACGCGTCATGACCACGGTGAGGTCCACCGGCACAAAGGTCCATTCCGTGAATGGCAGTTCCGCGCTGATCCCGTTTGCTGCATCCACGGCGATCAGCGTCCGCTCCAACCCGGTCAGTGGATTTCCCGCCACCAGCGGAATGCGGCAGCGCGTCCATACCGTGCCCGGACCGAGCCGGTCGAAACCCCCGTCGGCGAAGCGCCATTCCACGGCGTCTCCATAGGGGAAGCGGTCTGCGCCGGGAAATTGCGCGATGGTCTCGTGCTCCGGCCGCGCCGGGACGGAGAACACCGGCGCCACAGCGGGACTGCGCCCTGCCTCCGCGAGCAGGTGCCAGGCGGTGGCGCGCATCAAAATGCGCGCGCCGGATCGCAGTGTCGCGGTGGACAGCTGGATACGGCTGCCGGTACGCAGGATTTCGGATTCCACCGCCAGTTCCACAACCGGCACCGCGCCGTAAAAATCGATCGTTATACGCGCGAGACGCGCACCGGCAGGGCCTCCCAGTTGTTGCAGCGAGTGTCCGAGCAATGCGGCCGGCGGGCCGCCATGCTGCAGGCCCGGATCCCACGGACCGGTGGTGGCGCGGTTGGAGTCATACACACCGGGGGCGCGGCGTGTGTAAAACGACGCAATTTCAGCGGCAGGCGGGGCTGCGTTGGACATACGGAATAATGACGAAGGACTTTACCCCGGCGACGTCAGCTTCAGCCCGACTATGCCGGCAACGATGAGTGTGATGCTGGCAAGGCGCGCCGCGTGCGCCGGTTCATTGAACAGCACGATGCCGAGAATGGCAGTGCCCACCGCGCCGACGCCCACCCACACGGCGTAAGACGTGCCCACCGGCAGCGTCTTCATGGCCAGCCCCAGCAACCAGAGGCTGATTGCCATCGCGATCACCATCCATACCGTCGGCCACAGGCGCGTGAAGCCTTCCGAATATTTCATGGCGATGGCCCAGGCGATCTCAAACAATCCGCCCAGGATCAGGAACAGCCAGGCCATGGTGCCGGTGTTAATCATCGCACTGCGCCCGGATCGAAATGCGGATTTTCAATGATGCCGAAGCGGTTGCCGAAGGGATCCAGTACCGCCGCAACCTTGATCCCGCCGCCGACGTCGGTCACCGGTTGCAGCGCGGCGGCGCCCAACGCAACCAGTCGCTGAAATTCCGCCGCGGCATCATCCACACCCCACAACGGTTGCGGGCCGGCCCAGCTGGGTTCCCCGACCGGGATCAGCCCGAGCTCGAAACCCCCCACGGAAAAGCCGACGTAAAATGGTTCATCGAAGTAGGGTTTCATGCCCAGCACCTGTTCGTACCACGCTTTCGCGCGGACCAGGTCCGGCGCTGGATAAATCGCGGTGCGCAAGCCGAGGATCATCCAATGTCCCCTGCACCCAGGGTATCCATGCCCACGTGCCGCCTCCATTCCCGGATCTCGGCTACGTGCGACGCGTCGTGCTGATGCAGAAACAACGGCATGTCGCACAATGACACCGGGCCGACGCCCACTTGGGTCCCCTCGCGCACCCAGTTCGCGGCCGGCACGGCGGCGAGCGTCGCCAGGTTCTCGGCCCGCGCCGCCGCGAAGGCGCGCAGCCCGACTTCGAGGGAAAGTGCGCGGTAATTCCGTTCACGGGCGATGCGGGTACCGTCGAAATCCGGCAGCAGCGGGTTGTGTTCCTGCTGCAACCGCCGGATGCGCAGGCCGAAGCCTTCACGCTCCAGGTCCGCAAGATGCCAGACCTGCTCCACCGGCGAGAAGGCGTCCGCCGGGCCAGGTGTGCGAGCAAGTTCAGAGGACAATCCGGCGCATGTTTCCCGCAGCCATTGCGGCATGCGCGCCAGCGAGGACATGAGTACCGATTGTTCCACTGCCCTGAGCCGGGTGTACTGCATGGGGTTTCAGATTACTCCTGCTTACCGGGACTGCGGCGCACATCGTACCCATTTTCAAACACGTCGCGCTACACGCGGGGTTCCCCAGCCAGCATTTTTTCGTACATCAGCAGGTCCGGCGGCGAGAAGCAGCAAAAGATGACCTCGCGCATGGCGGGGAATCCCGGCGCCGTGGCGCGCACGGTGGCTATCGCGACCTGGGCCGCGAGTTCCGCCGGATAGCCGAATATGCCGGTGCTGATGGCGGGATAGGCAATGCTGAGGAGGCCTCGTTCGCCCGCGATCTCCAGGCAACGGCGGTAGCAGGAGGCGAGCAGTTCCGGTTCCTGCTGATCACCACCCTGCCAGCGCGGCCCCACCGTATGAATGACGTGACGCGCAGGGAGCCGGTACGCGCCGGTGATCTTTGCGTCACCGACGGCACACCCGCGCAGCCCGCGGCATTCCTTCAGCAGGTCCGGTCCGGCGGCGCGATGAATGGCGCCATCAACGCCACCACCGCCAAGCAGCGACGTGTTCGCCGCATTGACGATGGCATCCACCGCCAGGGTGGTGATGTCCGCCTGCAGTGCGCGCAATATGGTCATTTGATTATTTTCGCCCGCCGCCTATGCGGGCATCGCTGTCAGCAATACGTTTCCTGAGCGCGAGGCGCATGATCGGCCGGGTCTCCGAACGCCGCGCTACTTCCCGGAATCCCGCGCGGCGAAACGCTGAAGCAAGCCCGGTCCACGCGAAGACATCGGGTACCGTGCGGGTGCGGGGTTCGACGGGATAGCCTTCCACCAACGTGGCGCCCCGGGCGCGCGCATGGTCAGCAGCGGCCCGCAACAATTGTGCGCTGACACCGGCGCGACGGAACGGGCGGGCGATGAACAGGCACGTTATCGACCAGACCGGTTTTTCATCCACCCTGGCCAGCACCCGCGAGCGTTCCAGTGACGGATATACCTGTCGCGGCGCGACGGCACACCAGCCGATCGGTTTGCCACCGGCGTACGCGAGGAAGCCGGGTGACTCACCGGCAGCGACGATTTTCCGCAAGGCATTCCGGTTACGGCGGCCCTTGCGCGCCTCGAACTCGGTGCGCTTCAGGCGCCACACCATGCACCAGCAACCACCGCAGGCCCCGCGCTCTCCAAACAAATCTTCCAGGTCCGCCCACCGCGCCGTTGTCAGCGGCGCGAACTTCAGCGACAACTTGTCACGGGCGCTTCGCTTCATCGTCACCACTGGCTATTTCGGTATTTCAATTTCCAGCGCGACACGGAACTCTTCCAATTTCGCATGGTAGTCCTTCGCGTCACCGTAGGGCAGGAACCGCTCATAACGCGCGTTGGCGCCAAGCACGCGGTGGGCATGCTTGATGGGACAGAAATACTGCTCCGTGCGCATCGCTATCTCGAAGGTATAGGCGAGGAGGCCATTGGCATAGGCGCAGTAGGTGCAATGAAACCGCTCAAAAAAATTGAGGTACTCCAGGTGCCACCGATCGAAGATGATGTAATCGGCGCGCCTGGCCTTTGCGATACGGTAGATTGGAAAACACAGTGCCTGGTAAATCGTTACGTACAGATCCAGAAACAGCAGCGGCAACGCCAGGCTGTAGATGATCGGCCCGGTGATGAAATTCTGCGGCCGGTCAGTGACGATCCAGCGCAACAGCCCCCGTTTCAGTTTGCGATGGGACTCCCGGATGGCGGTCTCAAACTCGATACGTTTCCCCCGAACGTGGTAGAAAAGTTGCACCTCCTGCTCACGCAGCGCGAGGCGCAGGTCGTCTTCAAGGGCGGTGATCTGCGCCAACAGGTCTCCGATTTTCGCGTTCAATGGCCGGCCCCGCCGCTGTGACCGTCATCCACGGGTTGCCCGCTGATGATCTTTCGCCCCGTGAACATCGCGGAAATGATGTTCCCTATTTCTCTTCCCATGGAAGTTCTCCTTTTCCACCCCGGAAATGCGAACCACCGGGATTATCACTTCACCAACTGGAGTCTAAACCCAAAGACAGGCAATCGCTCCTGCATGAAGTCCAGATCCTTCGAGCGCTCAAAGCCCAATCTTTCGTAAAGCCCCCATGCGACCTGCATTGCCTGCGTCGTGTGCAAGACAACTTGCGAGTGTCCTTTTGCACTTGCCAGCTGGATACAGGCATTGGTCAAGGCCTTGCCTGCACCCATCTTTCGCGCCTTTGGACTCACCCCTAAAAGACGAATGCCAGATGCATTCTTTACCGTCGTTGCAGTGCCCCCGGAACCATATTCGGCCATATCGCCGAAATATACGATGCCGCCAACCAGTTCACCCGCAGGGGATATCGCGACCAGGACTTTTGCATCCTTCTTGGCGGTAAAACTCCCGATATTGGCCAGCATCCGGTAATAACCAGGCTGCTCGTCCGGAGTCGGAAAACCCTCGAGCGATGAATATACGCCGACCAATAACCGGCCCAGTGCTTCAAACTCTTCCTTGCGAATTTCACGAATATCAAGGGTCGTGTTCATTTTTTCCTTAAGGAACGTCCGGTTATCAGGCTCAGGAAAACCATCCTGTCCTGAATGAAACGCCGACCACGACAAACAGTACAGAAATCATGGTGACGGGGATGATGTGCCAGGCCAGCGCTGTGAGATTCTCCTCTGACAGTCGCGGAATGATCCTTAAACGGGCGTCGACCGCAAAGGCGATGGTTAATGTCAGCAGGACGAGCTTGGCGCCAATCAATCGTGAAATCGGATCGTCAAAAACCAGCCATTGACTCATGTCCGGAACGACCCGGTGCGCGAGCCAGATCCCGGTGGCGACCTGGATTAGCAAAGCGGGTATGCCAATCCGCTCGTAGGCCGATTCAAACCGCAAGAGTTCGGCGGGAGAGCGCTGCTTGAGTACGCGCGGCAATACGGTCAGCGCCAGTACCAGGTGTCCCCCGGTCCAGACGGTTGCCGCCAGAATGTGCAGTAGCAGGAGTGTTCCGTACATGGGCCCTCTTATCACACCCCGCGTATGCGCCTGGCGGTGCTGTTCAGATACCGGGCAACGAGGGCTAGGAGCCCTCCCAGGGCCGCAAGTGCGGCAACCAGCATCATAAACAATCCCAGCAGGACACCGAAGTCGTGCTCAATCCCTGAAAAGGGACCGGATGGCACATGGCTGGCCTTCGCCTCACGTGCCCACATGAACTGAAAGACGCCAAATCCCGCCAGCACCAGTCCCGCCGCCAGCGTGGCAACCGCTGCCCACACTTTTTCGTGAACGGCGCGATGTATGACAACGATCAGCACTGGACCAATCAAAAGCGCAAGCCAGCAAATATCATCATCCACGCCAAGGCGTTGCTGAAGCGCAAACCGCTCGTAGACGATGCCGACGCCGGCGAACGCAACACCCGAGACCGCCAACGCAATGAGTCCCGATGACAGCCACCGGATAATACGGGTCAGGATTTGCATTTGAGCCAGGAGCGACGAATGACGCCCTAGAGACCCCGCGTCAATTCCAGGTACGCGACTCTTAGTAGAAACCAGAGGCACGGCGAAGCAGCCAGGGCCGTTGCCACAAGGAGAGAGGTCGCGTGTTTTCCCTTGCGCCACTCGATACCCCACAACGTGACGCCAACCAAACCCATTACGACACTGAAGCCAATCAATATGGGGCCCACCGCCACGGCCAATCCCCACCCGCCCCAACCTTCAACGCGGGAGATTTCCCACAAAGCCGCCACGAGCAGCACTGGCGGCAATGGTGAAACGGCCTTGAATATTTGATGGACCCGCAAGAGTGCCAACTCCCTTTCAGGCGATGGTTGCGTGACCGCAGCGCCTGCCCGTGCCCGAGCCATGCTCATTCATCGCGACTCTCCATGTGAAAGGTGTGGAGTATGCGGTGCGCGACCGGAGCGAGAATCACCCCTGCGACGAGGATGACAACCAAGCCGCAGTAAAGTGCATACAGTCCCGCAAAAAGCTTGCCGCCAAAGGTGACCGGTGGATTCACAGGGCCCATACCACCGAGGAGCATGGATGCGTCCAGGAATGAGTCGATCCAGTTCAGACCCTCAAGCGCGTGATACCCGGCCATGCCGATGAACAACGAAACGGTGATAAGCACGAGCGCAATGATGCCGCTATGGGCCAGCCGCACCAGGAACTGGTGCGGAGGAATTACGGGCTGAGCGCGATGCTCGAAATCCGGAAGCAGCCTTTTCACTGGTCGCCTGACATTTGAGCTCTGGGCAAGGCCCGTCAGGGACGTCGGCCCGGCAGCGAATTGTGAGGTGCCCGCCGCACGTTGATTATTCCCTGATTTCTGCCTCAACGAGTTTTGCGAGTAGTACGAGCGACTCCTGCCAACCGAGGTAACACATCTCGACGGGAATTACGTCCGGGATAGCTTCCTGAACCACATTCAACTCGGTTCCACAGGACACCGCCTTCAGTGAAACCGACACCTGTATGACGCCGGGAAGGTTTGGGTCCTCGAATTTATCCGTATATCGGATCAATTCGTTTGGCGCCAGTTCGAGGTATTCGCCACCAATTGGAGGGCTCCATTTTACCATCGCATCGGCATTGAGGAACGCGCGATAAACCCGTTCCGGTGGTGCGCGCAGGACGCGGTGGAGACGAACAGTGTTGGTTGCCATGGTTCTTTATCTCCTGTCCCTGTTGGCTTTCAGAATCTGTTGTTAAAAGGACTTGCTTGGATTCTTCCCGATGTCTTTGGTCGCCCAATGTTTGAGCAGCGCGTTTTGCCAAAGGCAACTACGCTCCACGCAATGTCAGGCATCTTTTTTTTGGCTGTTTACTGGCAAGTCAATCCACACAGGCTCGAATCAGGCTCATCGAGCGCTCTACTTCCCGCGCCAGCCAAAAGCGGCAAAACCAGGCTGCTCCCGCAATGGTTAGAACCATGACTGCGTGCTCGATTCGCCACAAAGGCCGGCCCCCGGTATTTGCCAGGACAACAAGGGAAACGCCCATGATTAGTATAACGACCATCACGCTGGCAACCGGATCGCAGAAAAGAATCCTTATCCGGGATCCCTGCGCGGAAGGCGTGATCCATCCGCGCAGGGGGGCCTTGTAGTAACGTGAGTGGGGATCGTCGCCGATGGATTCCACTATGCGGCGGATCTTGAAGCGGCCGCCGCCCCCCCAGCCGATAAAATCAGGATTTTCCGGCGGATTCACCGGCTTAAAACACAAGACTTCCCAAAGTGTGCGTCGCGTCCGGACGATGGTACCAAGCCGCTTCTCGACTTCGGCTGGGGGCACCGGGGCCTCATGCGTCACAATTTCGTAAAAGAACGACATATCAAAACCATTCAATAAACATTGGAAACTTTACATCAGCCTCGTTCAATACATTCATCGCGCCAAATGTTCTTGCCAAGACGCGCGCTTTAGCGCGGAGAGTTCCTTCGAAAGAGTGGACACCCATTGGTTAGTTGCATGCCCGTTCGAACTCGATGGGGGATGGATATCCCAACGAAGAGTGTAGTCTCACACGATTGTAAAAGTCGA
>MGYT01000173.1:0-6325 GCA_001801865.1 Gammaproteobacteria bacterium RIFCSPLOWO2_02_FULL_61_13
GGCAAGTGCTGCATCACCGGCGCAGCGGCGCTGCAAATTGATGAGGCGGCACGAACCCTGACCGTCAACGGCAGGACACTCACCGGCCGCGATGTGATCAGCATTGACGGCGGCACCGGCGAGATCATGCTGGGCGACGTGCCCAAGCGCCCGCCCGCGTTCACCGCGGAATTTCACACTTTGATGGAATGGGCCGACCGCACGCGCAAGCTGGTGGTGCGCACCAATGCCGACACACCCGCGGACGCGAAAGTGGCGCGCAAGTTCGGCGCCGAGGGCATCGGCCTCTGCCGCACCGAACATATGTTCTTCGGCGAGCAACGCGTGACCGCCATGCGCGAGATGATCCTGGCGGATGACGAGAAAGGCCGGCGCACCGCGCTGAAAAAGCTGCTGCCGTTCCAGCGCCGGGATTTCGAGGGCATCTTCCGCGCCATGGACGGCTTACCGGTGACGATCCGGTTGCTGGACCCGCCGTTGCACGAATTCCTGCCGGCAACACCGGCTGCGCAACAGCAGATGGCCAAGGCCATGGGTGTGCCGGTGAAGCGGGTACGGCGCCGCGTGGAACAGTTGCACGAGATCAATCCCATGCTCGGACACCGGGGCTGCCGCGTGTCGGTGACCTTTCCCGAAGTGCTGGAGATGCAGGTCACGGCCATCGTCGAGGCCGCCATCAATTGCCGGCAGCGCGACATCCGCGCGCTGCCGGAGATCATGATCCCGCTGGTGGGCATTGATCGGGAACTGATCCTGCTGCGGGAGCTGACTGAAAAGACCATTGCCGACGTGCGTACGCGCCGGAAGTTCAAGGGCAAGCTGGATATCCCCATCGGCACCATGATCGAGATCCCGCGCGCCGCCCTGACCGCGGACCAGATTGCCGCGCACGCGGACTTCTTCAGTTTCGGCACCAACGATCTGACTCAGATGACCCTCGGCTACAGCCGCGATGACATCGCCAGCTTCATGCCGGAATACCTGGAGAAGAACCTGTTGGAGCGCAACCCGTTCCAGACCCTGGACACAGTGGGCGTGGGACAACTGGTGGAGATGGCGGTGGCGCGCGGGCGCAGCATCCGGCCCAAGCTGAAGTGCGGCATTTGCGGCGAGCACGGCGGCGACCCGGATTCCATCCACTTTTTCCAGTCCGCGCACCTGGACTACGTCTCCTGCTCCCCGTTTCGTGTGCCGGTGGCGCGCCTGGCGGCGGCGCAGGCAGTATTACTGAACCAGATGGATCTATTTACCTGACAGGTTGAAACAAAGCTGCTGCGCGGCTTCGCGCAGCCGGGCCTGCTCGCGACGCTTTGTATCAACCTGGCGCCTCAGGATCCATCACGTCCTGTCGCGAGCGTGTGGAACGGACAAAACACCCTGCAGGAAGCAATCCGCAAACTCCCCGGCGATGCCGGTGACAGCAGCGGGTGTCCTGCGCTGATACCACTCGACCGAGCCGTTGCACATCGCAAGCAGGGCTACTGCGGCCGTCCCGGTATCAAGGTCCGGCCTCAAGCAGCCGTCCCTGACGCCGCGCTCGAACAAATCCTCCCATTGGCGTTGGTAGGATTGTGCCATTCGATTCAATTCCTTGCGTACGGATGCCGGCAGCTCCCGCGGACTGAAGACGAAATGGAATACCAGGTGCGCACGGTTATTGAGCAGATGGTTGCGAATGCCCTCCCGGATCAAGTCGTCGACCGGATCACTCCTTGCGAGCAACGCTTCCATGTTTCGCGTGAATTGCCTGCCGGCGCGCCGGCAGATCTCGACCAGCGCAGATTCCTTGGAATCGATGTAGTAGTAAAGACTGCCCGGCTTGATGTTAAGCAGTTCCGCGATATCGCGCGTGGTCGCGGCGAAATATCCTTTCTGAACAAATACATCGCGAGCCGCCTGCATTATTTCGTCGAATCTCCGTTCCTGCTTCTTTGCGACGTAGCTGGAATGCATTCGTTTCATGCAATTGCCCCGGTATCGTCAACAGACACATTGGTTTGACAATCACTGGCTTTTAGATATTCTAATGCCATTAGATAATCATAGAACGTTTCCGGGTATTTGGGAATGGGTTTAAACAACGAATTCACACGGACCCCTGACATGACGAAGCAGTTCCTCAAAAATGCGTGGTATTGCGCGGCCTGGAGTACGGAGATCACCCGCAATTTGTTTCACCGCGTCATCATCGGCCGGGACATCCTGTTATTTCGTGATGGGCAGGGTGATGCAATCGCGCTCAACAACTTCTGCCCGCACCGATCCGCACCTCTGCATCTGGGACGGATTATCGACGAACAGATCCAGTGTCCATATCACGGGTTACGTTTCGCCACTGATGGAACCTGCGTGCATAACCCGCACCATCGTGACGGGGTGGCGCCGGATTCAGCGCGGCTCGAACGGTATCCGCTGGTCGAAAAGGATGATCTGATCTGGATCTGGATGGGTGACCTGCAGCTGGCCGATCCCACCGCGCTTCCGGATTTCGGTTGCCACACCAATCCGGCCATGGCGCGGGTTTCCGGAACCATCACCATCGACGCCTACTATGAACTTATCACTGATAATTTATTGGACCTGTCGCATGTGGAATTTGTGCATGCCGGTATCCTCGGCAGCAGCGCAGTCAGTCGGGGCAGCCACGAAGTCATCCAGGATGGCACCACCGTCTGGTCAAATCGCTGGTGCCCGAACGGTGAGGCGCCGCCGGCGCTGGCCAAGGCATTCGGCGACTATAAAGATGCGGTTGATCACTGGCTCTACATGCGCTGGGACGCGCCGGCAAGCATGCTGCTCGATGTTGGCATTACACCTGTCGGAGGGACAAGGCGAGATGGCTGGTGGGTGTATGGAACGGACATCCTGACGCCCGCGGACGAGACTACAACGCACTATTTCTGGGGCATCACCTACGAATACGGCAAGAATGACCCGGCCGTTGCGGCAGCCCACGAAAAGGCCGTGCAACGGGCGTTTGTTCAGCAGGACAAACCCATTATCGAGGCGCAGCAGCGTGCGCTTCAGTTGCGCAACGCCACGGATATCGATGAGGTGAAATCAATCTGGCTGGATACCGATGCCGGGCCGAAACGGGCGCGATTGGTTCTGAACAAGCTGCTGCGGGATGGCCAGAATGCTGTACCACAACCCCGCAACCGTCCCTTGCACGACCAGCGGGAAACGGCGGACGCCAAGGATCAGCAGGATCGAGTCGTATCTTGTGTCTGAGTTGACCCGGGGATACCCGGATCGGAGCTTAAGCCCTGATCCCTAAAAATCCATTCATGCTCGACTCCCATTCGCGCATGAAGGCGGCGTAGTAGTCGGCCGTGAACCCGGCGACGAACTTGTCCCCGGCCGGACCCAGGCTGGTGTGGCAATAAGTCACCTCCGCAGCGCAGCCGCCCGGCGCCGCGCGCAGCTGGATACTCAACCGGCACGCAGTGACCTCCGGCGTGATCTTCAACATCTCGACAAATCCGGCGTCCGGTTCATGGCGCGTCAAGTACCAGATTGAAGGGTGCGGCTCCGCGGCCGTGACGAATACGCAATCCGGCTCCGCCACGCCGGATTGACTGATCACGAACATTGGATCCCAGTCACTGGCCCATTCCCGTTCACGCACGGGGCATAACAGCGGAAATACCTGTTCTGGCGTGCCGAAAAGCTTTTGAACGCAGGTGTGCCGGGCACGCCGGGGCGCCTGGACTTTCACTTGTTTCGCTCCACTGCCGGACCCAGTTCCAGGGAAAAATGATGACCGCGGATTTGCATGCCTTCGCGCAGGTAAAAACGATGGGCGTCAAAGCGCTGTACGCCGGAATCCAGATCCAGGTGTTTACAGCCATGTTCACGGGCGTGGCTGACGAGCCAGCCAAACAGCCGTTTCCCGTGTCCCCGTGAGCGGCTGGATTCCGTGGTCACCAGGTCATCCACGTACATGAATTTCCCGTGGAACAGGCTCTCGCTGATGCGGAAGCCGGCCACGGCCATGACTTTCCCGTGATCCTCCACCCAGGCGAGACGAAAACCGGCCTGCATCTGGCGCCGAACCTGGGGCACGAACTGCTCCGCAGTGACAAGCGGCCGCAGTTCCGCCATCACCGGGTAACAGCGGGCGATCTCCACATCGGATTCAGCGATGTGAATTCCTGATGGTTTCGTCTTTTGGTCCATTTCCCGACTCGTCGCTCAGAACGCCAATGCCGGATTGAAGGCTGTCACCAGCACCAGGTTCCCGCCCTGGGTCAGCTGCTCCCGGCGCGACTTTTTCAGCGGCGCATACTCAGGCGAGTCATACCACGACCGCACCGCCTCCATGCGTGGAAACCGGATGATAGTAGTCCAGTTCCAGGCCCAGTTACCTTCGAGCACCACGGGCGCGGGATCGCCTCCGATCAGCTCCGCGCCCGCACGAACAAGTTGTTGGGTCACGGGGACCCCGTATTCCTGCCGATAGCGTTCGAAATCCGCGATTCTGTGCTGACCAATCATGTAAACGGGTGACGGCATTATTTTTTCTCCTCACCAGGTTGTTGACTGAACACATTGGTGAAATTCAGCGGCTCGGACCCCACGATCGCGCTGCCGCGTACCCGCTAGAACATTAATTGCCAGTAACCCACATCCACCCAGCGCCCGAATTTCCAGCCCGCCTCGGCCAGGTGGCCGACCTTCGTGAAACCACATTTTTCATGCAGCGCGACGCTGGCAGGATTGGGAAGGGAAATCACGCCAAAAGCGGTGTGCAGTCCCATTTTGCGGAGGTCCTGCAAAAGCGCGTCATACAGCCGTTTGCCCATGCCCTGGCCGGCGAAGCGCGATTCCAGGTAAATGGTCGTTTCCACCGAGTGGCGATAGGCGGTGCGCTCGCGCCATGGGGAGGCATAGGCATAACCCATCACACGTCCATCCTGTTCCAGCAGCAGCCAGGGCAGGCGCGGAATGACGGCTGCGATCCGCCGCGCCATTTCCGTGGCTTTGACAGGTTGTTCCTCAAACGTGATTACGGTATCCGCGATGTAGGGATTGTAAATGCCGGCAATGACGCGGGCGTCGTCCAGCGTCACAGGCCGGATGCGTCCTGTTCGATCCGACTCCCTGTAAACGGGGGACGTTTTGCCCATGCCTGATTTCCAGCATCCGTGTTGAAGTGACTAACTCGCCCATTAGCCCATGGGCGGCGGCCCTACTGGCCCATTTGCGAAATCACGAAGAGAAGCGACTGTCCCAGGTTAGAAGATCAACTGTCCACTATCTGCCAGGTACCATCCTGCTGACGGCAGGCGGTGGCCTGGATGTCTTCGCGCTGGCCCTCCACAGTGATTGTCTGGGTGAAGTTTCGGCACGGCAGCCCACTCTGCGAAATATAGGTCTGTGTCGGCGTGACACTGCCGGACGCGCCGGTGTCCGGATTGACCCAGGCCGCGGTGCCACCGGTGGGTTTGTACTCGAGGGTGCTTTGCGTGGTGTCATAGTGATATTCCTGGTCCTGGCAACTCAGCTTGTTACCGATGCGGTTGCCCATGTAGCCGCCCGCGAGCACCCCGGCGCCGATAGCGACCTTGCGGCCAGAGCCGCTTCCGATTTGCGCGCCGACCAGTCCACCCAGGGCGGCGCCGACCAGTGTGCCCATCACTTCCTCGCCGCTGGTACCGGAGCGATCACATTCCGCCCAGGCTTGCGGGGTCAGTAACAGGGCCGACAACAACAGGAAGGGACGAAAGGTGTTTTTCATATATTGGCTCCGTGACATGAGCAGTATTGGATGTACTTTCTTTGACCCGGATAGATCCGGGAATGCTTCCATATTCTAGCAGCGGCTGACCTATAACCAATTAACAGGGCCAACCACGATACCGTCGTCATCCGCGTAAACGAAGGCGCCCGGCTGGAACGTAACTCCATGAAATGTCACCGGTATATCTCGCTGACCGGTCCCGCCCTTGACGCTCCTGCGCGGGCTCGTGCCCAGCGCCTGCAGGCCGAATTCCATGCCACCGATCACCGCCGAGTCACGGATGCAACCGTAAATGATCGCGCCGGCCCAACCGTTGTCCCGGCCCAGCCGCGCCAGCTTGTCGCCCACCAGGGCACAACGCATGGAACCACCCCCGTCCACCACCAGCACGTGGCCACCTCCCGGCTGTTCCAGCGCACTGCGCACCAACGAATTGTCGTCGTGCACTTTCAGCGTGGTGATGGCGCCGTGAAATTTGCGGCGTTCGCCGTAGTTCACGAAGCCTGGCAACGCCACCTGCGCTTCATTTTCATGTGCGTCGTACAAATCAGCCGTTGAAAAGCTCATTTTTCACTCCACATG
>MGYT01000173.1:6352-8820 GCA_001801865.1 Gammaproteobacteria bacterium RIFCSPLOWO2_02_FULL_61_13
CTCGTATAACGGGTGTCTGCAGAGAACAGAATCAGCCTGCCACATACAATATACCGCATACGACATACATGATTTTTCCCGTGCGTCGATTCAACGCACCAATTCTCCATACCACTCCGGCCTCCGGTCCGCAAATACATCCGAGAGCGGCGTAAGGTGCTTGTCCCGGGCCTGGACAGGATCAATTTCCATGATAAACAACTCGCTGCGTTGTGATAGCGCGCGATGCAGGCGCTTGCCACCGGGGCCGGCGATCTGGCTTTTGCCCGTGAAGCGGAGCTTGCCCTGCGGGCGTGAGTCGGTTCCGTAGCGGTTCGCGGTGACCGAAAAAACATGATTTTCCAGGCACCGTGTCAACATCGCATCCTGACAGAACGACAGCACCAGATTGGCAGGTTGGCAGATGATGTCCGCGCCTAGCAGCGCCAGGGTGCGAGCGACCTCCGGGAAGGCCCAATCGTAACAGACCATGATTCCGATGTGCGCGCCGGGGATGCTCATCACCTTCATCGGCACATCACCCGGATCAAACCAGTGCCGCTCTTCATGGAACAGGTGCAGTTTGCGATAGATGTGCAGCACGCCATCCGGGCCGATGAGCGCCGCGCTGTTGTAGCAGCGTTCGCCGCTGCGCTCCGCGAAGCCGGTGACAATGTGAAAGCGCTTCTCGCGGCACAGGGCCTTGAGTGCCTCGAACACCGGCGAATCATGGGGATCCTCTGCCAGGCGATGGGCCTCGGCCCGATCCCGGAAGTAGTATCCGGTGAACGCAAGTTCCGGCAGCACGATGAGATCCGCTTCCGCCGCGCGCAGCGCCGTGGTCACGGTGAGCAGGTTGTGGGACATGCGCCCGAAGTGGGGGCGGAATTGGTAGTAGCCGACGCGCATGGGAGAGCTATAAGTTATAAGTCATAAGCTATAAGGAAAACAAACGGACATTCCGAGGCCTCTTCGAATCTTTTTCTTATGGCTTATTGCTTATAGCTTATTGCTCATCGCTTATGGCTGCTTTTTCGGTCGTTTCCAACCCTTCACGGCGCGTTGCTCCACCCGGCTGATCGCCAGCGCGCCCGCTTCCACGTCGCGCGTAACGGTGGTGCCGGCGCCGATGGTGGCGCCATCGCCGACACGCACCGGGGCCACCAGTTGCGTTCCGGAGCCTACGAAAACATCGTCGCCGATGATGGTCTTGTGCTTGTTGGCGCCGTCATAGTTGCAGGTGATGGTGCCGGCGCCGATATTCACATCGCGGCCCAGTTCAGCATCGCCCACGTAGCTCAGGTGGTTTATCTTGCTGCCTTCGCCCACTTCTGCATTCTTCAGCTCCACGAAATTGCCCACGTGCACACCCTCGGACAGCCGGGTATGCGGCCGGATGCGGGAGAACGGCCCGATCCGGCTGCGCGCGCCGATTACGGCATTATCGATGACGGAATTGGCGAGGACGTGGACATCGTCACCGATGTCCGCGTCGCGGATCAGGCAATTGGGCCCGATCTGCACGTTATTGCCGATGCTGACACTGCCTTCAATGACGACATTGATGTCGATGACCACGTCGGAGCCCACTTCCAGATCGCCGCGCATGTCGAAGCGGCCGGGATCGCGCAGGGTGACACCCTGCCCCATCAACTGGTGCGCCTGGATGAGCTGGTAGTAACGCTCGACCTCGGCCAACTGCGACTTGGTGTTGACACCGTGTACTTCCATGGGTGAGTCCGCGGAAATGGAATTGATCTCCACATCTTCTGCAACGGCCATCTGCACGATATCGGTAAGATAGAATTCGCCCTGGGAGTTGTGGGTATCCAGATTATCCAGCCAGTGTTTCAGCGAGCGGGCCCGCACCGCCAGCATGCCGGTGTTCACTTCGCACACCTCGCGCTCGGCGTCGGTGGCGTCCTTCTCTTCCACGATGCGCGCGACGTTGCCGCGCTCGTCACGCAGTATCCGCCCATAGCCGTGCGGATCTTCCAGCACGCAGGTGAGCAGGGACAATCCGCTTTCGTGCGAGGCCTCTTCGAGTTGCTCGAGGGTCTCGTAGGTAATCAACGGGACATCACCGTACAACACCATGACCGTGTCATTCAGCGGGATCTTGTCGATGACCTGCATCACCGCATGACCGGTGCCGAGTTGCCGTTCCTGTTCCACCCAGTCCACATCCATGTTCGGATGAGCCTTGGGCACCTGGTCGCCGCCGCAGCCGTAGACCACGTGAATGCGGCGCGTGCGCAGCCGGGAGGCGGCGATGTAGACGTGTTCCAGCAGCGAGCGTCCAGCCACCAGGTGCATGACCTTCGGCGCCCGGGAACGCATGCGGGTTCCTTGACCCGCGGCCAGGATCACTATGGATAACATTACCCAGTCACCAGATGCAAAAGGAAGTCATAAGTCACAAGTTATAAGTTACAAGGAAAACATGGTGCAACGCCATGCATATTAGACAGGCCAACAGAAGGAGGCAA
>MGYT01000173.1:8949-10874 GCA_001801865.1 Gammaproteobacteria bacterium RIFCSPLOWO2_02_FULL_61_13
GATCTTCCCGCTCTCCTGCGCAGTCTCTGAATCGTCTGCAACTGCGCCACGGTCTCGGCCAGCTGAGCCTGCGCTACTGCGTAATCCACCTTCGCCTCGTGGTCGTGGAACAAGCGCTCGGCATCTTCCTTCGCCTTTTGCACCGCCGCCTCGTCGAGATCCTCGGCACGCACCGCGGTATCAGACAATACCGTGACCACGCCCGGCTGCACCTCGAGTATACCCCCGGAAATGTAGAACGCCTGCTCGCGACCGTCGTCGTGCCGTATGCGGACTTCACCCGGACCCATGGGCGTAATGAATGGCGAATGCCCCGGCGCGATGCCGACCTCGCCGAGGGACGCCGGCGCGAACACCATCGCCGCGTGCCCTGAGAAGATCTCCTTCTCCGCGCTTACGATTCCCACCTGGATCGTGTCTGCCATGGTCGCGATACTCCGTGCTTACAGCTTCTTGGCCTTCTCAACCGCCTGCTCGATGGTGCCGACCATGTAGAAGGACTGCTCCGGCAGCGCATCGTGCTTGCCATCCACGATCTCGCGGAAGCCGCGAATGGAGTCCTTCAGCGACACGTACTCGCCCTTGGTGCCGGTGAAGACCTCCGCCACCGAATACGGCTGCGAAAGGAAGCGCTGGATCTTGCGCGCCCGGGACACTGCCAGCTTGTCGGCCTCCGAGAGTTCGTCCATGCCCAGGATGGCAATGATGTCGCGCAGTTCCTTGTAACGTTGCAGCGTGTTCTGCACCGCACGGGCCGTGTCGTAATGCTCCTGGCCGACCACCAGCGGGTCGAGCTGGCGGCTGGTTGAGTCCAGCGGGTCCACCGCCGGATAAATGCCCAGTTCCGCAATCTGTCGCGACAACACCACCGTCGCGTCAAGATGCGCGAATGTGGTTGCGGGCGACGGATCGGTCAGGTCGTCGGCAGGTACGTACACGGCCTGGATGGAGGTGATAGAGCCGGTCTTCGTGGAGGTGATGCGCTCCTGCAGCTTGCCCATTTCCTCGGCCAGCGTCGGTTGGTAGCCCACCGCGGAGGGCATGCGCCCCAGCAGTGCGGAAACCTCCACGCCCGCAAGCGTGAAGCGGTATATATTATCGATGAACAGCAGCACGTCCTTGCCTTCGTCGCGGAACTTCTCCGCGAGCGTCAGGCCGGTGAGTCCCACGCGCAATCTGTTGCCCGGCGGCTCGTTCATCTGCCCATACACCATGGACACTTTATCCAGCACGCCGCCTTCCTTCATTTCATGGTAGAAGTCGTTGCCTTCACGGGTGCGCTCACCCACGCCGGCGAACACCGACAAGCCCGAGTGCGCCTTGGCAATGTTGTTGATGAGTTCCATCATGTTCACGGTCTTGCCCACGCCGGCGCCGCCGAACAGGCCCACTTTGCCGCCCTTGGCAAACGGGCAGATCAGGTCGATCACCTTGATTCCGGTTTCCAGAAGTTCCGTGGTCGGGGACAGATCCGTGAACTTGGGCGCCTCGCGGTGAATGACCATGCGATCCTTGGTCGCGATCGGTCCCTGTTCGTCGATGGGTTCGCCCAGCACGTTCATGATGCGGCCGAGGGTCGCGGTGCCAACCGGCACGGAAATGGCGGCGCCGGTATTGTTTACCTTGAGGCCACGTTGCAGGCCGTCGGTGGAACCGAGCGCGATGGTGCGCACGACACCGTCACCGAGTTGCTGCTGCACTTCCAGCGTGGTCTTGTCACCGGCCTTTTCCACGACCAATGCATGGTAAATTTTCGGTATGGCGTTGCTGGGGAACTCGACGTCCACCACGGCACCGATGATCTGCACGATTTGTCCGGAACTCATTGTGTTGCCCTCGATAACTTTTTCACAAAATCCTGGTTAATCGGTTGCGCCCGTTGTTCGTCTTTTCCTTGTAACTTGTAGCTTGTCGCTTATAGCTGC
>MGYT01000173.1:10882-16412 GCA_001801865.1 Gammaproteobacteria bacterium RIFCSPLOWO2_02_FULL_61_13
CGCCGCAGCTCCTCCAACAATTTCCGCCAGTTCCTGCGTAATCGCCGCCTGGCGCGCCTTGTTGTAGATCAACTGCAATTCGCCGATTAGCTTGCCGGCATTGTCGGAGGCGCTCTTCATGGCGACCATGCGCGCAGCGTTCTCACAGGCGATGTTCTCCACCACCAACTGATACATCAGGGACTCCACGTAGCGGTTCAGCAACTGGTCCAGCACTTCCTTTGCATCCGGCTCGTAGATGTAATCCCAATGGTGGGACAGCGCCTTATCCTCCTGCGGATCGATGGGCACAAGCTGCTCGATAACCGGCGCCTGGGTCATGGAATTGACGAAGCGGTTGGATGCCACCGCTATGCTGTCGATTTTCCCGGCAAGATAGGCATCGGCCAGGATCTTCCACACACCGATCAGTTCGACCAGGTGCGGGTTGTCGCCCAGGTGCGATGCCTGGCCTATGACACGACCGCCGGTGCGGCTGAAGAAGGCCGACGCCTTGGAGCCGAACAGGCCCAGGTCCACTTCCTTGCCCTGCTGCTCGAAGCTGCGCAGACGCCGGATCACCTCACGAAACAGGTTGGCGTTCAGACCGCCGCACAGGCCGCGGTCCGTGGATACCACGATCAGTCCGACCCGCTTGATCTCGCGCGCGGCCAGAAACGGATGCCGGTACTCGGGATTGGCATGCCCGACATGCGCGATCACGTTGCGCATCATCGCGGCATAGGGACGCGCCGCGCGCATGCGATCCTGCGTCTTGCGCATCTTGCTCGCAGCCACCATTTCCATTGCCTTGGTGATCTTCTGCGTGCTTTTTACGCTCGCGATTTTTGTGCGTATCTCTTTGGCGCCGGCCATTTGTCTAGCTCAATTCCGTTGTTTGTATCATTGCAGGGAAGGTAGTAGGCAGAAGGTGGAATGTAGGGAAAACCCGTTTCCCGGCACCTTCTTTCCCTACCTTCAACCTTCCACCTTCTACTTACCAAGCACCTGTCTTCTTGAACTCCTCCATAGCCGCCTTCAACGCCTTTTCAACGTCTTCGGTCAGTTCCGGTTTGGAGTTGATGCTCTTGACGAGTTCCGCCTTGCTGCTCTTCATGAAGCTGTGCAGCGCGGATTCGAAGTCACGCACTTTCTCCAGCGCGACGTCGTCCAGGTACCCGTACTCGGCGGCATAAAGAGTGATGGCCATTTCCGCCACCCCCAGTGGCGAGTACTGCTTCTGCTTCATCAGTTCCATGACGCGCTGGCCGCGGGCGAGCTGCTTGCGCGTGGCCTCGTCCAGATCGGAGGCGAACTGGGCAAATGCCGCCAATTCGCGGTATTGAGCCAGGGCAAGCCGGATGCCGCCGCCCAGTTTCTTGATGATCTTGGTTTGCGCGGCGCCACCGACGCGGGACACCGAAAGACCGGCGTTGATGGCCGGGCGGAAACCGGCGTTGAACAGGCTGGTTTCCAGATAGATCTGGCCGTCGGTGATGGAGATCACGTTGGTGGGCACGAATGCCGACACGTCGCCGGCCTGGGTCTCGATGATGGGCAGCGCCGTCAGGGAACCGGTCTTGCCCTTGACCTTGCCGCCGGTGAACCTCTCGACGTATTCCGCGTTGACCCGTGCCGCGCGTTCCAGCAGGCGCGAATGCAGGTAAAACACGTCGCCCGGATACGCTTCGCGGCCCGGCGGACGCTTCAACAGCAGGGATATCTGGCGGTATGCCCAGGCCTGCTTGGTCAGATCGTCATAAATGATGAGCGCATCTTCGCCGCGGTCGCGGAAATATTCGCCCATGGCACAGCCGGAATATGGCGCGATGTACTGCATGGCGGCGGAATCGGACGCGGTCGCGGCGACGATGATCGTGTGCTCGAGGGCGCCATGCTCTTCCAGCTTGCGGATGACCACATTGATGCTGGACGCCTTCTGACCGATGGCGACGTAGATGCACTTAATGCCGGTGCCCTTCTGGTTGATGATGGTGTCGATGGCCACGGCGGTCTTGCCGGTCTGGCGGTCGCCGATGATCAATTCGCGCTGGCCGCGGCCCACCGGGACCATTGCATCGATGGACTTCAAGCCGGTTTGCACCGGCTGGCCCACGGACTGGCGCGTGATTACACCGGGGGCGATTTTCTCTATGGGGGAGCTCTGCGTGCTTTTGATCGGGCCCTTGCCGTCAATGGGAATGCCGAGGGCATCCACGACACGACCGAGCAATCCCTCGCCCACCGGCACTTCCAGGATGCGCTTGGTGCAGCGCACCGTATCACCCTCGGAGATGTGCTGGTAGCTGCCCATGATCACGGCGCCGACGGAATCGCGCTCCAGATTCATGGCCAGACCGAAAGTGTTCTGCGGGAATTCGATCATCTCGCCCTGCATGACGTCGGACAGCCCATGCAGGCGGGCCACACCGTCAGCCAGGCTGACGACGGTGCCTTCGGTCCGTGCCTCAGTGTCGAGGTTCAGGGACTGGATGCGCTTGCGGATCAGGTCGCTGATTTCTGTTGCGCTGATAGACATGTTGGTTCCTCGTTTACCGTCTTTTGAATGCTTAATCTGATAACTGGTTGCCCAATACCCGCAGCCGGCCGCGAACCGAGGCATCAATGACCGAATCGCCGCTGCGTATGATGGCGCCGCCGATGAGCGACTTGTCCACCGTGGAAGACAACGTGATTTCGCGGCCAAGCCGGCGCGCCATCAGTTCACGGATACGGTTGCGCTGGCCGTCGTCCAGTTCGAATGCGGCAGTCACTTCCACATTGGCGCGGCCTTCGGCCTGCAGGCGCCGCTTCTCAAACTGAAGGCGGATTTCAGTCACCGCTTCCAACCGGCCCGCGTCCACAAGCAACTGCACGAAGTTGCGTCCCGTCGGCAAGAGCCTGTCCGCGCACAGTTCCATGATCAGACCCGCCAGCTGATCCGTGCTGACCCTGGGATTGCGGGCCACACGGCGTATGAGCGGATCGGAACTGATCACCGACAGCAATTCCAGCAGGCCGGACCACTCCTTCGCCTTATCCTCGCCACGGGCCTGCTCAAATGCGGCCTTTGCGTATGGACGTGCCAGGGTTGCTCTTGCGGCCACCGGTCAGTTCCTCACAGGCTGCTGCCGATCTTGCCGAGCAGGTCGTCGTGGCTCTTGCGATCCACTTCCCGCATCAGGATTTGCTCGGCGCCGGCCAGCGCCAGCGCCGCCACCTGCTGCTTCAGTTGCTCGCGCACCTGCTCCCGTTCGCGGGCAATTTCATGGCGGGCCGCCTCGATGATGCGGCCGCCTTCCACGCGGGCGGTGGACTTTGCCTCTTCAATCATCTCGTCGCCGCGCTTGTGCGCCTGCGCGAGGATGACCGCCGACTGCTGCTTGCCTTCGGTAAGTTTTTCCTGGAATAGCTGCTCGGCTTGCGTGAATTTCCGCCGGCCTTCGTCAGCGGCAGCCAATCCGTCGGCAATTCGCTGCGCCCGTTCCTGCATGGCCTTCATGATCGGCGGCCATACAAACTTCATCGTGAACCAGACAAGGATGGCGAAGGTAATGGCTTGACCAAAAAGTGTGGCGTTAATGTTCACGGTCAGACCCTCCCGGCAGAATGATTATCAGCCGCCAGCGAGCTTGCTGACCGCTGCACCGAAACCAAACGGATCGGCAAACAGGACGTACAATCCCATGGCGGCGCTGATCATGGGCACCGCATCGACCAGCCCGGCAACCAGGAAGAACCGGCCGATCAGCATGCCGGATAACTCCGGCTGCCGCGCCACCCCTTCCAGAAATTTTCCGCCCAGCAGGCCGACGCCAATGGCGGCCCCCAGCGCTCCCAATCCAAGCATGAGCGCCACTGCAATCATGGCGAGCCCTTGAACGTTACCCAATACGGTGACCAGCTCCATAACTTTCTCCTTAGACGTTAATTGAGAATTACTCAGTGACTCTCGTGCGACATGCTGAGATACACGATGGTCAGCATCATGAATATATATGCCTGCAGCGTGATGATAAGGATGTGGAAAATCGCCCAGGGGGCCCCCAGCATCCACTGCACATAGAACGGCAACAGGGCGATGAGGATAAAAACCATTTCACCGGCATACATGTTGCCGAACAACCGGAGCGCCAGCGACAGCGGCTTGGCAATGTCCTCGATTATTCGAAACAAAAGATTTACCGGAGCCAGCTTAATGCCAAATGGGGCCGACATGGCTTCATGGGCAAAGCCGCCAACCCCTTTGACCTTGAAGTTGTAGTAGATCATCAGGCAAAACACGGACAGCGACATTGCGAAGGTAAGATTCGGATCCGTCGTGGGCACGGATTTGAAGTAATGGATTCCAAACCAACTCAGGACCCAGGGCAGCACGTCGATGGGCAGGATATCCATGGCATTCATTGTGAATACCCAAACAAAAATTGTCATGGCAAGGGGAGCGATCAGGTCATTCTTTCCGTGAAATACGACTTTCACCTGACTGTCGACCATATCGAACAGCATTTCGATGAAATTCTGCGCCGGCCCGGGTACGCCCGCGGTTACTTTTCGGGCGACGGAATACATCAGGCCAAAGACCACAGCGCCAAGCACGATCGATACCACCAGCGTATCAATGTGTAATGACCAGAATCCCTCACCGACAACATTGTTTGTCAGGTGATGGACTATATATTCGGAGCTTGTTGGCCCTGTTTCCGTCGCCATTGCTATATGTTTTCCGAATTTGACGATTCCGTCCGCGCCTGCTCAATCCCGGGTAAGGTAGGCAAATCCTGCCGCATGCCCGACCACCAGAATCCCGTAGGTTCCCAACAGTACCCCAATTTGGAGCGGCTTCACCGTCGCGAAGCCAGCCACAAACAGGATCAATGTCGCCAGCAGCTTTATTCCCTCACCCAGATATACGGCCCGCACCGCGGATCCGGGCGACTCTTCCGCCGACGATCTGAATGCGAGGGCCGCGAACAATCCGTGCGGCACGACAAATATCAGCCCCCCCAGTAGCGCGGAGCGGGCCGCAACCATGCCCAACATCGGGAACAACAGAAGTGCAATCATTGCCGCAAATCCGACCTCGGCGGCGAGCATCCTGCGCGCGGCGGCCCGGTTCTTGTTATATGTCGACTGCTGCTCAGCCACTGCCGCTTTGACCGGTGCAACATGCCCCGGGGGCCAGCTGGCCAAGGCGTGGCAGTATAAAGTCGCGGGGGGGTCGGATCAATCGCTGCACTGCACAAAAGTGCTTATTTTATATGGGCCAGAATGCCGTCCAGCTGATCCAATGACGCGTAGCTGATTTCCACGGTGCCCTTGCCGCCCTTGCGCTGGCGGATGGCCACCGCCGCACCGAGTTTTTCTGACAACTGGCGTTCCAGGCGTTGCACATTGGGGTCGGAGGCGGCGGCCTTTTTGACCTTGTCCGCGGGACTCACCAGCATCCTCCGCACCAGGGATTCCGTGGCCCGGGCCGATAATCCACCTTTAACTACGTGCTGAGCCGCCTCCAGTTGGAGGTTTTTCGGCAAGGCCAGCATGGCCCGGG
>MGYT01000173.1:16434-20082 GCA_001801865.1 Gammaproteobacteria bacterium RIFCSPLOWO2_02_FULL_61_13
AAATTCGTAATCGTGGGCCGGGACCGGCCCACCGCTTCCGCCACTTCTTCGTGGGTCAAATGGAATTCTTCCAGCAGCCGCGACATGGCGTGGGCCTGCTCCATGGGGTTCAAGTCCTCACGCTGGATATTCTCGATGAGCGACAGGCACATGGCCGTCTGGTCATCGATACGCCGCACCACCGTGGGCACTTCATGCAACCCGGCCATTTGCGCCGCGCGCCAGCGCCGTTCTCCGGCAATGATCTCGAACCGATCCAGCTTGGCAGTGGCGCGCACGACGATGGGCTGGATGATGCCCTGCGAGCGGATGGAATCAGCCAGTTCCTGCAGGGCCTGCGCGTTGAAATCCTGGCGCGGCTGAAACGGACTGCGCTGCAACAGGTCCACGGGCAGGACGCGCAACTCGTCTTCTCCATCCATGGCCGCGATGTCGCTGGCGGCGCGGGGATTGAGCAGGGCGTCCAGCCCTTTTCCAAGACCTCTTTTCTTCACGGACATTTTCCGGGTTTCTTTTTTCTTGTGGCTGCCTTCACGCCGCCTTCTCCTCCCGATTCAACATCTCACCGGCCAGCGCCAGATACGCCAGCGACCCCTGGCAGCCGCGGTCGTATTTGATGATCGGCTGGCCATGGCTGGGCGCTTCCGCGAGCCGCACATTGCGCGGGATGATGGTGCGATACACCTTGTCGCCGAAGTGCTTCAGCAACTGGGCGGAGACCTGGTTCGCCAGATTATTGCGCGGGTCGAACATGGTGCGCAGCAGACCTTCCACGCGCAGGTGGGGATTCAGAAACTTGCGGATCTTTTCAATGGTCTCCAGCAGCGCGGTCAATCCTTCCAGTGCGTAGTATTCGCACTGCATGGGGATAATCACGGCATCTGCCGCCACCAGCGCATTCACCGTCAACATGCTTAACGCCGGCGGGCAATCAATCAGGATGAAATGGTAGCTGTCGCGGACCGGTTCCAGCGCCTTGCGCAGCCGCACTTCCCGCGCCAGTTCCTCCAGCAGCCCCACTTCGGCGCCGGTCAGATCGGAATTGCTCGGCAGCAGGTCGTAGCCACCCGCTTCGGAGCGCACCATGGCCTCGGGCAGCGTCTTATCACCCATGAGCACGTCGTAGCTGGAAAATTGCACCCCGGTCTTTTCCACGCCGCTGCCCATGGTCGCATTCCCCTGCGGGTCGAGATCAATGAGCAGCACACGGCGCTTGGTGGCACTCAGCGACGCGGCCAGATTGACGCTGGTGGTGGTCTTGCCGACCCCACCCTTCTGATTGGCGATAGCGATGACTTTGCTCATGACTTCGGGGACTCGATTCGGGCCGCCGTCAGGACCCGTCCCGGGTTCCGCAACCTGCCTCGATGTGGTGGCACATTATTGCACAGATGGGAAAGGCCCCGATGTCGAGCCCTGGGGAAAACCTGCATGATTCATGCAGGGCCGGCCGCTCCGGACATCCTGTCCTCGGCTTTGGCTCCTGCGTCGCTCTACCGCCTACATCCATGTAGGCGTCTCGCGGCATTTCCCACGTCCTGTGGGTCGCTTCAGCCGGCCATATCGCGGCGCGCTGAAGCGCGCCCTACAGGATTCGAAATCTTTCCCGCGGGACAGTACATCAGTATCGCGGCTGCATGCGCACCAACGTTCGCCCTCCCTCAACGCCCGGCACCCGCAGCGGAATGGTGGTCCCTTCGGCCTGTGCGGTGAGTTCCGGTTCCAGCTCCGCCCCCGGTGCCGGACCTTTCATGGCCAGCAATACGCCGCCGGGAGCCAGCAGCTGCACGGTGGCGGCATAAAACGCCGCCAATGAGCCAAACGCACGGCTGATGATGGTGTCAAAAGGCGCATCAGGCTCGTAGGATTCCACCCGTGCCTGCACCACCTCAACGTTTGCGATGGCCAACTCCCGTACACATTGATTAAGGAACCGGACCTTCTTCCCATTGCTGTCCAGCAGCACCCAATGGGTGGCCGGCCGCGCCAGCGCCAGCATCAACCCGGGCAGGCCGGCGCCACTGCCCACATCCAGACAACGCGTTCCATGCAGGTGCGGCAATACCGCGAGGCTATCCAGCACATGGTGGGTCAACATGCGCGCGGGCTCGCGGATACCGGACAGGTTGTAGGTTTTGTTCCAGCGTTGCAGGAGCGCCAGGTAGGCAAGGTAGCCGGCCTGCGGATGGACGGCAGGATCCTCTCCCAGGGCCACCAGGCTGCTATGGAGTGTTTCCGCGAGCGCAGATTTTGGCATGGTCATTGGCTGGCAAGGATTGTGCGCCGGTAATACGATTGCACGTGTCAAAATCAGAAAAGGCACGCCGGAGGCCACCGGGGAGGCCAGATGATCGCGGATAATTGTAACGCAGCCGCTTCCCCAGTGCGGTGCGCGCCGGCCCGCCCCGGACGTTAGCGCCCGTCCCCATGATGGATACGGACGTTCTTATCGTCGGCGCCGGACCCACCGGCCTGATGCTCGCCAATCAACTGGGCCGGCGCGGCATACGCGCGCTGATCATTGACCGCCACAGCGGTCCTGCACAGCAGTCGCGGGCCATGGGCGTGCAGGCGCGCACGCTGGAAATTTATTCGCAACTGGGTATTGCCGGACGCGCCCTCGAACTCGGCCGGCGCGGTACCGCCGCAAACATGTGGGCAAACGGTCGGCATACGGCACGCATACCCATCGGCGATATTGGCAGGAACCTGAGCCCGTTCCCCTGCATCCTTATGCTGGGGCAGGACGACAACGAACAGATCATGGGCGACAAACTCCGGGACTGGGGCCTGGCCGTGCAATGGAACACGGAACTGATCGCGATGGCGCAACACCCCGAGCGTGTGGCCGTGACGTTGAGGCTGCCGGACGGGGCAAATCAGGAAATCAGCGCCGCCTGGGTCGCGGGCTGTGACGGCGCGCGCAGTTCGGTGCGCGAGATGTGCGGAATCACTTTCCCGGGCGCACCCTACGAGCACGTGTTCTTCGTCGCGGATACCGAGGCGACCGGGGACATGGTCGCGGAGGAGTTGAATGTTTACCTGTGGAACAAGGGGTTCCATCTCTTCTTTCCCATGCGTGGAAAGGATCGTTGGCGCGTCATCGGTATCCTGCCCCCGGAATTGCGGGGCCGGGACGATCTGACTTTCGATGATGTGATCCCCTGTTTGCGACAAGAGGCGGGTATCAGGCTTTCCTTTGCATCTTGCAGCTGGTATTCGACCTACCGGATCCATCATCGCAGCGCAACGCGCTTTCGCGAACAGCGCTGTTTTCTGCTCGGCGACGCGGCGCATGTCCACAGCCCGATGGGGGCGCAGGGTATGAATACGGGCCTCCAGGATGCCTACAACCTGGCGTGGAAGCTGGCGCTCGTGATCAAGGGGCAGGCGGGCGTGCAACTGCTCGAGTCGTACGAACAGGAACGGGTACCGGTGGCGCGGCGACTTCTGAATACGACCGATCGCGCGTTCATGCTCGTGGTGGCGGATAACTGGCTGGCGCGGCTGTTTCGCACCTGGATCATGGCCCGCGTTGCCGCAATTGGGATGCGATTCAACTGCATCCGGCAACTCGCGTTCCGCACCGTCTCCCAGATCGGGATTCAATACCGCGGCAGCGATTTATCGCAGACGCTTCCCGGGCTC
>MGYT01000173.1:20136-20816 GCA_001801865.1 Gammaproteobacteria bacterium RIFCSPLOWO2_02_FULL_61_13
CGCGCGCACAGCCCGCCGGAGGATCTGTTCGCGATTCTCGACGACACGCGTTTTAATTTGATCCTGTTCGGGCAGGATTTGCCACCGGAGGGACTGTCAAATCAGGGTGGGTTGATGCATATCCACTGCATTCCCGACGATCCGGACAATGATCGGGAACGTGAACGCGTACACATTCCGATGCCGTCGTTCTACTTGCTGCGCCCCGATGGGCATGTGGGATTGGCGGGCATTCAGCTGGAGGCCGAGGTGTTGAGCGGGTATTTGATGGACAAGTTAAAAGTTAAAAAAGTCGGCCTTTTTTACTTTTCACTTGTTAACCGCGCCCCGCCGCTTCAGATGAACACGGAGCAATGAGATCGCAGCGGGCGTAATCCCTGGAATCCTCCCCGCCTGCCCCAGTGTCACCGGGCGTTGCTGATTCAGTTTCTGCGTCACCTCCGTGGACAGCCCGCGCACATTGGCGTAGTCCATGTCCGCAGGGAGTGCGGTGTCCTCGTCCCGGCGCGAGCGATTGATCTCTTCCTGTTGCCGTTCGATGTAGCCGTGATACTTCGCCTGCACTTCCACCTGCAGGGCGACTTCCACGTCCACTTCCAGGCACTCCACGCCGGGCAGCCGCATCAGGTCGGCGTGACGGACTTCGGGGCGGCGCAGCAATTGCAGCAGGTTGCATTCCC
>MGYT01000173.1:20836-21629 GCA_001801865.1 Gammaproteobacteria bacterium RIFCSPLOWO2_02_FULL_61_13
TTCCGCCGGCAACCGATCCGGACCCATCCATATGGCCCCCAGCCGGGCCTGCTCCTTTTCTATGGCGTCCCGCTTCGCGCTGAATCGCGCCCAGCGCACGTCGTCCACCAATCCCAGGCGTCGTCCGGTTTCGGTCAGGCGCAGGTCCGCATTGTCCTCGCGCAGCAGCAGGCGATATTCCGCGCGGCTCGTGAACATCCGGTATGGTTCGCTGGTGCCACGCGTGATCAGGTCATCGATGAGCACGCCGATGTAGGCCTCATCGCGACGCGGACTCCAGGGTTCCTTTCCCTGCACCCGCAACGCCGCGTTCAACCCGGCAATGATGCCCTGGGCGGCGGCCTCTTCGTATCCGGTGGTGCCATTGATCTGCCCGGCGAAAAACAGGTTCCCGAGCGGCCGCGTCTCCAACCAGGGCTGCAAATCGCGCGGGTCGAAGAAATCGTATTCGATCGCATAACCGGGGCGCGTGATATGGGCGTTCTCAAACCCGGCAATGGAGCGCACGACCTGGTATTGCACGTCGAACGGCAGGCTGGTGGAAATCCCGTTGGGGTAAATCTCGCGCGTCTCCAGGCCCTCCGGCTCGACAAAGATCTGGTGCGAGGACTTTTCCGCAAAGCGCACGACCTTGTCTTCGATGGACGGGCAGTAGCGGGGACCGACCCCCTCTATGCGTCCGCTATACATGGGCGAGCGATCCAGGGCATTGCGGATCAGGTCATGGGTGCGTTCATTGGTCTGCGTGATGTGGCAATTCACCTGCCGCGGATGTTCCGCGACGCTGCCGAAC
>MGYT01000173.1:21687-23433 GCA_001801865.1 Gammaproteobacteria bacterium RIFCSPLOWO2_02_FULL_61_13
CGGTCGCGCCATCGATGCGCGGCGGTGTGCCGGTCTTGAGCCGCCCGACACGGAACGGCAGATCGCGCAGCCGCTTCGACAAGGCATTGGCCGGCGGGTCACCGGCGCGGCCGCCCTGATAATTCGCTTCGCCGATGTGGATCTTGCCGCCCAGAAACGTGCCCACGGTCAGCACCACGGTCCCGGCGCGGAAACGAAGACCCATCTGGGTCACGACGCCGCGCACCACACCCTCTTCCACAATCAGGTCTTCCACGGATTGCTGAAAGATCGACAGGTTGGGCTGGGATTCCAGCAGGGAGCGGATGACGTTTCGATACAGGGACCGATCAATCTGCGCGCGCGTGGCGCGCACGGCCGGACCCTTGCTGGCATTCAATATGCGGAAATGAATACCAGTGCGATCCGCGGCGCGGGCCATGACCCCGCCCAGGGCATCGATCTCCTTCACCAGGTGCCCCTTGCCGATGCCGCCGATGGCCGGATTGCAGGACATCTGCCCCAGCGTCTCGACGCTTTGGGTCAACAACAGCGTGCGCGCGCCCATGCGCGCCGCGGCCATGGCGGCCTCGGTACCGGCGTGCCCGCCGCCGACCACGATCACTTCATATGACTGGGGATGGGTATGCATGAGCCTATTTTCCACTGCGGTAGCGATCTTTCAATTGCACATAGTGCCCGGAGGAATATTCCAGCATGCGCCGTTCCGGCTCGGTCAGCGACCGGATCTTCTTCACCGGTGCGCCCATATAAAGATGCCCGCTTTCCAATTGCTTGCCCCCCGGCACCAGGCTGCCGGCGCCCACCATCACGTAATCGCCGATGACGGCCCGGTCCAGCACGATGGCACCGATGCCGATGAGACAGAAATTGCCCACGCTGCAGCCGTGCAACACGGCCTGGTGCCCCAGCGTCAAATCGGTCCCCACCACCAGTGGCGCGCCGCCGTCGGACCAGGGTCCGGCATGGGTCACGTGCAGCACACAGCCGTCCTGAATGTTGGAACGCGCGCCGACACGGATGGAATTGATGTCGCCCCGGATCACGGCCAGGGGCCAGATGGACACATCCGCTTCCAGCACCACGTCGCCGATGACCTGAGCGGACTCATCCACCCAGGCGCTGGCGTCAATACGGGGCTGTATCCCGGCGAAAGCTCGAATGGACATGGGATGTCAGTCACATGAAAAGGCGCGGCATTGTCGGGGAAAAGTGGAACAATAACCAGCATCGGCGGTCGCAATGCATAAGCGGAGGTCCTTCATGAAACGCCCGAGCATACTTTTACTGTCCACCCTTGCGGTCATTGCGCTGGCCCTGACCCAGGCGGCCCGGGGCGGGGCGGTGCGCCAGCCCTTGGCCGCGCCGGAGTTCACCCATACCAGTCCGGACGAATGGCTGAATTCGGTCCCGATAAAACTGGCCGATCTGCGCGGCAAGGTCGTGCTGGTGGATTTCTGGACCTTCGATTGCTGGAACTGTTATCGCTCGTTTCCGTGGTTGAGGGCAATGGAGTCGCGGCTCACGAACCAAGGACTGCAGGTAATCGGCGTGCACTCACCCGAGTTCGAGCGCGAAAAGGTGACGGAGAACATAAGGAATAAGATCGCGGAGTTTGGCCTGCAGCATCCCGTGATGATCGACAACGACTTCTCCTACTGGAAGGCCATGGCGAACCGCTATTGGCCGGCGTACTACCTCATCGACAAAAAGGGCGTGCTGCGCGCCGCGTTTGTCGGCGAGACT
>MGYT01000173.1:23456-25081 GCA_001801865.1 Gammaproteobacteria bacterium RIFCSPLOWO2_02_FULL_61_13
ACAGATTGAACAGTTTCTGACCAGGCTGCTGGACGAGTCCGCCTGACCGCGCTTCGCCGCCGGCACCCGTGCGGCTATTCGCCCCGGGGCTCGTACATTTTGCGGTCACATGCGGCGCATACCAGCAACAGGATCACGTCCAGCATGAATCCAATCAGGCCCGACGCCATCGCCCAAAAAGAAAACAGGGTCCCAGCAGCAAGACCCATGCCCGCGGCAGTCAGGTTGCGGGCAGCGCTCAAACCCAGCGTGAGCATGAAAAGGAAGTCTGCGCCGGGCCGGACCGATATCAGCGCCAGCGACACCAGCATGCAAGCCACCCCGAGCAAGGTGCGAACGATACCCATGCCCATGGCATAGCGCGGATACCAGGGCGGGCTGGACACCAGCGCATGCATCGCCGCGGACCACTCACTTTCCGGTTCGGCTGGAGTGGGAGCGGATTGCGGTTCCGCCGGCTCCTCAAACGACCTGGAGATCGTGGCTATAGCCTGTTTCTGAATGGTGAACAGGTAGGGCATGGCTATGTCCTGGGCGCCGGCGAGCAGGCCGAAGGCCCCAAAGCAAATTCCCAGCATGCCCAATATCAGCGCCCACCGAGGAGGCTTGGGTTGAGTCGTCATGCAGACGGCGAAATCAGGTTGCTGACTCCATCAGCGAGGCGGTTCAATGCGTTCGGGATCTGGCCAAATATTCCCAGTAATGCCAGGGGCAGCAACAACAGGCCGAACCAGGAAAATTTGAAGTCGCAGCCGGCGCCGGAGCAGTCAAGCGCCTTCGGAATCAGGTACCACAGTGACATCCAGCCTGCGAAGGACCCTGCCAGTTCATAAAAAAACTGAACCACCGGGATATGAAAGGGACTGCGACTGTGATCATAGGCCGCGAAAAAGACGCGACAGGCGTTGGCGGCGGAACCCACACTCGCTGACATGATGAACAGCCAATGCCACCAGATGCCGATATCGAATTTCATCGCAACTTTCCGCTTGTGGGTCTCCCGCGCCACCGTGCTGCGGGTATAGTAATCCTGCTTGGCGTAACGTCCCACGTCGACTTTAAGTATTTTGTTGTAGGGCCGGATTCATCCGGCCGGGATGGTTCCGAAGACTCCTGAGACAACGTATGAACCCACAAAATCTTGCCACCTTCTGCAACCGCCTCTGGGATCAATCCGCGCTGCCGGAACTGATCAAGTACATCCGCATCCCCAACAAATCCCCGGCCTTCGATAAGGACTGGCAGGCCCACGGGCACATGGACCAAGTCGTGGCGCAGTTCACCGCGTGGTGCCGGGCGCAGGCCCTGCCGGGCCTGACGCTGGAAGTGGTGCGCCTGCCCGGACGCACGCCGCTCATTTATATGGAGGCGCCCGGCGCAGGTGACGACACGGTGCTTTTATACGGCCACCTTGACAAGCAGCCGGAGATGACCGGTTGGCGCGCGGGGCTGGGGCCATGGGAACCGGTGCTCGAAGGTGATCGGCTCTATGGCCGCGGCGGCGCTGATGACGGCTATGCCACGTTCTCCTCACTGATCGCGCTGCTTGCGCTAAAGGAGCAAAACCTGCCCCACCATCGCTGCGTGGTGATCATCGAGGCCTGCGAGGAAAGCGGCAGCTTCGA
>MGYT01000173.1:25093-25909 GCA_001801865.1 Gammaproteobacteria bacterium RIFCSPLOWO2_02_FULL_61_13
CTGTGGACGTGCTCACCGAGGGTGTGCATTCCGGCGACGCCAGCGGCATCGTGCCTTCGAGTTTCCGCATCCTGCGCCAGTTGCTGAATCGCATTGATGACCCGGCGACCGGAATCGTACAGCAGATATTTCACGTCGAGATCCCGGCGCAGCGGCGGGAGCAGGCGCGGCGCGCGGCGGCAGTGCTGGGCGATGCCGTGTTCGAGCGCTTTCCGTTCGCCGGCAGCACGGCACCAGTCACGACCGATCCGGCGGAGTTGATCCTGAACCGCACCTGGCGCCCGGCGCTCGCGATCACCGGTGCTGAGGGATTGCCGACCGTCGCCGACGCCGGGAACGTAATGCGCCCGTTATCTACATTGAAAGTTTCCCTGCGCCTGCCGCCCACGTGCAACGCCCACAAGGCCGCGCACAAGCTGAAGGAAATCCTGGAATCCGACCCGCCCTACGGCGCGCGCGTGAGCTTCGAATATGACTGGGCCGGACAGGGATGGCACGCGCCGCCCATGGTGCCGTGGCTGGAGGCGGCCGTGGATGCAGCGTCAAAAAATCACTTCAATGGGAAACCGGCCATGCACATGGGCGAAGGCGGCACCATCCCATTCATGGGCATGCTCGGCGAGAAGTTTCCACAGGCGCAGTTTTTGATCACTGGCGTGCTCGGCCCCGGCGCCAATGCCCACGGTCCGAACGAGTTCCTGCATGTTCCCACGGCGAAGCGGCTGACGGCGTGCGTCGCGGAGGTGATTGCGAGGCATTACCAGGAATCCGGGAAGTAGGAAGGCAATTATCCATCACTCCTCGAGGCCACTTTGC
>MGYT01000174.1:0-26805 GCA_001801865.1 Gammaproteobacteria bacterium RIFCSPLOWO2_02_FULL_61_13
CCGCGCTGCCACCGGCACCGTCCACCGTACCCGCGACACTGCCCGTGGTCGTGAACACCACCGTGTCCACACCGACGCCGCCCACGAGATTTTCGATGTTGCTCCAGGTCCCTCCGATGGAGGGCAACAGCGTACCGCTTTCGGCGCCGGTAATAGCAAACGCGTTGCCATCGTCGTCTCCGGTCAGCACATCCGCGGTGCCTCCAGCGCCATCCATGCTGCCGGACAAGCTGCCGCCTGTTATAAATGTGAACGTATCAACACCGGCACCGCCTTCAAGATTCGCAATATTGCTCCAGCCACCGGTGATTGTGCCGATAAGCGTGCCGCTGTCGGGGCCATTGATCACAAATGCGTTTCCGCCATCATCGGCTATGATCAGGTCGCCGGAACCGCCGCCGCCATCGAGGGCACCGGAGAGATCGCCACCGTCAAACTCGAATTCGTCGTCGAATGAGTTGCCGGTAAGATTGCCGAAGTTGGTCCACGTCAGCGTGTTGGTCGAGACGTAGGTGCCGCCGTCGCTGGATGTAATATCCCATTCCGCGTCGGCGCCCTGACCGATCAGGGAATTCAGATTGCTCTGGCCGGCGTCTCCTAGAACGGTGTTGATGTTCGTGAATGTACCCGTCGGCAACCCGGTCGCTGTGCCCGCAAAGCCATCCGTTCCCAATCCCGTCAGCGTCACAGTGACGGGTGCGCCGAAACCAAGCGTGTTCCAGTCCAGCGTGTCCAAATCGCCGGCACCGTCGATATTCCCACTCAGACTGCTGCTGGCGTCGAACTCAAACGTATCAGCGCCCGCCCCACCGGTGAGGTTTTCCACATTACTCCACGTGCCCCCGATCTTTCCGGTGAGCGTCCCAGTGTCCGCGGAATCTATTGTGAAGATGTTGCCGTTCGCATCACCGGTCACGGTGTCGCCGTCAGCAATGCCGCTGCCATCGACATCGCCACTAATTGAACCGCTATCCGCGAAGGCAAAATTGTCGCTGCTTGACCCGCCCGTGAGATTGTGAAAATCGACAAACTTTAGTGACTGCGTGCCTACAGTGTATGTGCCGTCGTCAATCCCGTCCGATACCAGACCAACACCGTCAAAATCCGAGATGTTCCACGTCGCAGCCAGATTGGCACCCGTCAACTCGGTCAACGGGTCATCATTTCCAACCAAGACGTTAATGTCAGTAAACGAGACAGTAATATTGGTCGCGCTTGTGCCGCTAAGCCCGCTCGTGCCGGCCGCGGTCAAAGTGATCGAGGTGGCCACAGATTCATCAGTAAAGTCGAGGGTGTCGGAACCGGCGCCGCCGTCCACACTGCCTCCCACACTGCTCCCATCGCCAAATGTGATGGAATCATCATCGGCCCCGCCGGCGATGCTGCCACTTAGACTCGCTGACGTATCCAGGACAAACGTGTCTATGCCTGCGCCACCGGTAAGGTTGGCAATGTTAATGAAATCCAACATTGTGCCGCTGTTATCATACGTGCCGTCATCAATTCCATCGGAGGAGCCACCGATATCCTTGATGTCCCAATCGGCGGCATTATCCGTACCAGTCAGAGTGTCGCCCAAATCCGAACCGACCACGACGGTGATATGGTCAAATGCCGTAGCGACCGATTGATGGACGGCCGAGCCGGAGAAACCGTTGGCCGGCGTAGCGCTCAACGCGGTCAGGGTTATGGCAACCGTCGCTCCGGCCCCCGAATAATCCAGCGTGTTGGTGCCGGCGTCACCGATGACTTTGCCCGAGAGCGTCCCGCCACTGAAAATGAAGTTGTCATCTTCAGCATCGCCCGTCAGATTGGCAAAGCTGTTAAATGTCAACACATCTCCATTTATGTCCAGCGTGCCGGAATCGACCCCTGAAATGTCCCAGTCCACAGTTGTAGTGGCTGTGATCCCTGTGCCATTCGTCAACTTGTCCCCGCCTGTACCAGTGATGCCGGCGCCGGTCAGGATCTCGATGTCGGTGAATCCGTTCGTGATGCTGGCTTCGGTGCCATCAGCGCCCTGATTGTCCAAGTCGGTCACAACCACGTTACGGGCGCTAACGGTGTATGCGCCCCAGTCGACAGTGTCAGAACCCGCACCGCCATCTACCGTTCCGCCAACGGTTTTGCCATCCGCGAATACGAACTGATCATCACCACCTACGCCAATCAGGTCGCCGCCCCAGGAAAAGTCAATGTTAAATATGTCGTTCCCGGTATCGCCGGTGGGGGGCGGCCCGTCGGCATCCGTTGCGAAGGTCCCATCGATGTTGTGGATATTAGAAAGCGTTGTGATGTGCGTAACTGATGCCCCATCAATGACTGTATACGTGACGGACGTGGCACCGGTTATGTCAAAAGTGTCGCCGCCGAGGCTCCCCACAAGCGTATTGAAGATTAGGGGGTCATTGATACCACCGTCGATGGTCCCCAGATCGCCTGTATCCTGGAAAATGAAGTAATCGGCCTTGTTGCCTCCGAGAATCGAAAAACCATTAAACGTCGAAGCGGTGATTGTCCCAAGCGACCCGCCGAATGTTCCGGAATCAGTACTGGTGATATTCCACCACGTCTCGGCATCCGGGCCGATGATCTGGTCGCTGCTGCCGACAAAATTGTCAATTTGACTGAAGCCACCGGTGATCAAGTCTGGCCCCGCGGCGATATTCTCGATGGTCCCGGTACGCCCGTGAGATGCCGAAGTGGTGACAATGGCCAATGCCACCGTCAATGTCGAGTCGAAGAAATCTATTTCGTCGGCGGGAGTTCCCGGCAAATTCCCGCCAACCACAGTGCCGATTACCCTCGCCGTATCGTTGAAATCGAAGGTGTCATCTCCGGTGCCACCAAGCAAATCGCCGCTCACCACCGAAGTGAGCGTCAGGTTGAACGTATCATTCCCGTCGAGGCCGGAAAGTGTGCCCGTGTGGCTCACGCTGACTGTGAAAGTATCCGCCGAGTTATCTCCGGTCAGGTTCTCCATTAACGAGAAATCCAGAATGTCACCGCCCGTGGAGTATTGATTTGCCCCATTGATATCCCAGGTAGCCGTCGTGCCCAAACCGACTGTGCTCGTCAGATTGTCGTCGTTGGTGAGACTGCTGCTCCCCACGACCACATTAATGTCGTCGAAGGATCCGACCTTCGAAGTACCACTGGTGCTGGCGAATCCATCCGTAAGCCCCCCGCCGGTCAGCACAACGGAAATCTGCGCGGTCAATGCGGAGTAATCGAGCGTATCAACACTGCCTTGTCCGTCCACCGCGCCGGAGATGCTGCCGGTCCCCGTGAAGCTGAATTCGTCGGTATCACCATTTCCGGTCAGATTCTGGAAATTCGTGAACGCCGCACTGGCATCTGGTGCGATGCTGGAATTGGCCAATGTGCCGGCATTATTGGTGTTGCCGATTACCCAGGTATTGGCGAGATTTTGCGCAATCAGGGTGTCATCGCCGCCCGCGGTGCCACCGTCAAAGGCAATGGTAGCGCCGATCAGCACACCTGAACCGAGATCCAGTTGCGCAGCGGCGGTAATGTTGTTATCCACATCCAAATTGATGCTTCCGGTTAGATCGGAATCAAGCGTCACCGCGCCAAGCGTGATGTCATCTGCGGACGAAATATTGATTGTTCCGCCGCTGGAGGTGATACCGCTGTTGACCGCGATGTCTCCGCGCGTGAGGGTCCGAATTGTCACAACTCCGCCGCCCGTGGATATCACCGCGCCACTTATGGTCAGCGTATCGGTCGTGACATCCGTCCCGGTCTGATCCAGATCGATGCTGCCGGCCCCGCCGTTCGTGAGGCTCAGTACCGTAATCGCGCTTCCGGTATGACTGTTGTCCAGATCGATGTTGCCGGAGGTTGCGTTATCCACATCCAGTGTCGTAGCAGAAGTATCGAGATTGATGCCGGTCGTGGCGTCCGCCGTCAGCACTTCCGCTGTAACGTCCGTCGCCGCATCCGCAGCCGCATCCGTAATTGCCCCAGTCCCCGCAGCCAGCGTCACATCGCCCACCGTCGCACCCGCGGTCACCACCCCCACCGCAATGCCCACACCTGTCAGGCTGATGTCATTCGCTTCATTGTCCGTACTCGACACGACGTCCGTTGCCGTCAGCAATCCGCCCGCGGTAATCGTGATCAAACCATTCGCCGTATCCACATCTGTCAGCGTCACCGCATCGGTCTCCGCGAGGTTGATCAGCCCCGCCGCCGTCACCGACACGTCCAGACTCACCGCCGTCGTGTCAATCGCCCCACCACCAGCCGTCTCGCCAACCGCATCATTGGCCGTCAAAGTCACCACGTCGCCGGTAATCACCGTCGCCGCCCCGTCATCCAGAATCCCCTGACCCGCCACCGTGTTCGCCACGATCGTCACATCGCCCAGGGCGTTCGCATTGTTGACCGTCGCCACCGTGATGTCCCCGGCCGTGGCCGTAATGCTGATGTCGTTCGCATCCGCACCCGCACCACTGGTCGCCGTCACATTGGTGACCGTCGTGGTGCCGCCCGTCGTCAGCGTGATCGCCCCGTTAAAGGTGTCAATGGCCGTCAGCGTCACCGCATCGGTCTCCGCGAGGTTGATCAGCCCCGCCGCCGTCACCGACACGTCCAGACTCACCGCCGTCGTGTCAATCGCCCCACCACCAGCCGTCTCGCCAACCGCATCATTGGCCGTCAAAGTCACCACGTCGCCGGTAATCACCGTCGCCGCCCCGTCATCCAGAATCCCCTGACCCGCCACCGTGTTCGCCACGATCGTCACCGCCCCCAGCGCCTTCGCATCCACCGTCGCAACGGTGATGTCACCCGCCGTCGTTGAAATCGAAATGTCGTTAGCGGCCGAATCCGTCAGCGACGCCACATCCGTCACGGTAACAACACCACCCGCGGTAACCGTGATGCCACCATTAAACGTGTCCACATCTGTCAGCGTAATGCCGTCGAATTCAGTTACAGTCAGCGCGCCGGCGTTCGTGATCAGATGCGCAGTCAACGAGTTCACGGTGGTATTAAGCGTTGTAGCGCCGCCGCCGGAGCTAAAGACAAAATCGTCCGCCGTGAACGTGCCCAGATCATGGTCCGTGGTATCCAGCACGTCGGTGGCGCCGATCAGACGCAAGTCCCCGGCTCCAACATTGAATCCCGCATCTGGAATAGTCAGGGTGCCTGTCCCGTCCGTACCCGCCACAAGGCCCAGGCTGTCATTTCCATCCAACACGATGGTTCCGCCAGCACTGACATTGATATCACCTGTCGCCGTAACGATGACACTGGCGTCAAATCCTGTGCCGACGACAATTGCCCCGGCGCCTGCGCTCAGGTTTCCGGTAACCCCCAGGAATATCTCTCCACCCGCGTCGACAATACTGGCGTTCGTCAGCGTGCCGGCACCAAGATTGATTTCCAAGGCTTCGCCGGTACCTGCGGCAAAACTCGTGATGTCACCGATGTTGGTCTTCGCGCTCAGTGACAGGTTGCCATTATTTGTGCTGATGTTGACGGCAGTTGCACCCGCGTCCGCATCTGTAATATTGCCGGCACTTGCAGTCAAACTGACGTTGGCGTTATTGCTTACTACCGATCCATCCTTCAAGGCGATACTGCCGGTGTTCGAGACAAGGGTGATCAACCCGGCGAGTACCGAATTCGAAAGATTGTTGACCGTCAGGCCATTCGCCTCGGTCAGCACGATATCGCCCAACGTAAAATTATCCGCATCGAGAGTCGTTACTGTGATGTCGAGGGGATCGGCAACTGTGCCAATGCCATCGTCCGCATCCAGAGTAAGCAGTGCAGCCGTGATGTTGTTGGTTCCTGAGGCATCGTTGTCGGTAATGGCGCCGATCACTGCCTCCAGCCCTGCGTTGCCTGCACCTGCATTCACGGTACCGATTGACAGGTTGCCGGAAGTGTCTCTTACGAAAATATCATCGCCACTCGCACCAGCCGTGGACGCATTCAGCGCCGTCACCGCATCGATCTCCAGGGGATTGACGAGGCTTGAGCCGATATCACTGCCCGCACCAGCGACGGTCAGATTAATAGTTGTGCCGATTACATCGGCAGTGCCATCCACCGTGCTGCTCGTAATCGAACCATTGCTGGTCGTAAGCGTCACGGCACCCTGCGTCGTCGTGCCTGCCACCACGTTTCCTACGACCAAAGCTCCTGCTGCCGCCAACACAATCGTTATGTCATCCTCGGCGGTATCGATTGCCGTCAATGTCACGGCATTGGCTTCGCGCAGCACGATCTGATGCGTATCTGCGTCTAAGCTATCGGTCGTCGAAACATCCAATGACGTGGCCGACACGTCCAGCGCCTGCAAACTGTCATTCGTGCTGCCGGCAGCTACATTGCCCCCGATTTCGTCCTTCGCCGTAAGCGTGACGGTGCCACCGAATATATCCGTGCTGGTGTCATCTTCCTTGTCGTTGATGGCGCCGCCGCTATTGGTAAGCGTGACGGCGTTGGTTCCCGCATCGATGAGCGTAATTAATATGTCCCCGGTCGCGAGGGCTCCGCGACTGATGTTCACGATGCCGACCGCCGCCGTGGAACCAATGTTGTAAGTCGTATCCGCAGCGGTATTGGTATCAACCATCGTGATACTTCCGCCGGTCGTGCCGGAAATGGTTAATGTGCCTACATCGAAATAGAGTGTGCTGGAAGCACCGATATTCCCCTTGGAACTGATGGTGAGTGAGCCGGCAGCACTCTCGAAGGAATCATCGGTCCCAGCACCGTCACCATCGATTGTGAGGCCTGCGCTGATAGTTAGCGTTCCCCCACTAAACGCAGCGATCATGTCAAGAATAAACAATCCTGAATCGCCGCCCGAAAGACCATCAATAGTAATGTTAGTCGCTGCGTTCAACTGCGTATCAGTCAGTTGCACATCGCACAATGGGCAAGCAAATATGGCATCGTCGCCAAGTGCCGCGGTCGCGCCGGCGGTTACGTTGTAGGTCTGATTCGCCGCGATCAGCTGAGGAGCGTTCGTCGTGTCGTTATTTTGAAATAATGTGTTATCCGCATTCGTACTGTACCCGCTGACAGTTACAATGCGCGACCGCCGGTCAGGCGTCGTGGCGTCCTGCAGTAGAATGTTGTTCGTTCCTGGCGTCGGGCCATTAATGGTTACGGTATCCCCGGAGATGTCCTGGTTGAAACTGCCGTCCACATTGTTGGTCGTGACTATCAGGAAATTATTGGACCCATCCTTGGCGCCCGCCGTCAGCGTAATGTCGCCGGTGCCGGTTGCCGTCACAAAATTATCTACCGTGATGACGCCACCCGCACTCACGACAATGTTCAGATTGGCAGCGCCGGGGGCAATGGCGCGGGTGTTGCCGAGAATCAAGTCGTCAGCTTCGGTGATGAAGATACCGCCTGCCGAGAGGCCGCTGGTACTGGCATCAAGCGTAACTACCTGGGTTTCGATGCGGTCGGCGCTGGTACCGATGGCGCCGTTGCGGGCATCAAGATCCAGTATCGAGGCAATGATGTTATCGGTACCTCCCGTAGTACTGGCGAATGAACCCGCCTGCAACGTGACAGTCTTGCTGCCGAAATTAACGGAAGCGTCTACGTCCAATGCGGCGTTGTGATCAGATCGCCCGATGATTATCGAGCCCGCACCCGTCACACCACCCGCCAGATCAACCACCTCCGCGGCCGTGAGGCTAAATGTGCCAGTAGTTCCCCCAACCGACATCGTTGTTGTTGTGGCGCCTGGTTGAAGCGTCAGAACGCCGGTGGTCAAGAACGCGGTGTCTGAAGCCTGGGCTGTCAGAGCAACAGCATTTGCCGTCACCGTAATGTTCCCTGTTCCGGAGGAAACATCCACATCGTTCTGGGAATAAGTTCCGGTCCCAACGTCAATAATGATTGCAGTATCGGTCGTCGTGATTGCCCCAGTGACCGTGACACTGTTCGTGCCGTTGTCCAGCGTAAATCCACCCGGGGCGGTAATCGCACCGAGATTGGCAATGTTATGCAGCCCGCTGTTGAGCGTCAGATCAGATGTGCCGCCCGTGAGTGTCGCGACCAGTGTCCCGGCGGCGATGGCCCCGCTGGCCCCATCGGCCACATCTCCGGCCGCGGTGAACGTCACTGTGTCACCGGTTGCCGTCATAACACCGTTGACGGCGATATTGCCGGAGGTCGTGGTACTCGCCGTAATATTCCGGGCGGTGCCAGTGGCCGTGACAGTGCTGAGCGTCAGATCACCGCTGACCGTATTCAGGGTAATCGCACCGTCATTGGTGGTTGCCGTTGTGACAACCAGGCCACCCGCCGTATCACTCAGATTGATTGCGCCCGTGCCACTGACCATGGCCGAAGTCAATGTGGTCAGATCGATTTCCAGTTGCGCCGCAGCACCGATGCCTGTTGCAGAGGACAATGTTGCAGTAGCCGCGGTAATGTCGGCAGCCGCATCCGCGGTGCCATCTTCATTAATAGCGCCGCCCGCCGCTGTCGTCAGGCTGACGTTATCACCCGCCGCCGTGACGTTACCCACCACGATATTGCCCGAGGTGGTCGTCGTGGCCGTGACATTGCGAGCCGTGCCGGTCGCCGTTACAGTGGTGAGGGTCAGATCGCCGCTGGTAGCATTAAATGTAATCGCACCATCATTCGTGGTCGCTGAGGTCACGGCCAGGCCGCCCGCCGTGTCACTGATGTTGATGTCCGCACCGGCCGCTGTTGTCGAGGCCGAGGTCAAGGTTGTCAGATTCACTTCCAGTTGAGCCGCATCGCCTACCCCGTTCGCGGAGGTGAGTGTTGCCGTACCGGAGGTGATATCCGCCGCCGCATCCGCCGCGCCATCTTCCTCAATGGCCCCGCCGGCATTCAGTGTGATGTCATCTCCGGTTGCCGTAACATTACCCACCACAATATTGCCGGTGGTAGTGGAGGCGCTGATGTTGCGGGCGGTGCCTGTAGCTGTTACTGTCGTCATGACCAGGTTGCCGCCGACCGCGCTCAAGGTAATGGCGCCGTCATTAGTGGTTGCCGTTGTGACAACCAGGCCACCCGCCGTATCACTCAGATTGATTGCGCCCGTGCCACTGACCGTGGCCGAAGTCAATGTGGTCAGATCTATTTCCAGTTGCGCCGCCGCGCCTATTCCCGTCGCAGAAGATAATGTTGCCGTGGCCGCTGTAATATCGGCTGCTGCATCCGCGGTCCCATCCTCGTTGATCGCGCCGCCCGCCGCTGTCGTCAGGCTGACGTTATCACCCGCCGCCGTGACGTTACCTACAACGATATTGCCGGAGGTCGTTGTCGTGCCGGTGATGTTGGCCGTGCCGGTCGCCGTGACAGTCGTCAACGTCAGGTCGCCACCTGTCGCATTCAGCGTGATCGCACCATCTGCGGTGGTTGCAGACGTAACAGTCATTCCGCCTGCGGTGTCGCTGATGTCAATCGCGCCGGTACCGGTGACATTTGCCGACGTCAACGTCGCGATCGTGGTATCAATATTGATGCCCGTGACAGCGGAGGCGGTCAGGCTGGAAGCGTCAACGTTGGACGTCGCGCCGTTGCCATCCGTGATGTTCGTGCTGCGGGCCGTGAATGTCACTGCATTGGCAGCGGAGGTCAGGGTTGCATTACTGGCAATCGCTCCCCCTACCAGCGTGACGTTATCATCGAAACTGATGGCCCCGGCAACCGTCACCGTACCTGTGCCGTTGGTTACATCGCCAATGGTGATGGAACTGAAGCCATCATTGATCGCTGCAATTTCGGCCGCGGTCAGATCGAGCCCGGCGGTAGCGCCACCGCCCGCGATTTCAATATTCTGGCTGGTGGTACTGGCCCGCAGCGTGATGGTGCCGGCGGCGCCGTTAATCGAGTCATTGCCGCCGGTCAAATTAATTTCGTCACCCACCAATGTCAGCGTACCGGCGCCGATGGTAAAGCTGGTATCCGCCATGGTCAGTATGCCGGTGCCCGCGTCAAAAGTGACCGTATCACCAGTCAAAACCTCGGTGGCATTGGTAATGGTCAGCGCCGCACCACCGGTGGTGCTGATGGAAACATTCTGGGCAGTGCCTGCCGTTGCCAGCGCGCCGACCCGCAGCGCTTCGCCGCTGGTGATCCGGATTGCGCCCGCATCACCAACGCCACCATCGGTGGTCACATTCAATACACCTGCGGTTGTCGTAACGCCTCCGGTGGCTGTGCCGAAGGAAACATCAAGCGCTATAACGGGCATGCCATTATTGACACTATCCGGCGCATTGGTATTGCCTATCGTGATATTACCTGTGGTTGCCGTATCAAGGGTGTCGTTCGCGGTGGCAGAACCAATAGTCAGTGCGTTCAAACCGCTCATAGCGACATTACCCGCCCCGGTTACATTCAATGTGATCGTGCCGCTGGCAGCCGAGTCTCCAACATCCACCACCTGGTTGGCCGTGATGTCTGCGTTCCCCGTGATCAGCCTGCCAATGCCGGTGATACCCATGTCAGCGGTGATGCTGATAGAGCCTGAAGCAGCGGAATTGGCGGCCGCGGTGACGTCCGTGACACTGGCGTTACCCGTCGTCACGTTGTTAGTGATATTGATGGCACCAGCGCCGCCAGCGGTGGTTGATAGTGTCACTGAACCGGAGGCGACTCCATCCGTGGTACTCGCGGCCGTGGTGATGCCTGCGGTGTTGACCGTGCCCACGGTCAGAGCATTGGCATCGTTGTAATTAATCGAGCCTGTTGTGCTGGCTGCCAATGTAGCCACATTATTGCCGGTCTGCGTCAGCGTGTAGGCTCCGGCGCCCAGCAATTCCAGGCCCGAGGCAAAAATTTCGCCATTGGCATCCTGCGTCACGGTGCCGCTGCCGGCATTCAAGGTGATGTTGCCGCCGCTGGTCAGATCACTGTTCGCGCCTACCGTGGTCAGCGTGAAATTGTCGGTATCGCGGAAGCTGATGGCGCCCGTGACGTTGCCGGCCAGGCTGTCCACGTCATTGCCGGAATCGGTCAGGGTATAGGGGCCCGTACCCAAAAGTTCTAGGCCGGCGGCGATTATCGTATCGATCGCGCCCTGTGTTACCGCGCCTCCGGCGTTTAAGGTGATAGTGCCAGCAACCAAATTGATATCGTCATTGATCGCAAGCGTCGTTCCCGTGGTGATTCGAACATTGTCGCTGCTGGTGGTGATACCGATGGTCGTATCCACAGTATTGATGTCCAGCCCGTCCGTATCCTGAAGGAACAGCGCATCCGTGGTATTGGATGCAAACGTATCCACATCCACTTTTATCGGCGTGGCCAGGGCGCCAACCGTGGCACCCAGTATCTTCAGCGCCAGCAAACCGTCGCCGGTATTTGCAATCGTCGTGACCGCGGCCGTGGTCTGGGTAATAGAGCCAACCTCCAAGTCCCCCGGTCCGGGGGCGCCATCGAGATTCGCCGACAAGACGACCACGTGGTTTTCCTGTGACGCATTCGCTGAAATATCCACTGCCGCGGCAGCAGCATTGTCAAAAATGATGCTGTCGCCCGCTTCCAAAGTCAGTTTGATGGCGGTGGTAGCATTATCCAGCGTCAGCGTGGCTTCGTTCGTCACAGTCAAGTCATCTCCACCGTCGGTGGCGCCATTGCTGGCGGTAAAGACCATGTCCGCAGTGATGGTCGCATCGGCGTTGATAACCAGCGGGCTGGTGGCGCGAACCCGCCCGCCGCCGATCGTGAGACCGATGGAATTGGGATCGTCAATGGTCAGGGCGCCGATGCTGTCCAGGAACAACTGGCCGATGACCTGTGGCGCCACGCTGATCCCGGTTGAATTCTTCTTGATGTCGAGCGGATTCCCCGACGTGCCGACGGCACCAGAGGCTACCAGTGTCACCAGGCCGTCGGTGGTGATCTCGGCAGTCGAGGTATTGTTGAAATCGAAGATGCCTCCCGCGACGGTCGTCAGCGTTACATCCCCCGCGCCGATATTCTTGATTGCGTCGTCCAGGATCAGGATGTCGCCAGTCGTGCCGGTGTAATCGAAGTCAAAAACAGACCCGCCGTTATCTACGATGTTGATGCAGGAATTACCGGCTGAGCAGGTTTCATCAATATCCACCGTGAGCGTTCCGGCAACGATATTGATGTCCAGGTCATCGTTAACCGGGTCGCCCGTGAGGCTAAGGAAAGAAGGCGTAGTGTCGGAACTGACATTCGAGAACGTTGCGTTGACGGCAAAATTCCCGGTGCCGAATACATCAATGTCCCCATTTCCGGCCGCACCCACAGTGCCATTGGGTGCGTTGAGAGTAATGGTGTTCGTCGAACCCGTGCGCAGATTGAATTCAGTCGCTGGAGTGTCTGCAGTCGTGGCCGCATCCAGGATACTGCCGGTATCCGCCGTCAACGTGATGTCGCCGCCGCCGTTCAGCCTGATGGCGCCACCAACCGCGGCTAACGCCTCGCCCAGGTTCATGTTGCCGGTGGCGGACTCAATGCTGATGTTCAGTGCCGTGGTGCTGACAATGCCGTCCACCACTAGATTGGCGCCCGAATCGGTCAGACCGGTGGAGCCTAAGGTCAGCCCGGAAAAGCCGGACAGGTTGAAGGTGCTGGTGCCGGCGGTGTGCACCACGATGGAAAGATCGGTGAGCGTCGGCGCGCCGATTCCGGCGATATTGAAAGTGCCGGCGGCGTCAATGAAGAGGTTGCCGAGCCCGGCCACATCAATGGATTCCACAGCCGTGCCAATGGATCCCGTCAAGCTACCCAGCCAGATGAAGTCGCCGGTCGGAGCCGTAATATTGGCAAGGGTATTGCCGACGGTACTGTCAACGATGTTGTCGCCGACGACGGTCACGCCACCGGACGAGGATATGGCATTGTCGGAAAGGTTGACGTTTCCTCCCGCCAAGACAGATATCCCATCGTTAGCCACGCTGGTGCCCAACGTCCCGTTAATGGTGACCGTGCCGGCCGTGCCGCCGGACTGCAACGAGATCTGATCGTCAAATGTAAAACCCACGCCGCCGGAGCCGAACGTCAGCGTACCGGTGCCGTCGTCGCGGCCGATGGTGATCGAGTCGAAACCGTTTTGAATCTTGCCGAGTTCCGTCGTCGTGAGGTTAAGCGTACCGCTGCCGCCGGCAAGCCCGATGGAGGTACCCGTGTTTTCCGGCTCAATATAAAGATTACCCTGACCTGTGATGGTCATGGTAGTTGTGATATCCATCGTGTCGGTGGTGAGCGTGATATCACCGGTCATCGCTGAATTGCCGATGCGATTCACGGTTGGACTACCACCCTGAGTGTCTCTGGAAATGATGCCCGTGCCGCCCGAGGCTGCGGTGGCGGTGATGAAGATATTGGCGCTGCCCGTGGACTCGATCACGCCGACCCCACTTATTGCCTGCTCCGTATCGAGGCTCAAGCCGCTATTTCCAGCGCCGGAGGTACCCGTGCCGATGAGGGTAATGTCGCCGGTACTTGAAGTTACACGCGCACTCTGAACCCCAATGCCCGCCCCGCCTGCACCACCCGTGCCCGTGATCTGGAGGGTTCCCCCTCCCGTGGTTTCAACGAAAGACCCGGCAACCTGGATAGCGACGCCAATGTTTGTTATGAGCGCTGAGGAATTGGTATTGGTTCCCGTGATCTGGATATCGCCATTGGTCGCTGTATTCTGGACAAATGTCGGGCTAACGCATACAGCACAACCGGCAGCAACTTGCACGGCCCCGCCGTGGCTCGATGAACCGGTAATGGTGATATCGCCGGCCGCGCCGCTGGCGGTGACGCGTCCGCCGTTTTGGATTACTGCGCCGCCGCTGCTGGCCTCGAGCGTACCGCTGGTGCCATCAATCGTGATGTTACCGCCACTGGAGGATACCGTCGCAGTACTGGCGATACCAGATTCGCCGCCGTGGATGATCACGCCGGCACTGCCGGCAGCGGTCGTCGCCCCCCCTGCACCACCAGTTCCGGTAATGATGATATTGCCGGAGCCACTCGTTACCAATGTAGCCGTTGCCGCCTTGTTGCTGATTACAACACCCGCCGTGTCGGTCGCACCCGCACCAGTAATCTGACCCTGGCCGAGAATCGAGATATCGCCGCCGCTGGAATTGAGCGTCGCGCCGGTAATAAGAACGCCGCTCGGATTCGCCGCCTCGCCCACCGCGCTGTCTGTGAGCGGATCCAGCCCGCCGCCAAGCACGATGTCGCCGCCATTGCTGACAATGGAGGAGCCGGAGTTCATTACTATTGCGCCGGCGTCGCTGTTATCGCGATCTGAATTCAGAGTGACAGCGAGCGTTCCAGACGAAGACGTGATGTTGGCGTTGGAATTCAGGGTGATGGTGTTATGCGCAGCCAGCGTCAGACTGGCATTGCCGCCCGATGATTTGGTGATGTCATCGGCGACGGTAATGTCCCCTGCCTGTAAGTTTGTGCCTGCGACACCCGTTGTGACGGTTACGCTTGTTCCAACATTGAGTTGACCCTGGATGGTTCCGGTCAACAGGATCGCGCTGTCGTTCGTGGTCGTGAAATTCGGCGAACCCGAGACATTGGTGTCGGAACCTGCGGCCTGGATGGTGATGTTATTGGGATCGAGTAACCACTCGCCGCCCTGACCCGCGGCAGCCGTTGCGTCAATTTGAATATCCGTCACATCCAGATAGGCGCCGGACGTTTCGATAAAGCCGCCGTTACCGGACTCTGATCCGCCCCTGGCAGAGATGCTGCCATGCACCCGTGTGGCATCATCAGCCCAGACGATAACCCTGCCGCCGTCGCCATCGGTAATGGCGTCGGCTTTGATCGTGGTATCCGGCCCGACATAGGTCGCGGAGGCATTTTGGATGTTCGGATTGCTGCCCTGGTAGTCACCGCCCACCAGTATCGTGCCGCCACCGGTTGCGCCGGAGGCGTCTACGGTCGCGACATCCAGCAAGCCAACCAGGTCACCGAGAATTTTGATGCGCCCGCCATTGCCGCTGTCCGACGCGGCGTCCATGACGCTTTCGCCCGCCACCAGGGTTGTCCCCGTGGACTCGAGTTTGATGCGCCCGCCATTGCCACCGTCACCGGAAACGTCCAACGTCCCGGTATTAATGAGTGAGTTGCTGGTGCCGTTGGCAACCAGCTTGATGACGCCGCCTACATTATCTATACGGCCGGCGCGGATGACGCCTTCGTTGTTGACCACGTTGCTGAACACGTCCTGCGCGGCCTTGCCCGTCAACAGGACCATGCCGCCGTCGGCATGGATCTCACCGGAATTGCTCACGGCATCATCCAGGCTGTGGGCGTTCTCCAGCACTTCCTCGTCCACGACGAATTGAATCAACCCGTCGCCATCAAAATCCATGGTGGCCTTGCGGCCCGCGGCCAACGTTACCTGCCCGGCCGTTGCCAGGATGACGCCTTCATTGCTGACGGCCCCGCCGACCATGGTGACCGAGCCACCGGTGGCCGCCTCAATCAGGCCCTGGTTGACCACCATGCCGCCTTCCTGACCGGGCAACGCCTCGAAGTTGATTTTCCCGGAGGCCATGAAGTCGTCCTTGTTCACGCCCAGGCCGGATGCCACCAGTGAGCCGACGCTGACTTTGGCCGTGGGGCCGAAAAAGACGCCGTTGGGGTTGACCAGGATGACCTGGCCATTGGCGCGAATGGTGCCGAAGATCTGCGACGGATTCTGATCAAAGATATGATTCAGAGCGGAGGCAGACACCGATGGCTGATTGAACTTGACGAGTTCGTTCGCTTTGACGTTGAAACTGGTCCAGTCCACCACCAGGTGATTGCTCGACTGGTTAATAACCGTGGTGTTGGCGTTGGGCGCGGCAATAGTGCCCTTGCCACCCACCACCTGGCCGCCCTGCGGACCCGCCCACACGGCGCCCGCACCCAAGAGCAGCGTAGCGGGCAAAGAGGCATGCAGGATCAGGTTCGCCAGGGGGCGTAACGGCGCAACGAGGGGAGATGCCGGGTCAGCCTGAACATTATCGGCGCGCTGCCGGGCCAGTTGACGGGTGGATCGCTTCAGAACCATATCAACTCCACGTGGTTGGATAGGCGGATAATCCGCCTTCAATTACCAGACTGCGTTTTATTATTCAGCGATCCAGTTCACACTAGGGAAAACAAGGCCTTATGATAGCAAGAACAGCCTTTTCCCGTTGAACCAATCCCTATATTGGGACAGTCAAATTCGACCACAGTTCGCCTGCCCGCCCGGATTTCTTCAGAACCGATAGGTAAAGTCACCCCACAGCTGCGGTCGGCGGTCGTTCTCCGGCCGTTCGCCCATTGGCCAAGCCGACATGATGCGCGCTTCCATGGAGCCGGGGAGCGTAAACTTGCCTTGGAACCCCGCACCTCTCCAATTGGTAAAGCCGCCCGGATCGCTGCTTAGCGGATCGTTCAAGTCGCCAATGACGTGGTCGTAGAAAACTGAAATCTGGACCAGTTCGCCCCAAGTGTGATTACCAAACGCCTGAACGTCGCTGATAAAGGGCATCTGGTGGATCAATTCCGCGGACATGAACAGCGCGTGATCCAGCAGTACCTGCGCTGGGGGAAATGCGCGCACATTGTCCGGGCCACCGACTGCATATTGCTCCATGGGCACCAGCAAGTCATTACTCCACTGGTACTCTCCGCGCGCCAGCAGTGACATGCGGCGCGTCACGGTTTGCAGTCGGGTCGCGGTGGCAAACAGCTTTTCGAACTGACCGGAAGCAAAGGTCCGGCTGCCGCCCTGCCGGCTGGGGCGAAATCCGGTTGGCTTGCCCGCCGCCTGACCTGCGGTCCCCATGGCGCCGAACAAATGGTCAATTCCCCGGCTGTACTCCAGCGTGGCGAAATTAATACCCTTGAAACGGTTATCAACGTGGTCGAGCGAGGCCTCGAGCGACAAGATGGTAAGTGAATCCTCGTTACTCAGCCGGTCGCGGGAGAAGGTGCGCGATTCTTCGTGATTCAATTCAAGGCGCGTGGAGAAATTGAATTGGCGACTGCGAGTCCATGCTTTATCGAACCAGCCGCCTTTCATTTCAGTTTCACCGGAAATCTCCTGGCGCGCCAGTTCACCGCCGACGTCGAATTCGTTGTCGTTCATGAACAGGCCAACGTTGGTGCCCCAGCCCAGGTAACGCTCGTATTCGTAATTTTTGAACAGATTGTTTTTCGGGTTGTAGGTTTGCTGGAAGGTTACTGTCAGCTTGTCGGCGCCATCGGTTACGTTGTTCCATACCAGTTCCGGAGTGAACCGGATGCGCCCGGTATCCTGCAGCCCCTGGTTGTCCACGCGGTAGGAGAAGTCAAAACGCTTCTCCTCCTGCACGCGCAGGACAATGTCAGCCGTGCCTATCAATTGCCCGGGCTGGAATATTCCAAGTACGGTAAGCCCCGGAAAATCGGTCAACTGCAGCAGCGCATGTTCCACTGCCGCCTTGGTCACCGGCTGGCCCACCAATCGCTTGAACGGCTCCTGCAGGACCACATCGTCGTAGCTTTGATTTCCTTCGGGGATGACCCGTCCCAATCGGCCTTCAAAAACCTGGATGGTGACCGTGCCGCTGTCCACGTTCTGAACCGGAATGACGGCCTGCGCCAGGATCAATCCGTTTTCGCGATAATAGTCGGTGACGATCTCCGCCACTTCGGTCAATTCGCCGATGGTAAATCCGTCCGGCTTTTGCATGCGCTTTTCTTCCAATCGCGCGCGCACTTCCTCCATCTGGATGCCGTATTCAGGCAAGTCCTGCGCATCGATTAGGTTGAACTGTTGAACGACGATGCGCGGGCCTTCTTCAATGCGCAGCGGGCGATCAATCACCGGGGGGATCTCAACGCCGGGACCGGATTCCCGCTTGGGGAGATCGGACTTGCCCGTTTCTGCCGGACGCATGGCACCGGGCCGGGCCGAATCAGGCAGACCGAGCGGACCCGCTTGCGCCACCCCCGCGAAAAGGAACAGAAACAAGCGCAGGCTGCCGGCCATGGTTGCAATAGGTGTTGCTGCCTGGAATCTTTTTATGTGGAGCAACGAATTCTCTTTATAAATTAGTTGCTTATTTCCCCAGTGCCGCCCGCTCAAATAGCTTGGCGTCCACGCCCCCGGCGAATGATGCGCACATCAAACGCCAGTGTGAAACTATACCAACATCAGCAGAATGTCGCAAAAAGAAAATTGAATGTTTCGCTGAAATAGAACGCCGCTTGTTCCTGATTTTGGGGATGTTTTTAATTCCGGCGAAAGCCGCCCATTCCATTGTTGCAGTGCGGCAATCGCGCTTCAATTCCAAGCGAGGTTAATGTAGGGCGGGCTTCAGCCCGCCGCAGTGCCTCATTATCCATCCCGGCGGGATAAATCCCGCCCTACGGCGCGGCGGATGCCGCTTTTCCACTGGCGGGCGCCAGGTCGGTACGCAGCCGCAGTCTAAATTCTTCGATTTTTTTCGCATCTACTTCAACAGGGTAGGTTTTCCTTGCCTGCTCAAGAATGGCATTGCGCAATTGCGCAGTTGCCTGCTTCAACATCAGCGGGCGGATCTGATCTTTGATGGCTTCGTATTCCAGCGGCTGGGCCGCGGTCTTGGCCCCACGTTTGACAATATGCACCCCGGCATCAGTTTTCAGTGGGCTGCTGACCTGTCCCTCGGGCAGCGCGAGAAGCGCTTGTTTAATCTCGGGTTTCAGATCACTCACGGATACGAGCCCCATGTCCCCGCCTTTCTGCCGGCTCGCCTCGTGACCTGAAAATTTTTGTGCCGCTTCCGCAAAAGTGATCTTGTTTTGAGCCAGGTCGCGAGCGACGGAGTCCGCTCTCTGACCCACCGCAGCCTTGGCCTTCGCATCGGCATTTTTTTCAAACGGGAAAAAGACCTGCCAGGCCTGGACCCGTTCCGGTATCACAAGCTTTGCCTTGTTTTGCTCAAAATACTGCCGCATTTGCTCTTCGGTGGGGAAGCCGGCGGGAACCTTGCTGGTGACCAGCCGGTTGAGATAAACCTCACGCAGGATGTTTTCGGATCCCCGCTGCATCAGGAACGTAACATCCGGATCCTGATGGAGATTATTGGCCTTGGCCGCCTGGAGCAGCGATGCCGCGTCGGTCTCGCGCTGGACAAAGCGTTTGAACGTCGCTTCATCAGCCAGGACCGCGGCGCGTTGACTGGAGTCAACATTTTCCAGGACGCGTTGCAATCCGGAAAGCTCGAACGGGGCATTTGTCACGGCGCCGCTGGGCTTGCCCCAATTTTGCCCGGTTTCCGCCCCGGCCGCAGGCGTTTCCGGGGCCGGATTTTCCATCAGCCCTCCCTCGGGCTGCTCTGCGGTGGTCCCTTCGTCTTCCATGCCGAGCAGTTCCTTCAGGGAGAATGCCAGGGTGGATTGCCCCAATGTGGCGATGAAGGCGGCGGCGGTAAGGGCAATAATAAGAGGCTTGAATTTCATAAACCGGTGGACTCCTTAATGGTTCGCGGTTGCGCGGCTGGCAGGTATGGATGCGCTCCAAATTCAATGCTACACATGGACCTGGACAACTACAATTAACCCGGGTCAGGACACGGATCAGTTATTTTTCCTTTAGGAATAATGAAGTATGATAACAATCGGCTAAAACATGTGAGTATCCGGCCGAGGCCCAGCATTAGAAGACCCCTATGGCATCTAAGACCGTAAATCTGGCCATTTTGTTCGCTGACGTCAGTGGCAGCACCAAGCTATTTGAGACATTGGGCGATGCCACCGCCCGGGTAAAGGTCGCGGAGTGTCTGGAATCCCTGTCCGAAGTCACCCGGAATCACAGCGGCACCGTGATCAAGACCATCGGCGACGAAATCATGTGTACCTTCCCCACGGCCAAGGATGCGGCCGAGGCTGCGTGCGAGATGCACGAGGTGCTGCTCGAAGACATTACCGAGGGCACCGGCGGCGAGACCACGGTCATCAAGATTCGCGTCGGCACGCACTTTGGCCCGGCCATTCTTGAGGGTGGGGACGTCTTCGGGGATGCCGTCAATGTCGCCGCGAGAATGGCGGCACAGGCCAAGGGCGGCCAGATCATCACCACTGAATCCACGGTCGCTCTGCTGCCGCCCATGTTGCGCGCCAGCACCCGTTTCGTCGACCACGCCCCGATCAAGGGCAAAAAGGAAGAGATCAAGATCTTCGAGATCATCTGGCAGGAGGAAGACGTCACGCGCATGGCCACCGGCCTGCTGCAGGATGAACACAAGCAGCAGGCGCGATTGAAGGTCCAGTACAAAGACCAGGTTGTCGAAGTAAACAAGGACAAGGCGATATTGATCATGGGGCGCAGCCAGGGCTGCGACCTGCCGATCGATGAGAAGCTGGCCTCACGGCAGCATGTAAAAATCGAGTTGCGGCGCGACAAATTCTTCATCGTCGATCAGAGCACCAATGGCACCCACGTGCTGATTGAACCTGGCGAGGAGGCTTTCCTGCGGCGCGAGGAGATGCCCCTGCACGGCAACGGCCGCATCAGCCTGGGCAAGGGATTCAGCGAGAATCCCACGGAAGTTGTCACTTTCACCCACGAGGTGGGTTGAGGCCGTGTCCGTGCCCAGTCCCAACAAGGCAGGCAGATTGAGCTGGTCATCCCACGGCATCAGCGATACCGGCAAGGTGCGGCGTCACAACGAGGACTCCATGCTGGTGCGGCCGGAAATGGGCCTGTGGGCGGTGGCCGATGGCATGGGCGGTCACGCCAAGGGCGACGTAGCCAGCCAGATGATCGTGGAAACCTTGCGCAAGGTGCACGAAGGCACGACGTTATCCCGTTGCATCGATGACATTGAAGATCGAATCATCGAGGTAAATACGCGCCTGCTGGAAAAGGCCAAGGAATCCGCCAAGCGCATCACCATTGGCAGCACGCTGGTCATATTGCTCACCTTTGATCGGTATTGCGTTTACATGTGGGTTGGCGACAGCCGCCTGTATCGAGCGCGGGGTGGCGCGCTGTCGCGAATTACCACCGACCATTCACAGGTGGAGTTGTATATTGAGCAGGGCCTGATTTCGCGCGAAGAAGCCCAGTCACACCCCCATGGAAACATGATCACGCGCGCCGTGGGTGCGATGGATGAATTGCATCTGGACATGGGCATCCAGGAAATGGGGCGCGGTGATCGCTACCTGCTTTGCAGCGATGGCTTGACCAAACACATTCCCGACATGGAACTGCAAAGCGAGCTGCAAAAAGGTAATACCACGGAATGCTGCAAACACCTGATTGATCTGGTGCTGTCCCGCGGTGCCGGCGACAACGTCACTGCAATTGTTGTGGATATCGAGTAACTAAATGCAACCATTCGAGGGTTAATGCCATGGCTGATTTCAAAACTGCGCTTGAGGCCCTGGGTGAAGGCAAAATCACCGTCGACATATTGAGTCAACAGCTCGAAAAGCTGCTCAGCCAGGCGCCGCAACATGCGACGCGCCTGCTGACTTACCTTGACGACGCGTTGGCGCGAAAGCGCATAGATGACCGGGCTTATGCCGCCCTGAAGCGGCAGATCAACCAGTTTCGCCGCGCGCATGCAGACCAGACCGAGGAGGCCGGAAGCGCCGGAGAAGAGGCCACGGTATTTGACCGGGACGCGAATTTTGAAAGCGACGCGACGCCATTGCGTGCCGCGGCGCCCACTGCAGATTTGGATGAAAGCGAGGCGGTAACAGAGGTCAAAGGGAAAGCCGGTCGTGCAATGGATGCCAGCGAGGAAATCACTGCCATCAAGAACAAAGGCGGGGTAAGCCCGGATGAGGCAGTAACCGAGGTCAAGGGTGGGAGCACCGGTACCCCGGTCGGCGACCGGACTCAGGTTATGCCCCAGGAGCAAACCGGCGGCGTGGATTTTGATTTGAGTTCCGGCTCCTTCGATGATTCAGGCCCGCCCTCCTCGCCTTCAGCTACCGGGCCCACGGGAACCCAATGGCAAACTCCGGCGACTTCGTCCGAGGCGGCCATGGCCCAGGAAATGGGCCCAGGATCGGTCATCAAGGAACGATTCCAATTGCTCGAAGTGCTGGGTATTGGTGGCATGGGCAAGGTGTACAAGGGTCTCGACCTGCTTAAGCAAGAGGCCCGCGATCGGAATCCCTACATGGCCATCAAGCTGCTGAATGAGGATTTCAAATCCCATCCGGAGGCGTTCATTGCCCTGCAGCGAGAATCCAGCCGCCAGCAAAAGCTGGCGCATCCGAACATTGCGACGGTCTACGACTTCGACCGCATCGGCGGACGCGGCACACCCGTGTATATCACCATGGAGTTGATGGAAGGACAGCCGCTCAACACCTACATCAAAAAGGTCGTCAAGAAGCAAGGTGGCCTGCCGTTCCCCGAGGCATTCACCATCGTCAAACAACTGAGCGCCGCCTTGCAGTACGCCCACGAACGCCGGCTGGTGCATTCCGATTTCAAACCCGGCAACGCTTTCATGTGTAACGACGGTGTCGTCAAGACCCTGGACTTCGGCATCGCCCGGGCGGTCAAGAACCCGCTGGGTGGTGAAGGAGAAAAGACGTTGTTTGACCCGGGCAAACTTGGCGCCCTTACCCCGGCCTATGCCAGTCTGGAAATGCTCGAGGGCGAGGAACCCGATCCGCGTGATGACATTTACGCGCTGGGTTGCGTCGCCTATGAATTGCTGACCGGCAATCACCCGTTCAACAAGCTGCCGGCCACGACTGCCCGTGATAATGGGCTGGTCCCGCCGCTGGTGAAGGGGCTGAACAAAAAACAGAACCGCGCACTGCGGCGCGCCGTCGCCTATCGGCGCGAGGACCGCAGTCCCAAGGTAGAGCACTTCATCGAGGAATTTGAAGGCAAGGCGAACCTGCATAAGAACCCGTTTTTCTGGGCCGCAGCCGCCACCGTGGTTATTGGCGTGATGTCGACGCCGGCGCTGATCGGCTACTTCCACAAGCGGGAAATTGCGTCCGTGGTCGCCGAGCTGTCCGGCGGTGACAAGCAAGTCATGGTCGCCAAACTGGGCGAACTCAAGGGGATGGAGGCGCAGGACCGCAAGGACATCGCGGACGGCGCCAAAGAGGCGATTCAGCGCTACTTCGCCGGGGAGATCGCCCAGCGCATAAACATCGGCGGAGAGAACTACGAATTTCCGGCGGCAGAGGGATTGTTGACCGAGGTGGCAAGTCTGTATCCGGATTCGTCATTCCTGCTGGCGCAGCAAAAGGAAGTCGCCAAGAATCGGAAAGAAAAGATCTCCGATTTATACGATCAGTTCATCAAGGCCAAAAAAGACTACGCCAATCTGGACTTCACGCAGGAGATCCTGGCCACGATCCGCAAGCGCATCGATCCGAATCATCCCCTGTTGAAGGATCCGGGCCTGGAAAATGCCTATCGCCTTGCAGCGAATCAGGCATTTACCGGCGGCGACTACCCGAAAGCCCTGGCCCTGATCGAATCCGGTTTGAAGGTGGCGCCGGGGAATGCGCCGCTGACCGACCTGCGGTCCAAGGTTCAGCACACGGTGCGCGTGGCGGAACTGTCCACGGGCTTGAGCCAGGTGCAGGTGGCCACATTGGCCGACCTGCAGCCCCACGCGGCGCCCATTACCGAGCTGGGTTCGAAGGCATCGCCGGAAGAATCTCCGGCGCTGAAGGCGCTGGCGGATTCAACCAAGGCCGCTGCGGAAAAGGAACTGGCGCGCGTGTTGAAGGAAGGAACACGGGCAGATGCAGACGCTGTGGTGAGCCAGTATGGCGGACTGCTGTCAGCCATGCGCCTGAACGGTGAGCTGACCCAGTTCAAACTTGCGCACCTGAAAGGTGCTGATCGCACCCAGGCGGCGCAACAGATCGTCGCGTCAAACAAACAGGTTATCGACGGGAAACTTGCCGCACCGAACACCGCAGACGCGGCATGGGAAGGCGATGTGCTTGCGAGCATCCGCGAGTTGGACAGTTTGCAAAAGGAAGACCCCTCGATTACCCCCATGCTGCAGGGATATAAGGAGACCATCGGCACGCAGTACGCGCAACAGGCAGTGGCACTGCTGCAATCCAGCCGCTTCGACGCCGCTGACGACCTCGCCATACGCGGGCAACGATTTGTGCCCGAACTGCCCCTGCTGCTGGAAACCCGAACCAGGATCGCGGATACGCGCGTTGCGTTCGAGAAGCAGCAACGCATCAATGAATTGAAGGAACAGTTCAATGTGGACTCGGAGGCGGATCGCGTGGCCGAGACCCAGGAGTTGTTCAACCAGTTGAAGGCGGAATTGCCGCCGGATGACGATTTCATCACACGCCAGGGACCCGCCCGGCTGGCAGAAAGCTATCTGCGACTGGCGGAGGGTTCAGCCGAAAGTGGCGACTTTGCCACGGCCATGAAACTGGCCGACGCCGGACTCGAGCTCACCCCGCGCAACGCCTCGCTCAAGGCCGTGCGCGACGAGAATCGCTCCAAGGTCAACATCGTCGAACTCACCGCGCACTTCCGTGAGGCGCGTGTGTTCACCTCGGACGAGGTCGTGGACATGGCGCGCAAGGTAAAGCAGATCGAAGACGGCGATCCGGAGGGGTATACGGAATTCCGGAACCAGTCCGAACAGATCCTGAGCGAGCGTATCCGCACGCTCGCGCAATCCGATGAAAATACGGCCGCCGCCCTGGTGGACGCCGCTGCAACCATGTTTGACACCAGCAACGTGTTCGCCGACCTGAAGAACAAATACACGTTGAAGCCCTGGCCCGGCCGCAACCAGGCCTACGCGGCACTGGATGCAGGCAAGCTGACGGAAGCCGGGAAGTTGCTGGAAACCGCAGCGGCCGGGGAATACAAAGGCCATCCCGACGTGGTCGAATTCGAAAAGACGTTGCAAGGTTCGATTGCCGAGGCGAACAACGAATTTTCGGCCTACGAGCAGGCCAAGGCCGCCGCCGGGGACAGCTACGAGCAGTTGCGCCAGGCGAAAAGGCTCCTGCTGCGTGCCCAGTCCGCCTGGGACGACAACGCGGAGTGGACCAAGGCCGAAGGCGAAATCGACCAGTTGATCGCCGGTTCACCGGGCAACCCGGCCAAGCGCATGGTAAGAGCTGAAACCACGAGCATCGCAGACACATCCGAGGAAGCCCTGCGACAGGCACGGGAAAACTGGACCCCGGTCTCCAGCGGGCGTGAATGCAGGGGTGATGTGGCGGGATACGGCAAACGCGCGAAGGCCATTTGTTGGGACCTGGTCTACACCGGCTGGCGTGGCCCGCTGATGGTCGTAGTGCCACCCAATGCGGAAGGCGCCAAACCCTTCGCCATCGGCAAGTTTGAAATATCCGTCGGCGACTGGAGCAAATACTGCGCATTGACCGGAACCTGCAAGCCGATTCTGACCAAGGAAAAACTGAACGACCCGCTGACCGGCATCTCTCTGGTACAGGCCCAGGAATACGTCACCTGGCTTGCCAAGCGCACCGGCAAGAACTACCGCCTGCCGACGCCCGAGGAGTGGGAATATGCCGCATCCGAAGGCGGCAAACTCACCGCCGAATCGGATGAATTCAAGCAGATCAAGGGCACATTGAACTGCCGCGTGACCATGGGTGACAAGATTCTGAAGGGCACGGGCACTGCCAGCGTGACCTCCGGCATGTCCAATGACTGGGGCCTGAAAAATTTCGTCGGCAACGTCCAGGAGATCGTGCTGGAAGGTGAAGGCAATGCCGCCGCGCGTGGTGGCGCCTACTCCGATGCCATCAGCAACTGCGACGTTTCCGCGGCCCGCCCGGTCGGCGGTAGCGGCGACGACGTCACCGGTTTCCGCGTCGTGCTGGACGAGGTTGGTTGACGGCCGGAACGACGGCTGACCGGTTATGGAAACCCAGACACTCAGGGACCTGGCCAAGGATTATGCCAAGGGCACGCTGGATCGTGAATCCTATCGTCGCAATCGGGCGACGCTGATAGACGGTATCCTCGCCGGGACTATCCGCGTCGAAGCCATCGATTTCGCAGCACCCGTAGTGGCCCGGGTGTCCCAGGACAACACCAGTCCCGGGAAGCGCAAACGCAACGCCGAAACCAACGCCGTGGAGCTGGACGAGCTCGACGTTTTCGATATCACCCAGGTGGTCCCGGCGTCCGGAGACGTGACCCCGCCGCGGCCTCAGCGGGCGCCAGCCAATGGGCCGGCACCGGCTGCGCATAACACCCACTCCAACCTGCCCCTGGTGATCGTGGGCATCATCGCCATCGTGGCAGTGCTGGGACTTGTGGTTGCCCTTGTCAGCCGCAAAGACAATGGTCCCGCTGCCGCAGCGCAGCCCCCGACCGTAAACGCGGACACCATGGTGGCCGACACCCCCGAATCGGTTGCCTCAGTTGCCGCCTCGAACGGTGCGAACGCAGCCACTGACGCCCTGGTGGAATTTCTGGACGTGAAGGATTGGTCCGATCAGAGCCTGGATCAATTCCAGGCACGCTGGCTGGCCTTGCCACAATCCGACCGGGATGCGGCGGCGGGTTCCGGCGAACTCCTGCAAGTGGCAAACGCGGCGCACAGAAAGCTCCTGGAAATCCGCGCGCTGTCGCACGTCTCTGACGCGGCGACCACTTCACAAAAGGAAGAGAAGCTGTTGGCCTTTGTCAGCAGCCTGGGAATTGCTGATTCGCGCCTGACCCCGCAGGCAGCAAATAACACAGCGACTTCAGATTAACTTTTTGAGCCTTGCGCAACGGCTGAACATCTTTTCGTCATTCCGGAAACCGCGATGCGGTTATCCGGAATCCAGTCCATCCGCCTTACCGGCGGTCACCCCGGCGGAGGCCGG
>MGYT01000174.1:26822-29999 GCA_001801865.1 Gammaproteobacteria bacterium RIFCSPLOWO2_02_FULL_61_13
CAATCCGGCACGGTAGGCCTCCGGGTCCACGTAGCCCACCGGATTCAGAAAAACGCTATCGACACCGAAGCCGACCGCGTCCCGGAAGGTGGTCGGTCCGAAGAACGGCGCGATAAGGAAGGGACCCGGACCGATGCCCCAATGCCCCAGCGTCTGACCGAAATCCTCGTCATGTTTGGGTAGCCCCATACCGGTGGCTACATCCCAAAGCCCACCGATGCCCAGAATGGAATTAGCGGCGAAGCGGGCCACATCCTTGGTGGCCTGGCCCAGTTTAAATTGCAATATGCTATTGGCAATGACCGCAATCTCACCGAGATTACTGAAAAAATTCGTGACGCCATGATCCACGGGATGCGGAATCACTTTCTTGTAAACCTTGCCGACCGGATCAAACAACGCCTTGTCCATGAATTTGTTGAATCCAAAGACCGATCGATTCAGGCCTTCGAGCGGGTCACGCGCGTCAACGCTTGCAGTTGTCGCGCAACCGCCTGCCAACCCCAGCAACACCAGCATCGCAAGGGCGCGAATCAGATTCGGGATCATGGAAACGATGCTCCTTTGGCCGGGGTCGCCGTACCGACAACCGCGCCGCAATTCAAGGTGATTATGATTATTTTTTGTGCACGCCCTGCGTTACGCCGGCTGCGCCGCACGCAGCGTACCGTAGCAAGGCACAGGACTTCAATTTCTCACTGACATTGGCGTGCCTGCCATGGCCAAAAACCCCGAACTCTTAGAATTTCCCAGGTTATATAATTCAAAAAGATACGCATCCAATCTAAACTAACATCTAGCCCCCCAAAACCTGCATCGAAACCGACAGCGATGACAAAAGTTAATCTGGATCCGGCTCAAATCACGAATTTTGAGCGCCTTACCGGCCAATGGTGGGACCCGGAGGGGCCGCTGCGAACCCTGCATGTCATCAATCCAATCCGCCTGCGTTACATAGATGCCGAAGTGCGGCTATCCGGCAAGCAAGTCCTGGATCTGGGTTGCGGCGGCGGACTCCTGAGTGAGGCCATGGCCATGCGCGGCGCCACAGTGACCGGCGTGGATGCCAGCGAAGCGGCCATCCGCACTGCACGCAGCCACGGCACAATCAGCGGTGCGCGTGTGAATTATGTGCACGGCACCGCCGAGAGCCTGAGTGCCTCAGGGGCCGGCGGATTTCAGGTAATCACCTGCATGGAACTGGTGGAACACGTTCCGGACCCGGACTCCACGCTCCAGGCCTGCGCGCGGCTGCTGCAACCGGGTGGCGATTTGATCCTGTCCACGCTGAATCGCAACCTCAAGGCGTATCTGGGTGCGGTGGTGGCCGCGGAATACCTGTTTCGGCTGCTGCCCATCGGCACACATGATTACGCCCGGTTTATCCGGCCGGCCGAACTGAGGCGAATGCTGGCGCGTCACGGATTCACGGTCATTGACCTGGTGGGCCTGCAATATTTCCCATGGCTGGACCGGTGTTCGCTGAGTAACGATGTCAGCATTAATTACATGGTTCATGCGCGCCGGGACGCAGCTGCATGACGCCTACCCCAACCCACGTCCTGTTTGATCTGGATGGCACACTGGCAGATACCGCACCCGATCTGCAGTACGCGCTGAACCAGGTGCTGACGGAACAGGGATTGCCGCCGTTGCCGCTGGGAGAGGTTCGACCCGCGGCGTCCCATGGCGCCATCGCCATGCTCCGTCTCGCGTATCCCGACGCGCAGGAAGAAACCTTGCTTCCGCTACGGAACCGGTTCATCGACCGGTATCGCGCCTGCCTGGACCGGCAGACGACGCTTTTCCCCGGAACCCTCAACTTGCTGGGGGCCCTGGAGGCCCGCGGCATAGTCTGGGGTATCGTCACCAACAAGCTCGCTGAATTGACCGAACCCCTGCTGCATACCCTGGGACTGCTCCAGCGAGCCGCCTGTGTGGTTTCCGGCGACACCACCGCCTTTGCCAAGCCCCACCCCGCACCCCTGCTGCATGCCTGCGAATTGCTGGGTTGCGAACCGGCCGCTGCAATCTACGTCGGCGATTCCAGCAGGGACGTGGAGGCCGCCCGCCGCGCCGGCATGCGCGTGGTGGTGGCGGGATATGGCTACATGGACGGCGTCGACACTGCAAAACAATGGGCCGCCGACCACGTGATTGGCGAACCCATGGAACTGCTGGCATGGGTTGGCCTGGGCGCCGGTAATAATTGAATCCGCAAGAGTTTTGTACGCATCGGGCGGCGCCAGCAGGTTCCAGCCTTTATTACGCAGCGCTTTTTCATTCAGTCCCGGAACGCCGTGTTCTGCACACCTGTTTCGCGTTCCTGGAGGAGATTCGCCGCGACCTGGTCTCGGCCACCGATCCAACGGCCACCGGCCGGCGTCTGCTCTGGTGGCGGGAGGAACTCGAGGAAGTGCGCATGACGACTTCCGCACACCCGCTGATGGTGGAACTGCGCGCATTGCCCGTCGCTCCCGCATCGATCGCGGGGTGCCTGGAACCCAGCGTGATCGCCGGGCTGGAGGAATTGGCGGGGTGGCAACCGGAATCGGACGCCCAGTGGCGCGCGCATTGCCGGAGCCTGCAGGCCGGAGTATGGCAATTGGCCTCCAGGGCCTGCTCAACCGCAGGTGGCGCCGAGGTAACGGATCGGATCGGCACGATTGCGGCCTTGAGCGGGCAATTGCAACAGGTCCTGGAATTGGCGCCCCGCACGTCAGCGGGCCGCTGTCCATTGCCGCACGCGTTGCTTCAATCGCACGGTCTGGACACTTCCGCTGGCGCCGCACTGTTGTCCAACCCGGTCCTCCCCGTGGCGCTCACGGGGACGCTATCAGATTTGCGCGCAGGATTGCTCCAGTGCGCTGAACCCGGCACGGGATCCTTCCAGGCATTGCCGTTGTTTTGCCGCGTGTTGCATCTCATCAATCTCGCACTCTGCGAGAAAATGCTGCGGCAACCAGAGCGTTTGCTGACTGAGCGTATGGCACTGACGCCGCTGCGGAAACTGTGGATCGCGTGGCGTCTGCGACACTGACGGCATGGACGCTCCGGCGTTCAGGGGGGTAATCGCAGGCGAACCCGCAGCCGCCGCGTCGTGGCAGGATCGAGATTATCGGGCAACAGGATCAAATCATGCCTGGCTGGCGGACCGGAACTGGAACGCAATCGGAC
>MGYT01000174.1:30008-41372 GCA_001801865.1 Gammaproteobacteria bacterium RIFCSPLOWO2_02_FULL_61_13
CGGCACCGCAACCAGCGCCTCGGTCTGACCGCCCGGCGCCTGCCGCAACCAATCACCCGCTGCCGTCAGCATGAATGCATATCTTTGCGTGCGCTCAAAATCGAACCACCACGCCGCTATGGTCCGGGTGAATACGCCCAGTAGCAACGTTATAGCGAAGACTTTGAGGTGCAGTGGCAGTCCCGTCCAGGCCACTGCACCCATCGCGCCCAGGTATATGGAAGTGATGAAAATGGCCAGGTAGCGCGAACGCGCGGGCTTGATGAACAACACTTGCGTCAAAGGCTCGTCCATGCCCGCAACCTTCCTGTCCGTGTCTTGCAATAACTGGTTGGAAAAAACATACTAGCAATCCGTCGCCGGTAACACCACGCAGCACGCCAAGCGGAACCAAGTCCATGAAGGAACAACAAAAAATGGAAAAGCAGGAGCGATTACCGGCGGTTTCCAGCATCATTCCCACACCCGCAGTTCGACCAAATGGCGCGACTGCGTTACCCGCTCCGGAGGTGGGCGGACCCAGGGGTCCGGAGCCCACCCGATATGGCGACTGGGAACGTCGCGGGCGTTGCATCGACTTTTGATGAAAATCGGGGATACGCGACACACCGGCGCGTCGCCCCGGCGAAGGCCGGGGCCCAGTATTAATTTACTGGATACCGGCTTGCGCCGGCATGACGATAGATTGAGTTAATTGGGGACACGCAATGGGTCGCGCAAAATCTCCATTGTCACCACATTTGCAGATTTACAAGCCACAACTGACGTCCGTGCTGTCCATCACCCATCGCGGCACGGGAGTGTTATTGGCGCTGGCGTTGTTACTGCTGCCCTATTGGCTGCTCAGTATCGCCGCCGGCCCGGAGGCTTATGCCGCGCTGCTGAACCATTTTTCCGCCTGGTACGGCAAATTGCTGCTGCTGGGTCTGATGTTTTCGGTCTATTACCACCTGTGCAACGGTATTCGCCACCTGGGTTGGGACCTGGGTCGCGGCCTGGATCTGGCCACCACCTATCTGACCGGGTACATCGTGGTCTTCCTCAGCGTGCTGCTGACCTTTGCAACCTGCCTGTGGATGCGGCTCTCATGAACCTGACGACGCCACTGGCGCGCGTACGCGGTTTGGGCTCCGCGAAGCACGGCACCGAACATTTCTGGCAGCAGCGCGTCACGGCGATCCTGCTCGCGCCGCTTTGCCTCTGGCTTGTCATCTCGCTGCTGGGACTGGACCTGCAGGATTATGGCGAGGTTGTGGTCTGGTTGCGCACGCCCGTGAACACGCTGCTGCTTCTGACTCTCGTCGTGGCGGCGTGCCATCACGGTCAGTTGGGCGTGCAGGTTGTGATAGAGGACTACATCCACGATGACTGGCAGAAAGTCACCAGCCTGATCATGGTCAAGTTCCTGGCAATCCTTGCCGGCCTCGCCTCGATACTGGCGATCCTGCGCGTATTTCTCGGCTGACGTCCCATGCCGCAGGCCTATCCCGTCACCGATCATTATTACGACGTCATTGTCGTGGGCGCCGGCGGGGCCGGACTGCGGGCCACCTTTGGCATGGCCGCCAAGGGGCTGAAAACCGCCTGCCTGACCAAGGTGTTTCCGACCCGCAGCCATACGGTGGCCGCCCAGGGCGGCATGAGTGCGGCCCTCGGCAACATGGGCCCGGACGACTGGCGCTGGCACATGTATGACACCGTGAAAGGGTCGGATTGGCTTGGCGATCAGGACGCCATTGAGTACATGTGCCGCGAGGCGGCGCCGGCGGTAATCGAGCTGGAACATTACGGCGTGCCGTTTTCCCGCACCGAGGATGGCCGCATCTATCAGCGGCCGTTCGGCGGCATGACCACGAATTTCGGCCTGGGCACCGCGCAGCGTACCTGCGCCGCGGCGGATCGGACCGGCCACGCCATTTTGCACACGCTCTACCAGCAGTCACTGAAACATGACGCCGAGTTTTTCATTGAATACTTCGCGCTCGATCTGATCATGGACGGTGATGGCGTCTGCCGCGGTGTCATGGCATGGAATCTGGAAGCGGGCACGCTGCACCGGTTTCGTGCGCACGCGGTCGTGCTGGCCACGGGTGGCTATGGGCGCACCTACTTCTCCTGCACGTCCGCGCACACCTGTACCGGGGATGGCAACGCCATGGTGCTGCGGGCCGGCTTGCCGCTGCAGGATATGGAGTTCATCCAGTTCCACCCGACCGGAATTTATGGAGCCGGGTGCCTGATTACCGAGGGCGTGCGCGGTGAAGGCGGCTATCTCACCAATTCCAAGGGCGAACGCTTCATGGAACGCTACGCGCCTTCGGCGAAGGACCTGGCCTCGCGGGACGTGGTAAGCCGCTCCATGACGATTGAGATCCGTGAAGGACGCGGCGTCGGCAAGGAGCAGGATCACATTCACCTGCACCTGGAACATCTGGGGCCGGATGTAATCCACGAACGTCTCCCCGGCATAGCCGAGTCCGCCCGTATCTTTGCCGGCGTGGACGTGTCCAAGGAGCCGATCCCGGTCATTCCCACCGCCCATTACAACATGGGCGGCATTCCGACCAACTATCACGGCGAGGTGGTGGTGCTGAAGGATGCGAATCCGGACTGCATCGTTCCCGGCCTGATGGCCATCGGCGAGGCCGCCTGTGTCTCCGTGCACGGGGCGAACCGCCTGGGCTCGAACAGCCTGCTGGATATCATCGTCTTCGGTCGCGCCGCGGCCATCCGTGCCGCGGAACTGATCCGCCCCGGGACCGCGCACAAACCCCTGCCGGCCAGCGCCGGCGAGTCCGCCATTGCGCGCCTGGATCGAATGCGCCATGCCCAGGGTTCGATGCGGACTGCGGCCATCCGCAACAACATGCAAAAGGTGATGCAGAGCAACGCAGCGGTCTTTCGTAGCGGAGCGACACTGCAGGAGGGAATCGGGAAAATGCAGCAGATTTACCAGTCATTGCAGGATGTGAACACGACTGATCGCTCGCTGATATGGAACACCGACCTGGCAGAAACCCTGGAACTGGAAAATCTTTTGCAATGCGCCATGGTCAGCATCCACTCCGCGGCCAACAGGAAGGAAAGCCGCGGCGCCCATGCGCGCGAGGATTTCCCTGACCGCGACGACGTCAACTGGATGAAACACACGCTGGCGTGGATCGACCCGGCGCGCGGCGATGTAAGGTTCGACTATCGGCCGGTGCACTTGTACACGTTGACGAACGAGGTGGAAGTCGTGCCGCCGAAGAAGCGGGTCTATTGAATCAGCTACAAGCCACAAGCAACAAGTTCTGGAAGCGGGTGCATATTTTGACTTTCCTATTGAGCCTTGCACAATGGGTGAACTATTTAGCCGTCATCCCGGAAACGCCGCAGGCGTTATCCGGGATCCAGAGTCTCTGGAAATGCAGGCAAAGCCGCTGGATTCCGGCTCGCGCCTGCTGCGCAGGCTTGGCCGGAATGACGGCGTTGGCATGTTCACTATTTACGCAACGCTCAATAGTAGCTTGTAGTTTGTGGCTTGTGGCTTGTAGCTGGTCTCTAACATCTCAGACATTCGGAGTGATATAAATGGCTCAGTTCACATTGCCCCGCAAATCGAAAGTCAAACCCGGCAAGAAACACAGCATCGCCGACGGTGCGGCGCGCAAAAAGACATTCAACGTATATCGCTGGGACCCGGATAGCGGGGAAAATCCGCGCCTGGACAGCTACGAGATCGACCTGGACAAGTGCGGGCCGATGGTTCTCGATGCGCTCATCTACATCAAGAACGAGGTGGACCCGACGTTGACGTTCCGGCGCTCGTGCCGCGAGGGGATCTGCGGCTCCTGCGCGATGAATATCGGCGGCACCAACACCCTCGCCTGCACCCGCGCCAGCACGGATATCCCGGGCCAGGTGGCTGTTTACCCGTTGCCGCACATGGAAGTGAAAAAGGATCTGATTCCGGACATGAAACACTTTTACGCTCAGTACGCGTCCATCAAACCCTGGTTGCAAAGCCAGACCCCGGCGCCGCCGGATCGGGAGCGGCTGCAATCCAAGGCGGACCGCGAGAAGCTGGATGGCCTGTATGAGTGCATCCTGTGCGCCTGTTGTTCCACGTCCTGTCCCAGCTATTGGTGGAACAGTGATCGCTATCTCGGTCCTGCCATCCTGTTGCAGGCCTACCGCTGGATCGTGGACAGCCGGGACGAGCACACCGGCGAGCGCCTGGATGAACTGGAAGATCCGTTCCGGCTGTATCGTTGCCACACCATCATGAACTGCACTAACACCTGTCCCAAGGGCCTCAATCCCGCCAAGGCCATCGCCGAAATCAAAAAGCTGATGGTTGTTCGAACCATTTGAGTGGTTCTGATACAGCACGCCTCCGCTGGCGCTGCCGGCGCGGCATCAAGGAACTCGACGTGCTGATGGAACGGTTCACGCAGGATGACCTGCCGCGGTTATCGCCCGAACAGATTACGGCGTTGGACCGGCTGCTGGATGAACCTGATAACGACCTGCTGGACTGGGTAATTGGTCGCAGTCTGCCACCTTCGCCAGCATACTTGCCGTTGATTAAGATGCTGCGGGGCCTACGAAGATAAAAGTGCAAAGTTAAAAGTGGAAAGTGAACACCACGAAGCTGCGCGATTTATTTTTGCTTTTCACTTTTAACTTTTCACTTTAATTCTACTGATCCAGTGCAACCATGGAATCCAATAGTTCCCCCGTTACGTTATCGAACCTTGCCTGCGTAGGTGTCACCGGCTCGGATTCGACGACATTTCTCCATGGCCAGTTCTGTGCTGATCTCCTGTCCCTCGCTGCCGGCGGGGGTTACCTGACGGCCTGGTGTACCGCCAAAGGCCGGGTCATCACCACGCTGTTCGCCTTCCGCGTGACCGCCGGCTGGACCTTGCTCTTGCCGGCCGATCTGGCAACGCGGGTAATCCAAAGGCTGCGGATGTTCATATTGCGTGCCGATGTAAAGCTGCAACTGTCGCCGGCAGACGCTGTGCCGATCGGGTTGGACGCAGAGGCTGCCGGCGCCCTCAGCCCTGAGGAACAGCGCCGGTTGCTGCGTCATCCAGTGGAAACCGGGCAGATGCGTCGATACTTTTTACCAGGCGTCGTGGCGCCACATTCCACCCCGTTCAGTGCGCAGGAGTGGGCGCGACTCGATGTGGAATCCGGAATGCCCTGGGTCGATGCCGGGACCTCGGAGAAATTCCTGCCGCAGGAACTCAACCTCGAACGCTGGCAGGGACTGAGTTACACGAAGGGGTGCTATCCGGGCCAGGAGATTGTCGCCCGCCTGCGCTACCGCGGGACGGTGAAGCGCGGGTTGTTTCGATTGCAGGCCACAAGGTCGCTGCAATCCGCGTTGCTATCCGGCCGCCCCCTGCTGAACGCGTCCGGAGCGTCCGTAGCCACAGTGCTGTACGCGGCGGAAAGCGGGCCCGACGAACTGGTGGCGCTGGCGGTGGCGGATTTCAGTGTGGGCGCTGCTAAGGTGCTTTATTGCGAGTCGGGGGGCGCGCAGATCAGCGTGATCGGGCCAGTTGATAGTGAAAAGTAAAATACGACACCTCGGTACACTTGCTTTCCACTTTTAACTTTGCGCTTTCCACTTTTCACCCCTGCCTGGTGGTTACCCACCCCCCACGCCCAGACGCTTTGGGCAGCCCTGTTGCACCCGGCCGGTCGGTCGGACTTATCCCAGGAGCAACTGGAACTGCCGGATGGGGATTTTGTCGACCTGTGCTGGTCATCCGGCAACTCGGGCCCTCTCGTCATGGTGCTGCACGGCCTCGAGGGCAGCATTGGCTCGCCCTATGCATATGGCCTGCTGGCCGCGATTCATGCCAATGGCTGGCGCGGCGTGCTGATGCATTTTCGCGGATGCAGCGGACGTCAGAACCGGTTGGACCGCAGCTATCATTCCGGTGACACCGGCGACATCGGATTTCTGGTGAAGACACTGCGGGCGCGTTTCCCCGGTCTGCCAATGGCTGCAGTCGGGTTCTCCCTCGGCGGAAATGCATTGTTGAAATACCTGGGAGAAAGCGGAACCGGCGCAGGCCTCCAGGCCGCCGCCGCGGTTTCCGTCCCCTATGACCTTGCCACCGGGGCCGAGCGGCTGAATTCCGGATTCTCGCGTGTTTACCAGTGGCACCTGCTGCGCCGATTACGATCCAAAGTCGCAGAGAAATTCCGGGGGCGCGAACGGCAAACCCTGGGCATGACTGCCAGCCAGCTGCAACAGCTGACTGATTTCTGGAAATTTGATCATGCCGTCACCGCGCGCCTGCACGGCTTCAGCGATGTGCATGACTATTACGCGCGCAGCAGCTCGCGCCAGTACCTGCATGCCATTCGGGTGCCGACCCTGCTCATCCATGCCAGGGACGACCCGTTCATGACGCCTGCGGCCATTCCCGCCGCGGCGGAACTTGCCGACTGCGTGACACTCGAATTGTCTGATCAAGGGGGCCATGTGGGTTTTGTGTCGGGCAGCCTCCCCTGGCGGCCGCGTTACTGGCTCGAGGAACGCATCCCGGCTTTTCTCCGGACTCATATAGAATTGGCGCCAGGTAGCGAACCAAGGCCATGAATTTCCCACTATCCTTCAAATCAGCCCGCGCCCTTTACGCGGCCCTGGCGGCGGTCTGCATCGGCCTGCTGGGGTTTGGGTATTACTTGCAGTACTTTGCCGGGCAGGAACCCTGCCCGCTCTGCATATTCCAGCGCATCGCCTATTTCGTCGTCGCCTGCGTGGGCCTGGTGGGCGCCATTCATGCACCAAAGGGCCCCGGTCGCCTGGGTTACTCCGGCACCATACTGCTCAGCGCCCTGGTTGGACTGGCCATCGCCGGCCGGCAGGTGTGGTTGCAGCATCTGCCCGCGGATAAGGTCCCTGAATGCGGCCCCGGGCTGGATTACATGCTCGAGGTATTCCCGCTCGGGGACGCCCTGCGCATGGTGTTCGCCGGCTCCGGGGAATGCGCGGAGGTCACCTGGACGTTTCTGTCCCTGAGTATTGCCGAGTGGAGCCTCATTTGTTTTCTGATGATTGCCGCGGTGGCCATGCTCCACGGCTGGAACAGCCTGCCGCGACGCGTTAAAGGAGGCCCTGTATGAGACATTCGGTGCCGGGACTTTTGCTGGCAGCAATGTGCTGCGTGGGTTCACTGATTTCAATTCCATCCACCGCCGCTGCCGTGAACCACACCGAGGGCGTGCTGGGCGTCACGGATGCCCTTACGCTCGTTATCGACGGCTTGGATGAGGAAATGGCAGCCCATGGCTTGAGCCGCATAAAGGTGGAGCAGGAAATTTCCAGCCGCCTGCTGGCCGCCGGCGTGCAAGTCGTGCCTGAGGGCGATCTCGCGGCAACGAAGAATGCCGGCGTACTGACACTGCGAATACGCCTGATGCGCGCGCCCTATTTTTTCTTTCTGTACAACATCAACCTGACCCTGCGCAGCAAACTGCCCGTGAATCCGGATGCCAATGCCTTTACGACGGTCGAGACCTGGTCGGATGGCTGGGTCGGAGCCATGCAGCCCACGGACGTTGGACAACTTCAGGGTTTTGCAGAGGAACTGCTCGCGCGTTTTCTGGAGCAACGAGCCGCGGAGCGCGGAAACTGACAATGTAGGGCCGGCTTCAGACGGCCAGGTCATCCCGGCGGGCTGAAGCCCACCCTACGTAAATCTGATCCGACTCGCGCGTTAATCCGCTACGGACGGAATCCTTTGGGCATTCTACTGGACAACCCGCGCATCATATTCGCCATCCCGCCTTTCTTGTTCAGCCGTTTCATCATCTTCTGCGCCTGATCAAACTGCTTTAACAGCCGGTTGACGTCCTGGATCGCCGTGCCGGAGCCGCCGGCTATCCGGCGCTTGCGGGATCCATTGATCAGGTCCGGGCGGCGACGTTCGGCCCGGGTCATGGAACTGATAATGGCATCCAGCCGCATGAGTTGCCGCTCATCCACCTGTTGCACCATTTCCCGCGGGATCTGCATGCCGCCCGGCAACTTGTCCATGAGGCCGCTGAGACCGCCCAGGTTACGCATCTGCTGCAGCTGGCCGCGGAAATCATCCAGATCGAAACCCTTGCCCCGGCGCAATTTCTGCACCAGTTCATCCGCCTGTTTTCGATCCGTCTTGCGCTCCACCTCCTCGATTAAACTCAGCATGTCACCCATGCCGAGGATGCGCGAGACGATACGCTCGGCCTGAAATGGTTGCAGGTCGGCAGTCTTTTCGCCGCTGCCCAGGAACAGGATGGGAACGCCGGTGGCATGACGCACGGACAGGGCCGCGCCGCCCCGGGCATCGCCATCCATCTTGGTGAGAATCACGCCGCTCAGGGGGAGTGCCGCGGTAAAGGCGCCGGCGGCGCGCACCGCATCCTGGCCCATCATGCTGTCGACCACAAACAAGGTGTCACTGGGGTTCAGCATCGCGTGCAACTCGCGCGCCTCATCCATCATGGCCGCATCCATGTGCAACCGCCCGGCGGTGTCGATGATCAGGACATCCATGAATCTTGCGCGCGCCTTTTGCAGCGCGGCTGCGGCTATGGCCACCGGCGCCTCGGTGGTCGCCGCCGGGAAGTACTCCAGTTGATTCTCCTGGCACAGCCGCTGCAACTGCTCCATCGCGGCCGGCCGGTAAACGTCGGTACTGACCAGCAGCACGGACTTGCGCTGCTCGCGCAGCCAACGTCCAAGTTTCGCCGCGGTCGTGGTCTTGCCGGCCCCCTGCAACCCGGCCATCAGGATGACAGCCGGCGGCGTACCCGCGAGGCGCAGTGCGCCGTCCATGCCGAGTATGAACTGCAATTCATCACGCACAATGCGCACCACCGCCTGCCCCGGCGTCAGGCTGGCAAGCACCTCCGTCCCCAGGGCCTTTTCGCGCACACGCGCAATGAAGTCCCGCACCACCGGCAGGGCCACGTCGGCCTCGAGCAGCGCCATGCGCACTTCGCGCAACGACGCATCCAGTAATTCCCCGGTGATGCGCGCACTGCCGCGCAACTCACGCACGGCGCGGTCAAGCCGGGCTGTCAGATTTTCAAACATGGGCGGGTATCGAGCGGGTTATGAAATAATGAACTGTATGGAAAACCGCGGGCACTATAGACGGAAACCGCCGCGCTGTGAAACTACGCAGCCGTCACCCCGGGACTCATTCAGGCCTTCCTTAACATACAATAGCCCCATGGATCCGAGGCACATGACAAACCGAGCCGCCGCATGTTGAATCTCGCCGCGGCGATTCTCTATTTGACCGCCATACTCGTGTGGGGAACCGGCAAGGTGCGCGGAACGGCGGAGGCGCCGGTCCTGCGCACCAGGCTGCTGGTCCCGGGCGGCCTGGCGCTGATCCTGCACGCATGGGTCCTGTACGCGTCGCTGTTCACTGCCAACGGGCTCAATCTCGGTTTCTACAACGCGCTCTCCCTGATGACCTGGTTTGCCGCGCTGTTGATCCTGGCGGCAATGCTGTTCCGGTCGGTGGAAAATTTGACCCTGATTTTTTTCCCGGCGGCGGCGCTGAGCCTGATCCTGGAACTCGCGTTCAGCAGTGAACGCATAGTGGCCGCGGGCGCACCGCTCGGCGTGCGGGCGCATATCGCGCTCTCCATCACGGCCTATGCCCTGTTGACCATCGCCGCGGGGCAAGCTCTGATACTTGCAGTGCAGGAACGCATGTTGCGACGCGGTCAGCCGGTGCAGGCCATACGCCTGCTGCCGCCGCTGCAAATCATGGAAGACCTGTTGATCCAGATCCTGGCGGGGGGATTTTTCTTTCTCAGCCTGAGCCTGGCCACGGGGTTCATGTTTGTGCAAGACCTGATGTCCCAACACCTTGCGCACAAGACGGTGTTTGCGGTGCTGGCGTGGATCATCTTTGCCGTGGTGCTTGCCGGCCGCTGGGCGCGCGGCTGGCGCGGGCACCGGCTTGTAAGCCTGACGCTGGGAGGATTCACGTTGTTGCTACTGGCGTATTTTGGCTCCAAGTTCGTGCTGGAACTGGTGCTGCATCGCGTATGAACCACCTCACCTGCGCTGAGTGCGTGGGTTGACCAACGTACAGTCCTGATCCCCGTGCATATTGATGACATACCGCTTTCGCTGCTATTGGGCTCGCTCGGGGGTTTGATCCTGCTGTCGGCCTTTTTCTCCGGTTCCGAGACCGGTCTGATGGCCCTGAATCGCTATCGCCTGCGGCACCTGGCGCGTGAGGGTCGCAAGAGCGCAATACTTGCCGAGGCCTTGCTGAGCCAGCCGGATCGACTGATCGGTCTGATCCTGCTGGGAAACAACCTGGTGAACAACCTGGCGGTGTCGCTGGCCACGGTGGTGGCGCTCCGGCTCGTAGGCGAAGTGGGCCTGTTTGTGGCCCCGCTGGTGTTCACGCCGCTGTTGCTGATATTCGGCGAGGTTGCGCCCAAGACCATGGCCGCCGTACGCCCCGAGCGCCTTGCCTTCCCGGCCGCCTATGTCTTCAGTTTCCTGAACAGCCCCTGGAATCCCATGGTCTGGACTGTCTGGGTGGTAAACCGCCTTGCCAACGGCGTACTCATGCTGTTCGGCATCAACATCAGCGAGCACGGCGAGGAAGCCATGACGCGCGAGGAGTTGCGCACCGTGGTCATGGAGGCCGGCGCCATGATCCCGCGCAAGCATCAGCGCATGTTGCTCAGCATCCTCGACCTGGAAAGCATCCGTGTCGTCGACATCATGGTCCCGCGCAGCGAGATCGCCGGCATTGACCTCAACGAATCCGAAGAGAAAATATTAAGCCTCATCGACAACTGTCAGCACACGCGCATACCGGTATACCGGGACAACATCGACAACATTGTCGGCATTCTGCATGTGCGCAACCTGCCGCGCGTGGTCGGCACGCGGGAGGAGTTTCGCAAGGAAAAACTGGAGACCATCCTGCGCGAGCCCTACTTCATCCCCATGGGTACGCAATTGCACAAGCAGTTAATCCATTTCCAGCAACGCCGTACCCGCATCGGCCTGGTGGTGGATGAGTACGGCGTAATCCAGGGCCTGGCGACCCTGGAGGATTTGCTGGAGGAGATTGTCGGCGAGTTCACGACGGACCTGCAGGCTTTTGTTGCTGACATACACAAAGAGGCTGATGGCTCCTGCCTGGTCAGCGGCAGCGCCAGTATTCGCGACATCAACAAGCAGATGAACTGGAAGCTGCCCACTGACGGACCACGCACGTTGAACGGATTGATCCTGGAGCATCTCGAGACCATGCCGGAAACCGGCACGTCGTTGCGGATCACGGACTACACCATGGAGATAACGCAAACCACCGGAAATGCGGT
>MGYT01000174.1:41421-42708 GCA_001801865.1 Gammaproteobacteria bacterium RIFCSPLOWO2_02_FULL_61_13
AGAAAGTTACAAGTTACAAGTTATAAGTCACAAGGGGAAACACCACACTCGCTTGTATCCTGATCACTTTGCAGTCTGTATTCTTCTGGTTTCCTTGTGACTTGTAACTTGTGACTTGTAACTATATTGACTCCACCGCGTCACCAAGCCTCTGCACCGCAATCACCTCCATCCCATCCGGTGCTGTTTTCGGCGCATTGGCGCGCGGAACGATGGCGCGGGTAAAGCCGTGCTTGGCGGCCTCCTTGAGTCGCTCAGGCCCGTTCTGCACCGGGCGGATCTCGCCGGACAGCCCTACCTCCCCGAACACCACCAGGTCGCGGCTCAATAATCGATCACGCAGGCTCGACACCACCGCCAGCAGGACCGGCAAATCGGCGGCGGTTTCACCGATGCGCACGCCGCCCACCACGTTGACAAATATGTCCTGGTTGAAGGTGACGATGCCGGCGTGACGGTGCAACACCGCCAGCAGCATCGCCAGACGGTTCTGGTCCAGACCCACACACACGCGCCGCGGGTTCGCCCCGTGGGCGTCATCCACCAGCGCCTGCACCTCCACCAGCAGCGGGCGCGTGCCTTCGCGCGTGACCATGACCACGCTGCCGGCGCTGCGTTCCTCGGGACGGGAAATGAAGATCGCGGACGGATTGCTCACCTGCCGCAACCCCACATCCGTCATCGCGAACACACCCAGTTCATTGACGGCGCCGAAACGGTTCTTGACCGCGCGAATGACGCGGAAACGGCTGCCGGTATCGCCTTCGAAATAAAGCACCGTGTCCACCATGTGCTCCAGCACCCGCGGACCGGCCAGCGCACCTTCCTTGGTCACGTGGCCCGCCAGCAACACCGTCATGCCGCTTTGCTTCGCCAGCCGCACCAATTGCGCCGCGCATTCCCGCACCTGGCTTACCGAGCCGGGCGCCGATTGCAACGTATCCGTGTACACGGTCTGGATGGAGTCCACCACGAGGACCTGTGGGCGTTCCTTCGCGATCAACTCCAGGATGCGTTCCAGGCTGTTCTCCGCCAGCGCCCGCAGGCCGCGCCGGGGCAGTTCCAGGCGCTGGGCGCGGCCACCAATCTGCTCGGCCGATTCCTCCGCGCTCACATACAACGTGCGCACACCGGCGGCCGTGAGTGCGGCGAGCATTTGCAGCAGCAAGGTGGACTTGCCGATGCCGGGGTCGCCACCAATGAGGATCACGGAACCGGCGACCAGGCCGCCGCCGAGGGCATGATCAAATTCACCCAGCCCGGTACCCAGGCGCGGCATCTCTTCCG
>MGYT01000174.1:42757-43232 GCA_001801865.1 Gammaproteobacteria bacterium RIFCSPLOWO2_02_FULL_61_13
TGAGCCGCTGGCGATGCACGCCGCAAAGTAATTCGTAGGGAACCGTTCCGGAATGCGCGGCAACCTCCTCAATCGGCAGGTTGGCTCCCCACAATTCCACCGGGGTGCCGACTTGGGCCTGCGGGGCGGCGCGCAAATCCACCGTGAGCATGTCCATGGAGGCGAAGCCGATCAGCGCGCAACGCGCGCCGCCCACCAGGATCGGCGTGCCGGATTGCGCGTGACGCGGGAAACCGTCGCCGTAACCCGCCGCCACCACGCCGATGGGCATGTCTTCCGGGCAACTCCAGCTTGCCCCATAACCGACGGACTCCCCGGCGCGCAGCCGCCGCACGGATATCAACTCGCTGTGTAACCCCATTACAGGCTGCAAGCCATGATCCGTTCCACGCCCGGACACCAGCGGCGAAACCCCATACAACATGAGGCCCGGGCGCACCCACTGCGAGTGACTCTCGGGGCAGGCAAGGATGGC
>MGYT01000174.1:43262-48748 GCA_001801865.1 Gammaproteobacteria bacterium RIFCSPLOWO2_02_FULL_61_13
CAGTCCCGCGCAAGCCTCGGCAAAACATTGCAGCTGTCGTGTAGTCATGGTGTCACCGGGGACGCCGGCCCGGGCCAGGTGGGTCAGCAGACGGATAGGCGCACGGACCCGACCGCAGGCCTTGAGGCGTTGCCATGCCGACGGCACGGCGGCGGGATCGAACCCCAGCCGGTGCATGCCGCTGTCGATTTTGAGCCAGGCACAGATGGGTTGGCGCAGTCCGGATTTTTCCAGCAACTCCAGTTGCGCCGGGCTGTGAATGACGATCTCCAGGTCGAGGCGGGCGATCGCTTCCAGTTCCGTGCCGGAAAACGGACCTTCCAGCAGCACGATGGGAAGCGACACACCGGATGCCCGCAACTGCTGCGCCTCTTCCAGGCAGGAAACGCCGAAGGCATCCGCGCCCGCCAGCGTCTTTGCAGCACGCTCGATGCCATGTCCATACGCATCGGCCTTGATGATGGCCATGATGCGGCTTGCAGGAGCCAGCGTCCGGACCCGCTGCAGATTGTGGCGGAGGGCGTCGAGATCAACGGTGACGCGGGCGGGCCGCGTCATTCACCCTGGCCCATCATGTAGGGTTGGGCAGCTGTGTAGTTTTCGAAGCGCGTAAATTGTCCCCGAAATGCAAGTTTGACCGTGCCGATGGGGCCGTTGCGCTGCTTGCCAATGATGATTTCCGCGATGCCCTTATCCACGCTGTCCTCGTCGTACACCTCGTCGCGGTAGATGAATACGATCACGTCAGAATCCTGCTCGATCGCACCGGATTCCCTCAGATCGCTCATCACCGGGCGCTTGTTCGGGCGCTGCTCCAGGCTGCGATTCAATTGCGACAATGCCATCACCGGTACATTGAGTTCCTTGGCCATCGCCTTCAGCGAGCGCGAAATCTCGGAGATCTCGGTGGCGCGGTTCTCCGTTGTGCCCGGCACCTGCATCAACTGCAGGTAATCGACCACCACCATATCCAGCCTGTGCTCGCGGGCGATGCGCCGGCAACGGGCGCGGAGTTCAACGGGCGTCAACGCCGGCGTGTCGTCAATGAATAAACGTGTGTCCTTGAGCAAATCCACTGCGGAGGTAAGCCGCGGCCAATCCTGATCCTCCAACTGTCCAGTGCGTACCTTGTGCGAATCAATGTGTCCTAACGATGACAACATGCGCATGGCCAACTGTTCGCCCGACATTTCCATGCTGAAAACGGCCACCGCCAATTTACTCTTTATGACTGCATGCTCGGCGATGTTGATCGCAAAGGCCGTCTTTCCCATGCTCGGCCTTCCGGCGACGACTATCAAATCTGAGCGTTGCAATCCGGCAGTGAATTTATCGAAATCAGAAAATCCCGTTGGCACGCCGGTAATCGGGTTTTTGCTCTGAAAAAGCTCATCCACCCGATCCAGCGTGGCGACCAGCAAATCTTTGATGGGTGTGTAGTTTTTCCGCCCACGCTCTTGCTGTTCTGAAATTTCAAATACGCTTTGCTCGGCGAAATCGAGTATTTCTTCGCTCGCACGACCCATAGGATTAAACACTGATTCGGTGATTTTGGATGCAGCGCGAATCAACTGTCGGAGGACTGATCGTTTGCGAACAATATCGGCATATGCGGAAATGTTGCTGGTACTGGCGGTATTTTCCGCAAGCGCCACCAAGTAGCTTAAACCGCTGGCGTCGTCCAGTTTCTGGTGGGTTTCCAGCCACTCGGCGACAGTTACAACATCGAAGGGTTTTCCGTCTTTCTCAAGATCCGAGATTGCAGAAAAAATCAATTTATGGTCATTTCGATAGAAATCATCGACATGGATTTTGTCGGCAACCCGAACCCACGATTCAGGATCGAGAAGTATCCCGCCAAGGACAGCCTGTTCCGCCTCAATGGAATGAGGCGGGATTTTCAGAGTCCTTGTCTCAGGATCGGATATTGCTATGGCTGACTCAGGCATGTGCGACTACCGTGACTGCCCGAGTCTAGTCGTGGTCAGGCCGTCAGGCAACCAAGCAAAGGTGGAGGTAGAAAACCTTTGTAATACAAGTTGCTTCGCCCTATTCCGCTTCCGGCAGGATGATCAACTTGATGCCCGCATCCACATCCGCATGCAGATTCAACTTGACCTCATATTCGCCCAGCAGGCGGAACGGACCATCCGGCAGATTGACCTCGTGCTTGTGCAATTCAACCCCGGCCTGGGTCACGGCTTCGGAGATATCCACCGTACCCACCGATCCATACAACTTGCCTTCGGTGCCGGCCTTGCAATGCAGGGTGATGGTCAACGGATTCAACTTCTCCGCCCGCGCCGTGGCCACCGCCAGTGCCTCAGTCTGGGTTTTCTCCAGCGCAGTCCGCTGCGCCTCGAACTTGGCCACGTTTTCCGGCGTCGCGGGGACGGCCTTGCCCTGGGGGATCAGGAAGTTTCTCCCGAAGCCCTGCTTGACCTTGACCTGTTGACCCAGGTCGCCCAGTTTCCGAATCTTTTCCAGCAAAATCACTTGCATGATCCAAGTCCCCTTATAGCCTGATGATTGATCTTACACTTCTCTATCCGGCCGGCCCATCCATGCATCCACCACGCCGATGCAGGCCAGAAACAACACCATCTGCGGCAGCAACAGCATCAGCAGGTACATGCCTGCAAGCCAGGCCGGATGAAACCCGCGGCCGGCCACGGTGCGATGCACAGCCGCCACACCGTGAAACAGAAAAGCAAACAGCCCGATAATGAGCAGGTCGCGCAGGAGCGGTAACGCAGGCCCCTCCACCACCACAACTGCAATGCCTATTGCCACCAGCGGCGCCACCAGTTGCCGCGGCAACCGCAGGCCGTGGAATTCGCGCCGGAAACCGCCCGGATTGAACAAACCGGCCTGCCAGGCGCGCCCAATCAACACGGCCAAAATCACGCTTACCATCATCGCCACGGCCACCAGCGCGTTCAGCATCGGCGCTACGGGTTCCAGGATGCGCGCGTATCGGGTCGCATCCCCGGCCGGCAGGGTCTGGGTTAACCAGGTATCCAGCCAACCGCGCCACCATGCAGCAAGGTCCGGCACTGCCAGGTGCATGCCCAATGCAAACGTGGCTGCCAGCAGCGCCGCTATCAATACAACCGCGGCCTGGGACTCAACACGGCGCAATCCGAGACTGCACAACCACACCGGCACCCAAATCGTCACTGCGTAAGCCAGGGCCAGGGCCGGACCGACCCCGGCCAGCATGGACAATGCCGCCAGCACCAGGCCGACACCGCCGATGACCTGCAATCCAGCCTGTTCACCCCGGCGCAACGTGACCAGGGCCACCGGCGCGCCGCTCAATACAAACGCCAGCGGCATCAAAAACAATGACAGCACGGTCAGGAGGCTGATGGCGACCACCGCCTGCAACCAGCCACGCGTCAAGTATTCGGCCAGTACCTTCAGCATTTGCCGGCAGCTGGATGCAAACCTATTGCGCTTGCCATGACTGCGTTGCTCACTCCCTCAAAATCCTCATGTACTGCCGTGTACATTCGGCTTTGGTTCCGGACGTCGCCCTACCGCCTCCATCCATGGAGGCGTCCGGTTTCTCGGGAGTTCGCGCCGTCTGACCGCCACGGATGGCGGGAATGCATATGGATTGTCTGGAACAATCCATGCCTGGCTGCGCGCATCACGCTTTACATCAACCTGCTTGTTCAATTCCCTCCGGCGCATGGCGGCAATCCACGCGCGCGGGGCCCGGATAATCCCGGACCTGTCAGTGAGAATCGCAGTAAGGGATCAGGGCCAGAAAACGCGCGCGTTTGATGGCGGTGGAAAGCTGGCGCTGATAACGGGCCTTGGTGCCGGAGATGCGGCTGGGAACGATCTTGCCGGTCTCGCTGACACAACCCTTAAGCGTGGCGATATCCTTGTAGTCGATTTCCTTGACGCCCTCGGCGGTGAATTTGCAGAAGCGCTTGCGGCGGAAATATCGTGACATGGCGGATTCTCCTTAGACCGGTTCCGCAGCAGGCGCCGCGTCGTCAACATCAATGGCCGGAACCACCTCTTCCTCGCGCACGCCTTCTTCCGCGGCGCGGGAGTATTTGAGTTCCTCTTCGCCCTCGTCCTTGCTCTTCACCAGCGGCGTCGGCTCCGTCAACGCGGTATCACGCTTGATGATGAGATTGCGAATCACCGCGTCGTTAAAGCGGAAGGCGCTCTGCAACTGGTCCAGCGTGGCCTGATCACATTCAATGTTCATCAGCACGTAATGGGCCTTGTGGATCTTGTTGATGGGGTACGCCAGCTGACGGCGGCCCCAATCTTCGAGGCGATGGATCGCGCCGCTGGCAGCTTCGATCATGCTGCGGTAGCGCTCGATCATGGCGGGGACTTGTTCACTCTGGTCCGGATGAACCAGGAACACGATTTCATAGTGGCGCATGGTGTTATCCTCAAGGTTTGTCAGCCACCCGCAACGCCGCGCAGTGTGGCAAGGATAAAGGGCCGCGAATGGTACTGGATAAGACCCGGCCTGGCAACCTCCAGGCAGCGGGGAGGCACTTTCATGTCATCCCGAACGAGCGCAGCGAGGACGACCACATGGATGTGGGAGGTACGGGTACAGGGATGTACCCGGTAGAGTCGAGCCGGGAGCGGAGACCGAGAGCAACGCCGGGAGCGGTTGCCGAGGGATCTTGGCGCTGACAATGGCAAGATCCCTCGCTTCGCTCGGGATGACAATGCGGTTTCGGGATGACAAACGCAGGCACCGCCCCGGCGAATTACCAGATCTTCACCCGCTGATTCGGCGGCAAGTACAGCTTGTCTCCTTCCTTCACGTCAAAAACCGTGTAGAACTGCGGCATGTTGCGCATGACGCCGTTGGCGCGGAACTCGGACGGCGAATGGGGATCCAGCGCCAGGCGCGACTTCAGGTCATCTTCCCGGTAATTGCGCGCCCAGACCTGGGCCCAGCCGATGAGAAAGCGCTGTTCACCGGAAAGCTCATCAATCACCGGCGCCGCTTTCCCGCCCAGAGACAACTTGTAAGCCGCGTGAGCGAACGTCATGCCCGCCAGGTCACCGATGTTCTCACCCAACGTCAACTCGCCATTGAGCTTGAAACCGGGCAGCGGCTCGAACTCGGCATACTGGGCCACCAGCGCCTTGCCGCGCTGGTCGAATTCCGCGCGATCGGTTTCGGTCCACCAGTCGCTGAGGTTGCCCTTGCCGTCCCACTTCGAACCCTGGTCGTCGAAACCATGGCCGATCTCATGGCCGATGACGGAGCCGATGGCGCCGTAGTTAACGGCTTCGTCCGCCGCCATGTTGAAGAACGGCGGCTGCAATATGGCCGCCGGGAACACGATCTCGTTCATGCCGGGGTTGTAGTAGGCATTCACGGTCTGCGGCGTCATGAACCACTCGCTGCGATCCACGGGTTTGCCGAGCTTGTCCAGGTTGCGCTGCAGTTCAAAGGCCGCGGCGCGCTGCAGATTGCCAAGCAGGTCATC
>MGYT01000174.1:48758-49451 GCA_001801865.1 Gammaproteobacteria bacterium RIFCSPLOWO2_02_FULL_61_13
TCCAGCTTGGTGTAATCGCGCCACTTCTCCGGATAGCCGATCTTCGGATAGAACTGGTCCAGCTTGGCCAGCGCCTTCTGCTTCGTCTCCGCGCCCATCCATTCAAGGTTCTGGATCCCCTGCCGGTAGGCCTCCACCAGGTTCTTCACCAGCGCGTCCATGCGCTGCTTGGCTTCCGGCGGGAAATTTTTCTCCACATATATCTTGCCTACGGCCTCGCCCAGGCTCACTTCCACCGCCTCCACGCCCCGCTTCCAGCGCGGGCGGTTTTCCGGCGTGCCCTTCAGCGTCGTGCCGTAGAAGGCGAAATCCGCGTCCACCATATCCTTGTTCAGCAGGCTCGCGTATTGGTTGATCACGCTCCACTTGAGCCAATCCTTTAGGGTCTCCAGCGATGTGGCCTCGATGGCCTTCGCCATGCCGGTGAAATAGGACGGCTGGGCCACGATCACGTCACCGTCGGCTGCCTTGCCGAACGTGCTGAAGTAGCGCACGAAATCCACGCCGGGCGCCAGTGCCGACAGTTCCGCCGCCGTCTTCGGATTGTACGTCTTCGTATCGTCGCGGCTCTCCACCTGGGTCCAGTGGGACTTGGCCAGCGTGGTCTCCAACTTGACGATGGCCGCCGCCCTCTTGGCCGCATCGGGGATGCCCGCCAGCGTCAGCATGCGTTCCACATGGGGCAGGTAGGCG
>MGYT01000174.1:49505-51117 GCA_001801865.1 Gammaproteobacteria bacterium RIFCSPLOWO2_02_FULL_61_13
ATGCCGGCCTGGACCATGTAGAACGCGTACTGATCGGATTTCTTCGCATCGGTATTTATGTAACCGCCGAACAGTCCGCCGACGCCGGCGCGCGCCAGCACTGCCATTTGCTCCAGCAGGGCCGCCTTGTCGGCGACGGCATCAATGGCCGCGAATTCGTCAGCGACCGGCGAAAGCTTCAGTTCCTCGGCCTTGGCCTCGTCCATGTAGGAGGCATAGAGGTCGCCTACCTTCTGCGCCTCCGAACCGGGGGCATTGCCGATGGTCTTGGCCGCCTCTTCAATGATTGCGAGCAGGTCTTTCTCGGCCTGGTCGGACAGGATGGTGAAAGTGCCGTAATTGGATTTGTCCGCCGGGATCTCGGTCTTTGCCATCCACGTGCCGTTCACGTAGCGATAGAGATCATCCTGCGGCCGCACGGTGGTGTCGAAATTGGCCTTGTCGACGCCGGAGGTAAGCGGCTTGGGCGCCGGGGCCGCGGCTGCCGGAGGTGCCACGGTAACAGGGGCATCTTGTCCGGAACAGGCGCTCAACATCGCAAGAATAAATGCGGGCAACAGGAATCTTTTCATGACACACACTCCAGGGTTCGAATTTGGAATTTGCAGGCACGGGCATCGGCCTGCTTTGGACAATATTCTATCAGGCAAGCGGTGATATCCCAGTTTGTCATTCCGAGGAGCATTAGCGACGAGGAATCTGCTGCAGGCGATCCGAACATCGTGATATGACCTTCACCTTGCAGAAGGATTCCTCCCTGCGGTCGGAATGACAGCACCGCGCTGCCGCCGAACCTCAAACAAACAAATACCCGCCGCCACCGACACATTCAGACTCTCCACGTGCCCGTCGAGCGGGATGCGCACGACAGCATCGCAGTGCTCGGCCACGTTGTGGCGCATGCCCGAACCCTCGCCCCCCAGCACCAGCGCCACCGGGCGCTTGAAGTCCGCCTCGTGCACGGAGGTCGACCCATCGGCGGCCGTGCCGAATACCCACAGGCCCGCCTTCTTTAATTGTTCCAATGCACGGGCCAGATTCTTTACCTCCAGCACCGGGATGTGTTCCGCAGCGCCGCTGGCCGCCTTCACCGCCACGTCGGTCATGGACGCAGCTCGATCCTCGGGGATGATCACGGCCTGGGCACCGGCGGCATCCGCCGTGCGCACGCAGGCACCCAGATTGTGGGGATCCTGCACGCGGTCCAGCACCAGCAAGAGTGCATCGGCGCCCAGCGTCGGCAGCAAATCCTCCAGATCCCGAATCGGGCCCTGCACGCGCGTGCGGAACAACGCCACACCCTGGTGCTTGCCGTAGGTGGATTCCAGGTCCAGTTCATGACGCGTCACGTGGCGCACGGGGATCTTGTGGCGCTCCACCTGCGCCAGGATCTCGCGCAGGGCGGCGTTGTGCTCGCGGTCCGCCTGCAGCAGCAGTCCCTTCACGCGGTCCGGAGCTGCGCCCAGCGCATGGCGCACGGCATGCATGCCGAACACGAACTCAGTGCCGGCGTTTTCGCTTGCGCCGGCCATGCTGGGCCTGCCCTCCGCCACTGTCCACGACCTCGAAGTCCATTTTCTTCTCGTCGGAATCCACGCGCACGACCTTGACG
>MGYT01000174.1:51169-51722 GCA_001801865.1 Gammaproteobacteria bacterium RIFCSPLOWO2_02_FULL_61_13
GGTGGCGCACGGCGTCATGCTGGTAGTAGTCCGAGGGCAGCGCGGTGATGTGCACCATGCCTTCCACGAACAGGTCATCCAGTTCCACGAAAATGCCGAAGGCGGCGACGCCGGTGATGACCCCGGGGAATTCCTCGCCCAGGTGCTGCTGCATGAAGCCGCATTTCAGGCGTTGCACCGCATCGCGCGTGGCTTCATCCGCGCGCCGCTCAGTCATGGAGCAATGCTCCGCCAGCGCCTGCAAATCATGTTCGTCAGGGGCGCTGCTCACGCGCCGATTGATCATGGCGCGGATGGCACGATGCACCATGAGATCGGGGTAGCGGCGGATGGGCGACGTGAAATGCGCATAGGCCGTGAAATCCAACCCGAAGTGCCCGATATTCTCCGCGCTGTAAACCGCCAGCGGCAGACTGCGCAGCATCAGCGTCTTGATGAGGCGCGAATCCTCGCGCCCCGTTACGTCAGCGCACAACTTCGCGTAATCCTTCGTCCGCGGCGTCTCGCCGCCGGGGAGACTCAGCGCCAGTTCACCGAGAAACTCGCGCAGCGC
>MGYT01000175.1:0-3867 GCA_001801865.1 Gammaproteobacteria bacterium RIFCSPLOWO2_02_FULL_61_13
TGCATGCGAATTAACTCAAATCACATCCAGTTCTCCGAGGAAAACCTGCCCTTCACGTACTCGTTATCAACAGATTTTCTTTACCCATCCCAGTCCGGCACCAATCAGGTTTTGGTGGTGTGTCCCTGCCGCAGCACGTAAACCCCGCTGGCGACGATGAGCACGATGCCACAGACCGTGATGCCATCGGGCAGTTCTCCGAAGATGAAATATCCCAACAGCGTGATCCACACCAGGCGCACGTAGTCCATGGGCGCCACCAGCGCCGGGGGCGCGTGGCGCATGGCCTGGACCAGTAGCCACAATGCCAGGGTCGCGGTCACGCCGAGCAGCACAATCATCAGCCAGGCCTTCGCATCCGGCGTCACCCACTGGTGCGTGGCCGGCCACATGAGCACCAGGGAAGTCAGCGGATAGATGTGAAAATTCAATGCCAGCGCGGATTCGGTGGTGGAGAGGATGCGCGCGGTCAGATACATCGCGGACAACATCACCGCCACACCCAGCGTCACCAGGTGCGCCAGATGAAAATGCCCCGGGACCGGCCGCGCGACCAGCAGGATCCCGATGAAGCCGACGACGATCGCCAGCCACGCCTGCGCCGGTACCGGCTCGCGCAATATCCAGGGTGACAAAAGCGCGACAAAAAACGGCGTGGCGAAAAGAATGGCGACGAATTCGGCCAGCGCAATGTGCTTGAGTCCGTAAAACATCGAGATTGAAACAGCCACGCTCAGACTGCCGCGAAACACATGCCAGCCGGGCCGTTCGGTGCGCAGTTGACTGATCTTCGAACCGGCCAGCGCGACACCGCCGATCAGGATCAGCCCCATGCCGCTGCGCAGCCACGCCACCTGCGCGACGGGATAGCTGGCTACCAGCCACTTGGCGAGCGCGTCGGCCAGTGCAAAGAACACTGTGCCCACGAGCATGAAGCCGATGCCGAGAAGAGGGGAATTGCGGCGCATCGGATTTATCCTAGTGTTCCACCTGTTGCACGATGCTCGCATCCAGCCTGCGCGTGCTGTGGCGCACGATGTAAATGCCGCCGCCAACGATAAGCACGATGCCGGCAAACGTGATCGGGTCCGGCTTCTCGCCCCAGAAGGCGTATCCAATCAACGCCACCCAGATCAGGGTGAAGTAGTCCAGCGTCGCGGTCAGCGTCGCATCCACGCGCCGCACGCCGGCGATGAAGAACAACGTCGCCACGGTCGCGAACAGGCTTTGCAGTGCAAACAGACCCCAATGAGCCAGGGTCGGCGGCAGCCACTCCCGGCCCCAGAGGAACAGCGCGGTAATCAGCACCGAAGGCGGATAGATATAGAACGTCAATGCCAGCGTTGTCTCCGTGCGCGACAGGCCGCGCGCCAGCAGTATCAGCAGCGAATAACCCATGGCGCAGGCGAACATGACGATGTGGGCGACGTGGAAGTGATCCGGATCCGGCCGCAGGATGATGAGCACGCCGAGAAAACCGACGCCGATGGCGCCCCAGTTGTGGCCGGTGACCTGTTCCTTCAGCCACACCGGTGCCAGCACGGCAACGAAAAACGGTGCGGCATGGCCAATGGCCTCCACCTCGATCATGGGGATCTTCGCCAGCGCATAAAAAACCCCGAGGATCACGCCCGCCACCAGCAGCGCCCGCGTCATGTGCCCGCCCAGGCGCTGCGTATGCAAATCCTGCCAGCGGCTTGTCGCCAGCACAAAGGCCACCATGTAGATCGCGCCAAAGCTGCAGCGGATGAACGCGATTTGCGGCGTGCCGTAGGAGGCTGAAAGCCACTTGGTCAGTGCATCCGCCAACGCCACCAGCAATGTCGCGGCAAGGATGTAGGCTATGCCGAGGGCGCGGGGGTTGGCGCGAAGTGACAACGGGAGCAAGGGTCGAACTCAGCAACGCCGCCGGACGCAGGTGTGCGGCGGGCGATCAGGTCTGCGTCGGGATGTCAGGCCGGTTTGTCCAGCGCAGCGGTAAGTTCCGGCACCGCCTGGAACAGGTCCGCCACCAGGCCGTAGTCCGCCACTTCAAATATCGGCGCTTCCGGGTCCTTGTTGATGGCGACAATGACCTTGCTGTCCTTCATGCCGGCGAGGTGCTGGATGGCGCCGGAGATGCCGATGGCAATGTACAGATCCGGCGCGACGATCTTGCCGGTCTGTCCCACCTGGTAGTCATTGGGCACGAAGCCGGCATCCACGGCCGCGCGCGAGGCGCCCACGGCCGCGCCGAGCCTGTCCGCCAGCGCATCAATAATCTTGAAGTTCTCCGCACTGCCCACGCCGCGGCCGCCGGAGACAATGATTTTTGCGGCGGTCAGTTCCGGCCGCTCGGACTTGGTCAGCTCCTGGCGCTCAAAGGTCGACAGTCCGGAAGGCGGCGCTGCCTCCAGCGCCTCGACGGCAGCGTTGCCGCCCGCGTCCGGCGCCGCATCAAAGCCGGTGGCGCGCACGGTCAGCACCTTGATCGCATCGCTGCTCTGCACCGTGGCCAGTGCATTGCCGGCGTAAATCGGCCGCACGAAGGTATCCGCGCTTTCCACGCGCATGACATCGGAGATCTGCGCCACGTCCAGCAGTGCCGCCACGCGCGGCAGTACGTTCTTGCCGAAGGTCGTGGCGGGTGCCAGCACATGGGTCATGCTTGCGGCCGCCCTGACGATCAACGGCGCCAGGTCCTCGGCCAACCCGTGTTCGTAATGGGGCGCATCCGCATGCAGTACGCGTTTCACGCCCGGCACCCGGGCCGCAGCCTGTGCCACGGCGCTGCAATCCTTGCCTGCCACCAATAATGTTATCTCGCCGCCAATGCGCATTGCCGCCGTCACCACGCACAGGGTCGCGGGGCGCAGCTTGTGCTGGTCGTGTTCGGCGACGACGAGGATGGCCATGTCAGATCACCTTCTTTTCGTTGCGCAGCCGGTGCACCAGGTCTGGCACCGATTCCACCTTGATGCCGCCAACCCGGGCCGCAGGTTCATCCACCTTCAGCACTTTCAATCGCGGCGTCAGGTCCACGCCCAGGTCGGCCGCCTTCAGCACCTCCAGCGGTTTCTTCCTGGCCTTCATGATGTTGGGCAGCTTGACGTAACGCGGCTCATTCAGGCGTAAATCCGTGGTGACAACGGCCGGCAGTTTCAACATCAGTGTCTCCAGGCCGCCATCCACTTCCCGGGTCACGCGCAGGCCGCCCTCGGCACGTTCCACCTTCGACGCGAAGGTCCCTTGCGCCCAGCCCAGCAGCGCCGCCAGCATCTGGCCGGTCTGGTTGTTGTCATCGTCGATTGCCTGCTTGCCAAGGATGATCAGGTCAGGTTTTTCGCGTGCAGCGATGGTCTGCAAAGCCTTGGCCACGCCCAGCGGCTGCGTCTCGCCATCGGTTTCCACCAGGATGGCGCGATCCGCGCCCATGGCGAGCGCGGTGCGCAGGATGTCCTGGCACTGCGGTCCGCCCACGGAGACGGCCACGATCTCCTTCGCGGCGCCGGCCTCTTGCAGGCGTATTGCCTCCTCCACGGCGATCTCGCAGAACGGGTTCATGGCCATCTTGATATTGGCCAGTTCCACGCCGGTGCGGTCGCTTTTGACCCGCACCCGCACGTTGGCATCCACGACCCGCTTGATGGGAACAAGAATTTTCATGGTTCGGAACCGGAATATTCGGGGGTAGCAAAGGTGTTGTGGAACAGGCAATTTGCCGCCGATTCCCGCTAAAATGCCGCAGCGCAATATCATAGCAGGATTACCGGGGAGTATCCTAAGATGCCACCCGATGAATTTGTGGAGGACACCATGGCAGTGGTAAAGATCAGTCAGAAATCGCCAAAGCTGGGAGACCCCTCGCTGCTGCGCACCGAGGCCTAT
>MGYT01000175.1:3874-11619 GCA_001801865.1 Gammaproteobacteria bacterium RIFCSPLOWO2_02_FULL_61_13
GCGAGTGGGTGCAGGCCGCGGACGGCGGCGTCATCGAAGTCACCAATCCGGCCGATAACTCCGTGCTCGGCACCATCCCGAAACTGGATACCGCCATGGTGCGCAGTGCCGTCGATGCCGCCAACGCCGCTTGGCCCGGCTGGCGCGCAACGCTGGCGAAGGACAAGGCGCGCCTGCTGCGGCGCTGGTACGAGTTGATGCTGCAGAACCAGAAGGATCTCGCCATCATCATGACCCTGGAGCAGGGCAAGTCACTGACGGAATCCATGGGCGAGATTGCCTATGCCGCGTCGTTCATTGAATGGTTCGCGGAGGAAGGCAAGCGCGTCTACGGCGACACCATCCCGCAGCACATGCAGAACCGGCGCATCGTCGTAACCAAGGAACCGGTGGGCGTGTGCGCGGCGATCACGCCGTGGAACTTCCCGGCCGCGATGATCACGCGCAAATGCGCGCCGGCACTGGCCGCGGGTTGCACCACCGTGGTCAAGCCGGCCTCGGAGACCCCGTTTTCCGCGCTGGCGCTGGCAGTCCTGGCGGAACGGGCCGGCATACCGAAGGGCGTATTCAATGTGGTCACCGGCAAGGCCGCCGTGGTCGGCGCCGAGCTGACGTCGAACCCGGTGGTGCGCAAGTTGAGCTTCACGGGTTCCACCGAGATTGGCTCGTTGCTGATGGCCCAGTGCGCGCCGACGGTGAAAAAACTGTCCATGGAACTGGGCGGCAATGCGCCGTTCATCGTGTTCGACGATGCGGATCTCGACGCCGCCGTGGCCGGCGCGATGGTTTCCAAATATCGAAACAGCGGCCAGACCTGCGTCTGCGCCAACCGGATGCTGGTGCAGGACGGTGTTTACGACGAATTCGTGCGCCGCTTCGCCACCGCCGTGCAGAATCAGTTGCGCGTGGGCAATGGCCTGGAGGAAGGCGTGTCCCAGGGGCCGCTGATTAACATGGCGGCAGTGGAAAAGGTGGAGCAGCACATTGCGGACGCCGTGGGCAAGGGTGCACGCGTAGTGTCGGGGGGCAAGCGCCATGCGCTCGGCGGCACGTTTTTTGAGCCGACCATCCTGGCCAATGTCACGACGGATATGGCGGTGGCACGCGAGGAAACCTTCGGCCCGCTGGCCCCGGTGTTCTGCTTCAAGACCGAGGAGGAGGCCATCCGCATGGCCAACGACACCGAGTTCGGACTGGCCGCGTATTTCTACACCCGCGATCTCGGCCGTTCCTGGCGCGTGGGCGAGGCGCTGGAATATGGCATGGTGTGCGTCAACAGCGGCGTCCTGTCCAACGAGGTCGCGCCCTTCGGCGGCATGAAGCAGTCAGGCTTTGGCCGCGAGGGATCGAAGTATGGTATTGAAGAGTATCTGGAGATTAAGTACTGGTGTATCGGGGAGATGGATAAGAAGTAGAAGGTAGTAGGTAGGTGGGGTGGGGGTTCCCCCAACTACTAACTACCAACAACAGCTCAATTACGCTCGAGCATTCACAACATGAACGAATCATCAAAGGAAATTGAATGAGCACAAATGCCGGTCTCCATGATCGCCGCAACGCTGCCGTCGTCCGCGGTGTCTCCAACATCCTCTCCATCTATGCCGATCGCGCGCTGAACGCCGAGATCTGGGATGTGGAGGGGAAGCGCTACATCGATTTCGCCAGCGGCATCGCGGTGGTGAATACCGGTCACAACCATCCGCGCGTAATGGCGGCCGTGGAGGCGCAATTAAAGAAATTCAGCCACACCTGCTTCCAGGTCACGCCCTATGAAAATTACGTGGCGCTGGCGGAGAAACTCAACGCCATCGTGCCGGGCAGCGGTCCGAAGAAGACGTTGCTGCTGACCACCGGCGCGGAAGCCGTGGAGAACGCGGTGAAGATCGCGCGTTTCGCCACCGGCCGCCCCGGGGTTATCGCGTTCAGCGGTGCGTTCCATGGCCGCACCCTGATGGGCATGGCGCTGACCGGCAAGGTTGCCCCCTACAAGCTCGGCTTTGGGCCGTTCCCGGGGGATATCTACCACGCCCCGTTCCCCATCGCCTATCACGGCGTCACGGTCGCCGACGCGCTCAAGGCTCTGGATAACCTGTTCAAGTCCGAGATCGACCCGGCACGCGTGGCGGCCATGATCATTGAGCCGGTGCTGGGCGAGGGCGGCTTCTACATCGCGCCGTCGGAGTATCTGCAGGCGCTGCGCCGCCTTTGCGATGAGCACGGCATCCTGTTCATTGCCGACGAGATCCAGACCGGATTCGCGCGCACCGGGCGCATGTTTGCCATCGAACATGCCGGCGTCGAGCCGGACATGGTGACGCTGGCGAAGAGCCTGGCCGGCGGTTTCCCGCTTTCCGCCGTCACCGGCAAGGCGAAGTTCATGGATGCCCCCAATCCCGGTGGTCTCGGCGGCACCTACGCCGGTTCGCCCGTCGCCTGCGCCGCGGCATTGGCGGCCATTGAGGTCATCGAGAAGGAGAAGCTGGCTGATCGCGCCAATCAAATCGGCGAGTTGATTCGCCGCCGCCTCGGGGAAATGGCGGGCAAGATGAAATGCATCGGCGACATCCGCGCGCTGGGCGCGATGGTGTCCATGGAACTGGTGAAGAACGGCAATGCGGCCGAGCCGGAGGCGGACCTGACCAAGGCACTGGTGCAGGAGGCGGCAAAACGCGGCCTCGTCATTCTCCCCTGCGGCGTGCGCGGCAACGTCATCCGCTTCCTGGTGCCGCTGACGGCGCCCGACGCGTTGATCAACGAAGGCATGGATATTCTGGAGGCTGCCCTCGGGCATCTGATTGGGTGAAGCTCGGGGAGCTTTTCGCCGTTCGCCGTGTTGCCTCAACGGAGACACGCCGTGAATACGTCCATGTAGGCTCGGGTGCCGCTATCCCTGCGGCACACGGTCTCCTTATGAGGTAACACATCAAACGGCTTTCTCATTCGTTGCTCAAACATTCAAGGAATAAGGATCCAAACATGTCCAGGAAAAAAATCGGCATCCGCTTTGCGGAAGCCATGGTCGCCGGCAGCAGCGAGCCCTATTGGACTGAACCGGAAATCGCCATCGGTGAACTGGATGGCCCGGTGGGCCAGGCCATGGCCAATCTCATGGGCCAGTCCGCGGGATTCTCGCGTCTGTTCGCGCTGGTGGACGGCGACAAGATGGTCAAGCCCGCCACGCTGATGGTGCCGAAGATGCAATTGAAAAAGATGGTGGACGTGAATGTGTTCGCCGGCCCGGTGCAGGCCGGCATCGCCGAGGGTGTGCTGGATGCCGTGGAGGCGGGGTTGATTCCGAAGGCCCGTTGCGAGGACATCGGCATCATCTGCATGGTGTGGGTGCATCCGGACCTGTGCAAGGAACCGGCCAACATCGACTACAACGAGGTCTACAGCAACAACCGCAAGGCCATGAAACTGGCGATTGAGAAGGCATTGAAGGGCAAGCCAACCATCAAGGAACTGCTGGCCGAAGATCGCCGCAAGCCGCGGCACTTCACCTTTGACCCCAAGACCAAAAAGTGGTCAGTGTGATCCGGGCGGAACCATAACTTTCGATTGATTATGGCACTCGCAGCGCGGAGTAATGGAGCGGGCGTCCACGCTGAATGCAAACGGACGGGTGGCACCGGGTCGTTCCATCCGCGCGCAGCGAATGCGAGCACGCGTGGGACGACCCGGTGACAGGACCCGTCCAGCAATTTCTCAACACGCCCGCTGCAAGAGATCCCTCGCCACGAACAGGAACACAATGACCTACTGGAAAAAAACGGATCTCGCTTTCACCCGTGAAGACTTGCGCGGCAGCGGCGACGAGCCGACTTACAGCGGCGCGCCCAGTTTCATGCGCCGGCGCTTCACCCGCGACCTCGCCGGCGTCGACGTGGCAGTCATGGGCGTGCCCTATGATCTCGGCACCAGCAATCGCGCCGGGTCGCGCTTCGGACCACGCGCCATACGCGCCGCGTCCACGTTTCTGGCGTGGGGCCGGCAGGATGGGTATGACTTCGACGTGTTCGATCGGCTGGCGGTGGTCGATTACGGCGACTGCGGCTTCGACTTCGGCCGTCCCGAGGAGGTGCCGGCGGCCATCGAGGCGCAGGTGGCCGCCGTGCTGGAGAAAGGTGCAGCGCTGTTGGCGCTGGGCGGCGATCATTTCATCAGCTACCCGGTGCTGAAGGCCACGGCCGCCCGGCACGGCCCGTTGTCGCTGATTCATTTTGATGCCCATTCCGACACCTGGAAGAGCGAGCCCGGCCGACGTGATCACGGGTCGATGTTTTATCACGCGGCCCGGGAGGGCCTCGTGATTCCGGAACATTCAATCCAGATCGGGCTGCGCACACCCAATGATGACACCTGGGGTTTCCAGCAACTCAAGGCCCCGTGGATGCACGAACATGGCATTCGCGCCACGGTGGAACGCATTCGGGAAGTGATCCGCGATCGGCATTGCTATCTCACCTTCGATATTGATTGCCTGGATCCGGCCTTTGCCCCGGGCACCGGCACACCGGTGATCGGCGGCCTGTCCACGCACACCGCGCAACAGGTTCTGCGCGGGTTGAGCGGGATCAACGTCGTCGGCATGGACGTTGTGGAAGTGGCGCCCCCCTATGACGTGGCAGAGATCACCGCCCTGGCCGGGGCCACGCTGGCCGTGGAGATGCTGTACCTGTACGCAATGCGCCCGTGAGTTTCGACCTTGTGATCGTGGGCGCCGGGATCGTCGGCGCCTCAACCGCCTGGCAATTCCAGCAACGCCACCCGCACTTGCGCATCCTGCTGTTGGAAAAGGAAGCCGCGCCGGGGCAGCACCAGACCGGTCGCAGCAGCGGCGTGATCCACGCCGGCGTCTATTACGAGCCGGGCAGCCTCAAGGCGCACTTTTGCCGCGCAGGACTGGAGGCGACCATTGCCTTTTGCCGCGAACATGCCATCCCGTACTCCCAGTGCGGCAAGTTGCTGGTGGCCACCAATGAACTGGAGTTGGGGCGAATGGCGCAGCTTGCCGACCGTTGTGCCGCCAATGGCATCGACTTCGAGGTATGGGATCAACACCGGTTGCATGGGGCCGAACCGGCAATTGCCGGCCTCGGCGCCATCCATGTGCCCACCACGGGCAGGGTGAGTTTCCGGGCCATTTGCCGGCGCATGCTGGAGAACTTCGCGGCGCTGGGCGGCACGGTGCGCTTCAACATGAAGGTGTCCCGCCTCCGGGAGCAACTCGATTCCGTGGAGTTGCAGGCCGGTAGTGAATCAATCTCAACGGGCTTTTTGCTTACCTGCGCCGGGTTGCAATCCGACCGGCTGGCGCGCCAGCAGGGGTTGGCCGCGGATTACCGCATCATACCATTCCGCGGCGAATTCTTTGCGCTGGCGCCGGAGAAATGCAATCTCATCCAGCGGCACATCTACCCGATCCCGGATCCCGCGTTGCCCTTCGTGGGTATCCACCTGACACGCATGATTGATGGCGGCGTCAGTGTCGGCCCCAACGCCGTGCTCGCCCTGGCGCGCGAAGGCTACGACCGGCCGGCATTCTCATTGCGGGATTTTTCCGAGACCCTGGCGTTCCCCGGTTTCTGGCGCCTGAGCAAGAAGTACTGGCGCGCGGCGTTGCAGGAGCTGGGATCGTCCTGGAATCGCCGCGCCTACCTGGAGCGGGTGCGGCAATACTGCCCGGCACTGGACCTCGCAGACCTGCGCCCCCATCCCGCGGGGATCCGGGCCCAGGCGGTGCGACTGGACGGCAGCTTTGTTCATGATTTTTTGTTTGCCGGCGGTTCCCGCACCCTGCACGTCTGCAACGCGCCTTCCCCGGCGGCCACCTCCGCCATTCCCATTGGCCGGCACCTGGTATCGCTCGTACAGGAGAAGCTGCAACTCTGATAATGTTTCAGTCTGGAGGAGTAAGGTGTCCGCCCGAGCGTAGCGAGGGGTCGTTTTTCCAAGGCAGGATCCCTCGTCGCGTAGCTCCTCGGGATGACAGTGTTCCGTGCTTGACGAAATTTCGCGAGGTTCACCCATGCATGGCCTGATGATGGATCTGCCGTTGACCGTGACTGCCATCATGCGGCACGTGGAGCGCGCCTATCCGGACGAGGAAATCGTTTCCATCACCCAGGATAACCCGCGCCATCGCTATACCTATGCGCAGGCGTTTCGCCGCGTGCGGCAATTGGCCAATGCCCTCACTGCCTTCGGCATCCGCCCGTCCGACCGGGTCGGCACGCTGGCCTGGAATGATCATCGTCACTTCGAGTTGTATTACGCGGTCTCCGGCATGGGCGCCATTACCCATACCATCAATCCGCGCCTGTTCCCGGAACAGATCGCCTGGATCATCAATCATGCCTGCGACCGGATGCTGTTCGTGGATCCGCTGGTATGGCCGGTGATTGAGAAGATCCGGCCGCAACTGACGCAGGTGGAGGCGATCGTCTTGCTGACGGATGCGTCCCACATGCCCGCCGCGTCCAACGTGTACTGCTACGAGAAATTTATTGGTGAACATCAGGAGGATATTTCCTGGCCGGACCTGGACGAGCGAACCGCCTGCAGCCTGTGCTACACGTCGGGCACGACGGGGCACCCGAAAGGCGTGTTGTACTCGCACCGCTCCCAGGTGTTGCACTCGCTGTTTTCCAGCGCCGTGGATGCGCTGGCGCTGTCCGCGCGCGACGTGGTCATGCCGGTGGTGCCGATGTTTCACGTAAACGCCTGGGGCCTGAGCTATTCCGCACCGATGGTTGGCGCCAAGCTTGTGCTTCCGGGGCCGAAGATGGGGGACGGAGAGACGCTGCAAAACCTGATCGAAACCGAGCAGGTGACTTTCTCCGCGGGCGTGCCCACGGTGTGGATGGCGCTCTTGGACTTTTTGCGACGCAGCGGCAAGCGCATCGATTCCCTGCAACGGGTCGTCATCGGCGGCTCCGCCTGTCCATGGTCGGTCATGGAGGAGTTTGAGCGCGAACATAACGTGCATGTGCACCATGCCTGGGGCATGACCGAAATGAGCCCACTCGGCACCGTCAATCAACCCATTCGCGGTACCGACAAACTGACGTCTGACGATCGCAAGACCCTGCGTATGAAGCAGGGTCGCTCGTTTTTTGGCGTGGAAATGAAGGCGGTCGATGAGGCCGGCGAGGAATTGCCCCGCGACGGCAAATCCTCCGGCGTGCTCAAGGTGCGTGGCCCGACGGTGTGTGCACAATATTTTCAGGAGGATGGACCCGGCCCGGCGCACGCGGAGCCGGGGTGGTTTGCCACCGGCGATGTGGCGCATATCGATTCCGATGGTTATCTGCAGATCACGGATCGGGCCAAGGACGTCATCAAGTCGGGTGGCGAATGGATCAGCTCCATTGACCTGGAGAACGCGGCCATGGGCCATCCGGCCGTGGCGGAGGCGGCGGTGATCGCCGTGCCACATCCCAAATGGAGCGAGCGGCCCCTGCTGGTGCTGGTCCTGCGCGCCGGCCACGCGCTGACGCGGGAGGAAATGCTGGAGTTCCTGCGCGAGCGAGTGGCGAAGTTGTGGCTGCCGGATGATGTGGTGTTTGTCAGCGAGATTCCGCATACGGCCACGGGCAAGATACTGAAGTCCGAGTTGCGCAAACGATTTGCGGACTTCAAATTGCCTGAATAAACACGATGCCAGAGCCGGCCTGCCGGTTGTTCGCTCCGCTTAATCTCGTCGTACATCGCGTACGACTCGAATCGGGTTCCGCGCGCTTCAC
>MGYT01000175.1:11644-15922 GCA_001801865.1 Gammaproteobacteria bacterium RIFCSPLOWO2_02_FULL_61_13
GCGCGAACAACCGGCAGGCCGACCCGCATGAACGGGCCCCTTGAAATTTATTCAGTTCAGAAAACTGCGCAGTTGCTCGGCCATGCCCTGGCAGGCGTTGGATTGCACCCGGGCCAGTAACGGCACCGGAATGAAGATGGCGGGCATGTAGGACGTGCCCTGGGTCTCGGTGTTGATCTTGCCGGACAACGATAATTCCTTGAAATCCCAGATGCTGGCCTCGTAATTGGCGGCATCGTCCCAGGTCGCAAATCCGAAGCAACCGCCGCCGCCCGGCCCGATGGCGCAGGAAATGGAGCCTTTCTTGTCCACGGTCTCGGTATAGCCGTCGATCCAGACGAAATAGCGTACGCCGAACTCCTGGAACTTCAGTTTTATCTCCGGAACCTGCGCCAGCCGCTCCAGGTTCTTGACATCGGTCGGGGCCGTGCTGGTTTCGAAATAGGGATACATGGAATCCACGAAGATTTTTTCCGGGACCACGTGGATGGGATTGCCGCCCTTGGCGAGGTTTTCGCCGACGCAGCTGATGAAGTCGACCTCGGTTTCGTGTTCGCTGTTGCTGCGCCGGCCGAGCACGACGACGGATTCTCCCGCAGCGATTTGCGTTTCCGTTACGCGATGCTCGTCAATGATGGTCGTGCTCTTGCAACCGGTGAGCAGCGCCAGTATTCCCAGCGCCCGGGTGAGACGCGCGAACGGGGGGTAAGGAGCGCGCAAGGAACTACGTTGGCTAGCAAACGTCCCCATAGCGCTTGCAGTCCCGGGTCTTCTGCGCCAGCCAGCGCCGTACCTCCGGCACCTGCTCGAAACCCAGCGCCAGCTTGGCGCCGGCATCACGCATGGCCAGGTTGATGGCGGTGGAGAGTCCATCGTCCTTGCTCTTCAGCATGGCCGTTTCGGCCTTGCCATATCCGGTCACCGGCCATTCCGCCACCAGTTGCCCGTCGCTGTCAAAGAGCTGCAACTGGTATTTGATCCATGCTTCATACAGCTCGGTCTTGGTTTCCGTCGGCAACGCGAACTGCATTTCCGCAACGCGCGGGGCAATCGCCCCTGCCGCGCCTGCGGCGCTGGTGGCCGTGGTGGCCGGGGTCACCGCCTGAAACATGGAGGCCAGGATGCGATCAAACAGTGCGACCTGGGAATCACCGCTTTCAATCTTCCAGTCCGGGCGGTCCTCGGTGTCTTCCATGTACGCATACGTGCGCAGCGCGGGCTCGTAGTACACGCCCATGGTGAGCGGGATCTTGCTCACGGTCGGCGTCGGCACTTCGGTGTCGACCTTGATCTTTACCGACTGTGAGCAGCCAGTGGCCAGTGCCAGGAGACCCAGGCACAACGCAAGACGACCGACGATCCAATTTCGGTAATGTCTCAATTTGTCATTCCGAGCGCAGCGAGGAATCTGCCGCAGGCGTCCCGAACGCGGTGACGGGTACAGGGAAGTATCCGGTAGAGCCGAGCCGGGAGCGGAGACCGAGGTACCTTGAATATACGGCAAGATTCCTCCCTTCGGTCGGAATGTCAATGGGGTGCTCGGAATGACAAATTCACATAGAGTCATTGTTCCAACTCCAGATTGTCTGTGATGTTTTTGACTGCATGGCTTTTGACCTGATCAACGTAATATTCGACGCGGAAACCAGTGTACGGTTCCCCCGCTAAAACGGCGTTCCGATAGTGTAACGGGTTTTGCCGGTGGTGCTGCGGAAGTCACTCAGGCCCACAAATGTGCCCATGTTGCGCCGGGTCATCTCGCGCATCAGGTTGGCAAAGCGGGCGCCGGTGACCTGTTGCGGAGCGGCAAATTGCACCGGGAAACCGATGGCATGGATGCGGATCTGGGGCACGCCGTCATTATTCTTTGGATTGAGCCGTTCGATCACGTCCAGCACCCGGCGCACCGAATCCCCGGTGAAGTCATCTCCGAACACATAAATGCTGATGCGCCGGTCCGGTTCATAATAGGTGCGGATCGCCTTTTCGATGCCCTCGACCGGGCTGCTGTTGCTGAAGGGATTCCAGGTGCGCAACCGGTCCACGATGATCTTGCGCCGCGCCGGTGAGTCCGGGATCCACTTGCTGCGGTAATCCTTGAACATGTAGCCGCCCTGGTCATCAAACACCTGGATGCCCTTGACCTTCGGGTAGAGTTGCAGGACTCCGATCATCTCCTGCATGACCCGGCCCCACGCGTACTGGAACATGCTGCCGGAGGTATCAATGACGAAGATGATGTATTCGCTGTCCACGGGTATGCCGCCGGCCAGGTCCGTGCGCACCTGTTCGCGCTGGGCCGACAGGCGCCGCATCTCATCGGTGAGCTTTTGCAGTGCCGCCTGCAATTCGCCCTTGCGCGCCGCGTCGGAGCTGGCGGACTGCTCCTGCCCTGCGGCATGGTCCTTTATTGAACCCAGTTCGCTCGCGAGGCGGGCCACGCGCAATTTGATCTCCGACAGCTGTTCGCGGGTCGCCGTGAGTTCGCGGTTCAGGACCCGGGCCTCGCCCCGCAGCTCGAACAACTTTTCCTGCAGGTCGGCGATCACGCCATCCAGCGCTTGCGGCGCGGGCTCCAGTACCAGCGGCCCGCCGGGCTTGGAAATCATCACCAGCAGGATGATGGCGCCGAGCCCGCAGGTAATCACATCCAGGAAGGACAGGCTGAAGACTTCCACGTCGCGCCGCTTGCGTCTCATGGCCAGTCCGCCGCCGGGCTCAGGAAGGATCCGCCACTGGCCACGGCGAGGCCCCAGAAGGAGAATGCCGCCATGGGGTCGCCTTCCATGGGCAACAGGATGGTGTTGATGGGCACGCCATTCGGCACCTGGTTGGCAGCTGCATTGAACAACTTGAAGCGCTCGTTGCCGGAAACCTTGCCGCCGCTGCGCGGCGCTCCCAGGCCCTGGGTCGGAAGTCCGTCGGTAATCAGGTAAACATTGTCCGGCAGCGGCCGCAGCCTGGCAATCTCCTGAAATGCGCGTTGCAGGCTGGTCCCGCCTTCCGGAACAACTGCCTTCACCGCATCGACCGCGGCATCCAGCCGCGCGGATTCATTCACGTTCAACCACTGTCCCTCGGTCCCGGGGATGGCTGCCTTGACGTCCGTACTGAACAGGTACACCTGGAATTTGCTGCTGGCCGGGAAGCGTGTGGTCAGCCAGTCCAGCGTGGCCACCGCCTGGCGCCATTTCACCGATCCGGTCCTGCGCGCATCCGTCATGTTCTTGCGCCGGATCACATTCACCAGAGTCTCATCCAGCATGCTGGCCGAAATATCCAGCAACACCAGGATGCGCTCGCCGCCGATCTGCAGTCCGGTCAGGTATTGCCGGGTGCCTTCGCCGCTGAAGCTGCGGGTATGCTCGCCGGTCTTGGTCCGTTCGGCCTCCATCTGCTGTTTTTCGCGTTCCAGATCCCGGACCTGGGCCTCCAGGGCCATGATCTCATCGGACGCGGAACTGGCGCGTTTCGCCTCCGTGTCGCCCTGTGCCTCCCGGACCTGTTCCTGGATCCGGCGCGCCAGGCCTGCCGCAATCACTTTCTGTTGCTCCACTTCCGCGATGGTATTGCGCAGTTCCGCCAGGCCTTTTCTCCCATCGAGGACCTCCTTGTCCAGCAGGCTGACCTCGCCGCGCTGATCCGGCGGCATGGCAGCCGCCGGCACGGCGGCGTTGACGTTGTGCTTGATGATGAGAAACACCAGCACCATGGCCCCGAGCCCGCAGGACATGATGTCCAGGAACGAGAGGCTGAAGTTGGGTAGCGGTCGGCGGTTACGGGCCATCCGGGCGGACGGTGCTGATCAATGAGTAGACGGTATCGGAACCGGCGAAACTGATCTTGTCGCCGGCCGCGATCCGGCGCGCGCCGGTCAGGCGTTCACCATCCACATAAATCGTGATGTCGGTGAGCGGTGTGATTTGGGTATCAGCACCATTGCCGTTGATGGCGCACGACGACAGGGGTTGCCGGGCCGTAGTCACCGAACCGCGCGCGGAAAGGTACAACGTGCGCTGGTTCAACGGGTAGGCCTGGTACCCGTGCAGCAGGTGGGTGGCGGGTTCAAGGTGTGTCGGATGGAGCGCCGTGGGCGCCTCGGACTCCGGCATGCGCAGCGTGGCCTCCTGCGGCGCGGGCAGGCGCGTGACAAAATTCAGGTTCGGGCCGGCGCTTCGAATCCGGTCCAGATACAACAGGCAGCTGCGCCGGACCACATCGGCGGCCAATGCCACGGGCGCCGCGCACGCCTGCGATAGTCCGGGGAGCGCCGCCGCG
>MGYT01000176.1:0-11620 GCA_001801865.1 Gammaproteobacteria bacterium RIFCSPLOWO2_02_FULL_61_13
GCAAGCGCCCGCAGCTTGCCTGCGCGGGCATGGGGAAGCGAGGAAACGCCGCCCTCGAACATCAGCTGCACCTGGCCGCTCAACAAATCGGCGATCGCCTGCGAACTGCCCTTGTAAGGCACGTGCAGGAATTCGACGCCAGCCATCTTCATGAACAGCGCGCCGCCTATGTGCGGCGCGGTGCCGGTGCCTATGGTGGCGAAGCTGAGTTTTCCAGGCTGCGCACGGGCGAGTCTTATCAGGTCGGCCACCGAACGGGCCGGCACCGAAGGGTGTACAACCAGATAAAGCGGCGATTCGAACAGCAGCGAAATCGTCGCAAAATCGCGAAGTGGATCGTAAGGGAGATTCCTTCGCAGGACCGTTGTGGAAATGATCCCCGACTGCGTGCCGATGAGCAGCGTGTACCCGTCCGGGTCCGATCGCGCCAGTGCCTCGGCCGCGATCGCCTGGCTGGCGCCCGGGGGATTTTCGACGACCACGGGCTGACCGAGGCGCTCGGAAAAATACTGGGCCACGCTACGGCCGAACGTATCGACGAGCCCCCCCGGAGATAAAGGCACGATAAGGCGCACGGGGCGCGACGGATAATCCGATGACGTTACCTGGCCGTGCGCAGAGAACACGATTCCAAGTCCGCACAGCATTACCGCGGCAAAAAATTGTGGCTTTCCCATTTTTCCTCCGAATCCACTTATTTCTTCGGATCTCCCTGGCGGGAATTCAAGAAACGCCGCGAAGACACGAGGGGTTCCGAGTGTCTCCCCAAGTCTTGATCACTGAGGGCGGGACATAAACCCACCGGCCGTAATTCGGACGCAAGCTTTTGATCCGTTCCTCGCAAATGCGAATTCTGCGTGGCCTGCAAGACCCTCGAGGGATTGTCTTCGGCCGGGTGCCTTCTTTCGCGCTCTACATTTTATTTTATCATGACACGCGGTATGGCTTATCGCATCGTATCCAATGACAACATACCTTATCGTCGCACAAGACCTGTGCATTTTCATCGCGAGTTGATCACCGCATGGGTCATGCTCTCGCTCCGCGCTCCGCGCTCTGCAACTCGGTGCAACGCTCTCCGATGTCGGTGTCGTCGTGGTGGTGTTCCACGCTTTCCCACAGCTGCTGTCCTGGCCCATCCGGGCACAGTAGGTTCCGAAAATTCGGACCTAATTCCTTGCGGAAATTCTGACCATTTCGGGGCCCCGTGCGGGGCACGGGGTAGAACACCTGCCACCGAGTCAAGTGACGGGGGAAAGGATGATCGACATGGTCAAGTGACACGAGATCCTGGAGCTGCGCCGCGTCGGCCATACGCTGAGGAAGTGGTCAAACTCGCCGGGGTCTCGCAAAGCAGCGTGCAGCGCGTCGAGGCCGAGGCGCAGGTGATGAGCGTGACAACGAGGACGAACCTGCGCAACGACAGGGTCGGGCGGGATTGCCTATCGCAAGTGGTGACCTGCGTATGGACTGCGCGGGACGGCGTCGCGCTGCCACCACAGCCGGCCCAAGTGGTAGAACTTGTAGAATCCCTCGTGGATCAGGTTGAACTTGCTCTGGCGGTGGTCCTCGCAGTCCACGGGAATCTGGATCACCCTGCCGCCGTCGCGGCTGATGTAGTAGATCATGTCGATCACGTACGCGGTGCCGCTGCTGATCAGGTATTCGTAGCGCTCTAGCAGCGGCCGCCGGAAGGCTTTCGCAGCGATTGAATAGTCGACGTAATCGAGGTTAAGCAGCCACCGCGCGCAATTGATGAAAAGGGCGCTGGCTGCCATACGTACCGGCGAGCGCTTCTGCGACCCCATTTTCTTGGAACCGATCACGATATCGTGGTTCTCCATGAGATCCAGGGCCTGAGGCACGAAGCGCATGTCGATCGACAAGTCCATATCCAGGGAGATCAACACGTCATACCGGGCCTCGCAAACGAAGCGCCTGAACACCTGTCCGACACCGCGCTCGGGGACATGGAAAAAACGCGCATTGGGGAAGCGCCTGGCCAGCTTGCCGCCGAGCTCGACGGTGCGATCGGTGGAACCATTGCTGCCGATGATGACTTCAAAAGGTGTCTGCAGAGACTTGAGGTAATCGAGCAGCCGCACGGTGTTCTGTTCGATCAGATCCTCTTCGTTGTAGACCGGGATGCCAACCGTGAATGGCGCAAAGCTCATCGAATAAAGTGCCAGAAGAGGCGGAGTTGCTTGAGCCATGAACGGGCGTGGCCGTGCAGCAGGCGCGATACGATGTAGCCCGGGCGCAGATAGAACTCGATCATCGCGCGCTTAGCCTTGCGCCGCAGGTCTTCCACGGGAAGCGTCTGCGGAAAGCTTTCCTTGATGGGGAAAGTCCAGTTGCCGACATACTGCTTGTGGAAATGCGTGCCGGGAAACGGCGTGGCCACGCTGAACGAGGCATAGGTGGGATTGAGTTGCTTGGCAAATTCGACTGTCCTGGCCATGTCCTCGGGGGTCTCGCCTGGCAAACCGAGCATGAAGAAACAGGCCGAATCGATGCCTGCCTTGTGGGTCAGTGCCATGCCCTTGCGGATCTTGTCGAAGCTGATCTTCTTGTTGATGGTGTCCAGAATGCGCTCCGATCCGGTTTCGACGCCGTAGTGGATGAGTGAGCAGCCGGACTTTTTCATCATCGCGAGCATGTCGGCATCGACCGTGTCCAGGCGCGTCTGGCATGCCCAGCGAAAATCGTATTGTTTCCGGATCAGGAATTCGCACAGCCGGTCCACCAGCTTGTGGTGCACGGTGAATTCCAGGTCGATGAAATAGGCGTTGCGCACGCCGAATTTTTCCACCGCCAGCTCCACGTCGGCAATGACGCGCTCGGGATCCTTGCGCCGGTATTTTTCCCCATACATCTTCAGCAAGCAGAAATGGCATGACCAGGGGCAACTGCGTGAACCTTCGAAGAGCGCGAAGCGCTCTCCCAGCAGCTCATATCCATAGTCATCGAGATTCATCAGGTGAAAGGCCGGCGTCGGCAGCGCGTCGACGTCCGGTAACTCGCGCTGGGCGGTGCGCACGGGCTTGCCGCCGTCCTGAAACACCAAGCCAGCGATTTCGGCCAGGCTGTCCTTGCGGCAGATCTCCTGAACCGTGAATTCCGGTTCTCCCAGCACGACCGCCTGCGTCCCGGTGAGCGCCAGGAACTGCTCGGGCATAACCGTGCCGTGCACGCCGAGGACGATAAGCCGGTTCTTGGGTAGCTGGTTGATTGTTAGCAGAAAGAAATCGGTGTCGACGTTGGGGCACTGCCATCGATCGAGGGGAGATGAAGTGATAAAGATGCGATCGTAGTCGCGGGCCCTGCGGCCGATTTCTTCCGGTGCAATCCAGTGCGCGCGGGCGTCGAGCAGGTCCACGCGATGGCCGTCCTGCTCGAGCAGCGCGGCGCAATTGAGCAGGTCGAGCGGCGGCCACGCCCGGTTGTAGCGGCCGCCGCGCCTGCTGACCAAGCCGTCCCAGCTCGGATTGACGAGCAGCACTCGCATCACTTCTTGATCTCCGCCAGTTTTTCCCTCGAGAACCCGGCCCAGCGCGAAGAGGGCGCGTTCTTGAGCACCCACTCGAATGCGGCTGTGGCTTGCTGCGCTTGACCAAGGTGCATTTGGCTGACCCCGATATGGTATCGCGCTTCCGGAATCCAGCTACTCTGAGGGAAGCGCTTGACCATTATCTGCAGTTCCGCGATCGCCTCCAAGTACATTTCACGGCGGAACAGGCTAAAGCAGTAATACATAGATGCATCGTCGGCCAGTTCATCCTCGGGGTACTTGTTGGCGAAATTCCGGAATGCGTCACCGGCCTCTTTGAGGCGGTTCAGGTCATAGAGGACCATTGCTGCATCGAACTCGGTGCGCGGTCCGGCGCCGAGTGCGGATGCCACACTGCCCGGAGGAACGGCGCCCCGGGCGATCACTTCCAATTGGGTGCGCGTATGTCCGGCCCAGGGTGAGGCCGGATGCTGCACCAGGATCGATTGAAACTTCGCAACCGCCTGTCCCTTACGACCAAGGTTGTTCAGGCCAAGCGCGATGTGAAATTCGGCCTCCGGCACATAGACACTGTCTGGATATCTGGCGACTAGTTGCTCGAAGAGATCAATGGTCTTCTCCCAGTGTCTTTCCTTGTAGAAGCAGATCGCATAATAGTAGTTGGCGTTGATCGCCGACGGAGCATTGGGGCTCAGTTTCATGGCCTGTTCGAACAGCGGTTTGGCCTTGTCGCAGCGCTGCTTGGTGAATTCCTCGAGGCCCTGGTTGTAAAGGACGCTCGAATCGGTCTGCTGCAGGGAAAACACGAGGATCAGGGCACCTAAACCGGCGGTGGCGATGACCAGAGGCGCCATCCATTTGCGTCGGCGGTCAAAACCGTCCAACAGCGCGGCAAGCGCCAAGCCTGGGCGGGTCGCCGCCAGGCGTGCTTCTATGGCGGCAGGCGCCGCGCGCAACCAGGGCACGCGTCGGCGCAGCGGACCCCACGAGACCAGTACAACGCATAACGCCAGGATGGTGAGCAGTTGCCCGAATCGGACCATTGGCGGATCATCGAACACCAGGCGGACATTGGTCTGGTTCGGGTAGATGAGCATGAACGACGGCGACGCAAGATAGATTTTTTCGGCGCCTTCCACGCGCCAGCGTGGGTGATACGAGACCTTTACAAGCAGCGGATGCCCGACCCTGTTCGTGGTGATCCGGATTTCCTCCTGGGATACCTCTTCAGTTATCTTCACCCCCCCTTCGAGGGGCTGCTTGGTGATGTTGGCCGGGAGCGCGGAGGACTTCAATGCGAATCGTTTTTCATCTGCGATGGTGCCCCCGAAGAGATGGACCAGGTGCACCGAGCTGGTCCCCGGTCGCCTGAACCAGTTATAGAAATCCGTCTTCCAGTCCTGCGTCTGAAGCAGAACCGGCTCGTACTGCAACGGAACGACGTAACGATTCTCGCCGCCTTTGACACGGTAGACATCATAGGGTGGAATGCTCTGCCGAAATTCGAAATCCGGCGAATCGCGGATGGCCCGCTTAATCGCTTCGCTGCGCACAATGAAATCGCTGACGTTGAACAGGCGCAAATGGTCGACACCACGCTGCAGATTTGGCGTTGCGCAGTTGTAATCGGGTAGCGCGCACGAACTGACCTCGGAAATCTCCGACTGAATATAAAAGATAAATGGGGAACTAATGGAGGACTGCATATACAGCCCTTCCAGCGTGTTGCGTCCGGAAAACAGGGGGATCGATTCAAAGGCACGGACCGTGCCGGCCGCATTGTGCTCGGCGGAATGTTCATACACCACGCGCGGGGCGGCTTCGGTACCCTTTAACGCCTTGTTGACTGCGGAGAAGGCCGGCCAAAGTGTCTTGCCCTCGAAGCCGCTGTAATTCCAGGGAATCCATTGACGAATGTATTTGACGTTGTGGTCGGTCCACAGCACTGTGCTGAGCGCAATTATCGGCACAATCATCCATCCGCCTTTCATACACCGCGCGAGTAACCCTATTGGTACGGCGCCCAGGAGGCACAGGAACAGTTGCAGGAAGGGCAGGAAGCGGATGTCGACGACGTGAATGCGAAAGGCGGTCAGGAAGAACAGATAGCTCAGGCCGAGGATGTACCAAAGCAGGCCGATGTGCAGGTCGAACGGCTCGCGCCAGCGCGGCCGAATCAGGCGCGCAACTTTGTATAGAGTGAATGTGGCCGCGAGGACTATGCTGGGCCACAGAATCGGTGGCAGGATCTCCTGCCAGGAATTGATCACCCACACGACGTTGTAGCGGGTTGTGAATGGCGAATAACCGAGCAGCGGGATGATCCAGAACCCCATAAGGCAGAACGCGAGGCCGTGGACGATGGCCAAATACCGCAAGTTCCTGGCCAGGCCGGGCAGAGCGACCAGGAAATAGGTGGAGAAGGCGACCGCGAAGAGCAGTGTGTACCCGTGGCAGAACCCGGTCACTGCCAGCAGGACCCCGTTTCGGACCGCCCAGCGCTGTTCGAGCATGCCGCGATAGCAGCTTCCGGCAAGAAGAACCATCAGCGCGAGGCCGATGGAATAGGTGAACTCCCCGGCAAGCGTGCTGGGAATGTTGCCGCCCCACATCGAGTTGGCTTCCATGAACAGGAACGGCAGCGTGAACGTGGCGGCCAGCGATGGCGTCGGAAACCGGAAGCCAAGAAACCTGAAGCAAAGATGGGCGCACAGCGGGAGCAGGAAGATCCCCAGCACGCTGATGAGTTTGAAGGCGATCTGCAACCCTGTGGCGTAGGAAAGCAGCACCATGAGCACGAACGGCATCGGGAAATAGAACTGGAATACCGGGAATCCGGCGAAATTCCCCTGCATCCACCCCAGGATCTTGCCGTGTGGCAGCAGGTACTCCTTGAGGTATTGCGCCGCGTAGTAATGTGATGCGGTGTCGCCGCCCGTCGCGATGGTTTTTGAGAGCAGGTGTTGGGGCGAGAAATAACTCGCGATGTAGTAAAGAACAAGCGCCAGCACGAGCGCGTCCAAAAGGAATTTCAGCGTCGTCCCGGACGGCATACTCGGCTTCATTGCCGCAACTTTCATCGATCCGTCAGTGGCCGGAGGGCTTGCGGAATCGGAAGTGGAACTGCAATCCCACGAACAGCAGGATGAGGATACCGACGCCTATCGCCAGCGGCACACGGTAGGTGCGGAACAAATCCGTGGCGCCGACGATCTTGACTATCCCGGGCACGACGAGGCTGGAGTGTTTGCTCTGCTCGTCGTACTCGACGAGCACTAAGATCTGGTACCTGCTGCCCTCCAACGCCGAAAAATTGCGCACCGGCAAGCTTACGGTATGCTCGCTCGATGCGCCCAGAGCGATCTGGTATTCGGCCTGCGACGAGGAGATCTCCTTGGGCAAAATGAGGCGTAGCTTGAGAGCCCGCGGCGTGGAGTCGAGATTCTTGACCCGCAGTTCCAGCTCCGCTTCGCGGCCGAGTTCGATGCCTTTGATGACACCGTGGATTCTTGGGGGATTGTCCGCGCCGACAATGAATTCGGCAAACGAGAGCGCCGTTAGCGGGTAACCGTTAGTGTCGGTGTAGTCGATAATCACCACCAGCGGATGGCGGCCCTCGGACAGGCCTGCAATGGGCCGGGAGAACGCCCGTGCATAGCTCCGTTGCACGCCCAGGGAGGCCTGGATGGGCGATGAGTCGCGCTTGCCCTGAAGTTCGACATGCACCTGAATATTGGCGGCGGATTCATCGCCCTGGTTGGTGAGGGTCACGCGGCTTTGCAACTGGTCGTCGCGCACCGTCGACGTAGTGTCGATCTGGAGTGTGATGTGGCCGGCGCTGGCAGGCCCGACCATGAGCAGGGCAGGCAGCACCGCGCAGAATCCTCGCAAACAGGCGCGCAGAAATCGCTGCCGAGCCGACCGGCTTGCAGAAAAAAGACGCGATTTCAATGTACTGGCCTCCACCACAAATCCGGCACGGTGATGATCAAACGGAAAATCATCTGTTGCCGGCGCGATCGCGGTCGCAATGATAAACATTTTTGCCATGGCTATGTCCGATTCGCAGTTGAGTGGGTAGTCCGCGGGGGCGGCGCTGGCATGGCAATTATTGACTGGGGTGGTTGCTCCGGCGCGTGTAACATGGCGGCTCTTCTTCGGTCGGCGGATCTCCGGTATGCGCCAGGTGGTGGTAGCGTCCGCGAAATTCGCGATCTCTGCGGGATTGATCTGGCTTGCATTGGGCAGGATTGATACGCCGAGCGCGTACGCGCTGCTGCGCGCGATCCCAGCTGGAGCGGTCGCGGCGGCCATCGCCGTGCTGGCATTTCAGCTATTGATGGGGGGAGTTCGTCTACACCGACTGCTGACGCTGGCTCGCGGCCCGATTGGCCTGACTTCGGCCGTCGACACGGTTTTTGTCGGCGCGTTCTTCAGTCAAACCTTCGTTTCTTTCATCGGCGGCGATGCCATGCGCGTGTGGCGGCTGGTCACTGCCCGAGTGCCGGTGTCCATCGCGTTCAAGGCGATCCTGCTCGACCGGGTGGCCGGGTTTGTTGGCCTGATCGTCGTCATCGTGTTCGGTTTGCCGTTGCTGTTCAGAATCATAACAGCCACCGCCATGCGTTTCGGCGTCCTTGCTGCGGTGGCAATCGGGTTGCTGGGTACCGTCACCTTCCTTCTGATGGACCGCTTGCCGGTTTTCCTCCGGCGCTGGCGCATGTTCAGGGTCGCTGGCGATGTCTGCGCGCTTGCGCGATCGATATCGGGCCGCGGGTCCGAGATTGGATATTTAGTGGGCGTGTCAGTCGTTATTCAGGTTACGAATGCGGGCGCCATTTTCCTGATTGCATCCGGTCTCGGGGTCGATGCGCACTTCCTGGACCTTCTGGTCCTCGTTCCGTTGGTACTGCTGTTTGCCATGCTGCCGATCTCGATTGCCGGTTGGGGCGTGCGCGAGGGTGCCATGGTGGTCGCGCTGGGTCTGGTCGGGGTCAGCGCTGAACACAGCGTCGCGATCTCGGTCTGCTTTGGCCTTTCCCTTATCCTGGTCGGGCTGCCCGGTGGGCTGATCTGGCTTTGCGTGCGCAGCAAAAACTGACTTGACCGCGGGCCTGGTGGGGGCGTATCTGCGGGTTGTCGGGTCTACGCGTCAGATCTCTGCAGGGGTCGAAGTTCGCGTTGGACCAGATCTGCCCTGCATGAGCGTAGCTTCCCTGAATTCCCGATGCCGTTGGGGCGAACAGCAAAAATCGGCATAACCACCCCGGTCGCCCCAGCCGGATCGTTCCTTGACGTTGGCGCGACCGACGTGAAATACGACCTTGACGCGTTCGGCTCCTTTGCGCTGCGCCGCCGCGAAGCCTGACGAGGCTGCCGCCTCAGTCATCCTGACAGAATAGAGCACGCCGCTCATGAACGAGCTGCAGGCCAATCCGGATTCCGGAAACGCCCAGTGCGCGCTCTGTTTGCGCAAGCACGCAGGACGACGTGCTTGAGGAGATTGACGCAGAAATACGGAGACAGGAAGTCCTTTGCGCCTCCGCAGACAGAGAGGGGCTGTCGGGAGTAAATAGAGGGGGTCTGCTTTTGCGGGGTGGGGAATCGGCGCAGGGCGTAGCCCGTAGCCGGTCTTCCACCCCCGCGGCGCTCTGGCGGACCCCTTAGGCGGCCTGCTTCATCTCCTGCCCGATCGGTTGGCCCTGGGCGTCATAGTCGGCGAGCCTGTCGGGAGCCCGTCAGTGTGAGCCAAACGTGTGACATAATAGATGCATAGATACAACAAATTGCTAGGATGCTGGGGTCGCGGCTATAATTGACTGCATATTGCGGGAGGTGCTTTTTGCGCCACGCTATTTCGAAGCATGAACCGGTTACGGTTTGGTCTTCCCCGGTTATTGCGATTACCGCATTCCCTGTCTGGATAAGTGCGGACCTTTGGTCCCTTTTTTGGGGCCGCGAAGAAAGGGTTGGTGGGAAAAAGCAAAGATGACAATGAAGAAGCTCATTGTTGCGCCCATCACTGCCACCGCTGCGACAGCACTAATTGTCGCTGTGGGGATAGCACTAATTGTTAACGGCTGCGGCGGTCCTGCTGACGGGGGTGGGGGGACCGCGGCGTCCGGCGGCGGGGGGACGCCGCCTGCCGTCCCGACAGTGTCCGGGGTTGCGGTCAACGGCGCGCTGATCGGGGTGACGATGACCCTGACTTGCTCGGACGGCACCACAAAGCTGACCACGATCGCGGGCACAGACGCCGCGCCCGGCGAGTACGCCTTCATCAATGTCCCCAGCACATGTAATACCCCTTACCTGATCGAGGCGACCGGCAAGGGGTTCATGAAGCCGTTGGATGGTTCGCGGAAGGTTGTGTACGACCCGCTGGTCAATGTCCCGCTAAAGACGATTACCTTTGAGATGACTGACGTCAATGTCACGCCGGTGACTAGCGTAGTGGCTCAGCAGGCGATCGATGCTGCAGGCAGCACCGCAACCGTTGGCGCTGCCCTGAGCAGGCTCCCGTCAGATGTGGCCCTGGATCCTTTCCGCACGAACATTGCGAATTCGTTGCCCGATCGTGTTACCGGCAGGCCTCCGGTTGGGGCTGCGGCGATCAAGGCGGTGGTCAATTCCAGTCCGGCCCAGAGGCCCGAGGTGGCCAAGCTGAGTTCGGTCATTTCGAAAATCGTCGAAACCGCGGTGGCGGGCGATCCGAGCAAACAGCCGTCGGACATCATGAGCTTGCTGATTACCGATATATCCGCGAACAGGGACATCAGCAACGCCAAGACTATCGTTTCAGTCAGTGGGGTGAATCTGACTGCCATACAAAATAGATCCGACGCAATTGGCAACTTGGTTGCCGCGACAGTGACCGACCTTGTCTCCAACGGGAGGCAGTTGTCGAGCCTCAAGCCTTCGGATGTGGACGCCCAACTGCGAACGCTGTTTGCCAGTGCTCAAAGGAACATCGCCGGTAACACGGATGGCATGTTCAATGAGGATCTCGTGGACAACCAGATAACGTCGCAAATCATCACCCAATCGGAAAGCGCTCTTGCGCCAGCGGTCGGCACGATCCGCGCCTCCACCGCCAGTACAGCTGACCAGGATGCCAAGATCAAGGCGGCCAAGTCGGCGGTCGATGTGATCCAGTCTCAGGAGCTTGACGCAGCCTGGCGAACGGAAGCTGCAGCAACGGCGAGCGCAACGAAAGCGATCGATGTCGATTGTATCGTGACCCAAACCACGGTGGCGGCAGGCATTGCGAGCGACAAGATTGTGAGCGTTACCGAAAATACCTTTATCTCTCCGGGGTCTGGTGGGCAGTCGAGTACGGTCAACGTTGCGGCCGTCGTCGGCTTGGCCGCAAAAACGGTGGTCGACGTTGCCGGGCAAACGTGCGCTGATCTGGCCGATGCCACGAAGCTGGCGAGCATCCAATCGACCGTCGGTGCGTCGGCGATGGCGGTGGCGACGCAATTCGCCAGTTTTGTTGCTCCTCCGAAGTTTGAACTGACCAATGCGACGAAGCTGGCGAGTACCCGATCGACCGCCGGTGCGTCGGGGATGGCGGTGGCGACTCAATTCGCCCGTCTTGTTGCTACTCCGAAAATTTTCGGTTGCACTGACCTGGACACCGCGGTGATGTCTGCGGCGGTGATCACCGTGGTGGAGATGGCGCCCGCGGGAACGCTTTCCGCCGCGCAACTGGCCAACATGAAGACGACGGCCGAGTCGCTGGCGAGCCAGCTTTATGTCGTGGCGGGGAACAACGTTAGCTTTCTCTGTACACTGTCGGTCTCTGACCAGATCGATTGGTTGCTGACCCAGATCACATCGAGCAATAGTTTGCCCAGGACCAGCAACTTTTCGTCACCGCTGACGGTGGGCACGATTCCGAACGGGCTGGTTTCGACTACGACGACGACCTTGCCTGTGATCGTGCCTACTACCACTACCGCTGCCGGGACCACGACCACGACCACGACCACGTTGGCAGGGACCACGACCACGTTGGCAGGAACCACGACCACGACCACGGCTGCAGGGGCCACGACCACGTTGGCAGGAACCACGACCACGGCTGCAGGGGCCACGACCACGACC
>MGYT01000176.1:11704-14306 GCA_001801865.1 Gammaproteobacteria bacterium RIFCSPLOWO2_02_FULL_61_13
CGACCACGACGGTTCCGACCACGACCACGACCACGACGGTTCCGACCACGACCACGACGACCACAACGAGCACGACGACCACGACCCTAGCGGGGACGACGTGTCAAGCGATATTTGGTTCGCTAACGGCTTGTATCGTTGGTGTTCCGACGAGCCCGGATAAGTGCGTTAATAGCGGTGTTGGGGGAATAGGAGTTTCTGGAAACACAGGTGTCTCAAGTGCGACGCGGCCGGGTTCCTGCACGCCGTCGGGCGGGGCCGGGAACCAGACTTACCTAAGTCTGGCTAACTGCGATCCCTTGGATGGGCCACCAAATCCAAGTGCGACGACTTTGGCAGTTTGCAAGCTCCAGTAGATTTCTGAGCTGGATAAGCCGCTCTGTCGGGGCTGGTTTTTTGCTATGAACTGGGGGGGTATGGGTTCAGAATCCTTCTGACGCCCCAATGAATTCAGGCCCCTGCAATCACGCCGCAGTATTTGTTTGCGCCACGTGGCTGACTCGTGGTCATTTCCTGGTTCGTTACTGACCAAGCTTGGCATGCGGGTCACGTATTCTGCATTCGCGTCGCCGACGTTCATGCGCTGCGCCGGATGCGCGAGAACGCCTTGCTGTCGCTCCATCGCCGGTGTCCGGGCGATCCTGTGTTGCACGATTACTCGATCATCGGCAGCGGTCCGAATGAGAACTGGGGCACCGACCGCATCCGTATCGAGACCGAACGTCGCATCGCTGATCCCCAGTTTTTGGCAAACCTCCTTAACCGGGGTCTCCGGCTCATACCTGAATTTGCGATGGGCAAGACCGTGTGTAAGATTGGTTCGACCGGGGGAACTTGTGGCTGGAAGGTGAAATGACATACCGCCGTAACGGTTACGACGTTTCCAACCAGGTGAATACGACCGGCCGCCGTCAACGCCGAGGTTGACCGGATATTCGCCAAGCTCTACCCGGACGAAGCCGCCACCCATATCGTCGATCGGGGGATATGGCTGATCTTTATGCGGGCAGGCTTCCGGGTTATCACGCAAGTGACACGCACTACCATGACGTTCAACATGTTCTCGAGGTGACGCTTGCCATGGCCCGGCTGCTCGACGGTTACGCGAGTGCCAAGATCGGCCCGGATCCCCTTGGCGCACCGCTGTTCCGGCTTGGCGTCATCATGGCGCTGTTCCGCGACTGCGGCTACGTGCGGCTAGCATAAGAACAGCAGCGAGTTGACCTTGACCCACGTGTCGCGGGGGCGCAGTTTCTGACAACATATTTCCCGTCCATAGGGATGAGTGAAGTGGCCGACGTCGCCGCTAAGTTGATGCATTTCACCGGTTACGAGACGCCGGTCGCCAGCATTGAGATCCCGTCGCTGCGTCACAAACTGCTGGAGTGCATGCTTGGTTCTGCCGACATCGTTGTGCAGATGGCGGACCGCTGCTACCTGGAAAATGCCGCGACCGGCTATATCCCAAGTTTGCCGTCTGGGGCATCGCGCGCAAGCGCCTGCCAAAGCGACTCGCCCAGTACGATTGCCGGGTCGGAGGCGTAATTTCCGGGGGCCAATGTGTCGGACGGCGCGAGCCTGTTGCGGTCAATAGCGACGGCCGATGGTTCGACCGGCGTTATCGGATTCGGAATATCTTCTCGATCAGGCAAAGGTAGTAGGTTGTGCGCGGCGGGGAAAGCAGCCAGCCTACGGTCACGCCGATCGCATCAGCCACCATGTCAGCCACATCGAAGGTTCGGTATCCCGTCCATCTCTGGACGTATTCCAGGGAGATGCCCAGCAAGACGAACCCGATAGCGAATAGCATTCGCTGAGCAAATGTCGCATACAGCGTTGCGAACCAGGACATGAGCACAGCGTAGCCCAATATGTGCTGGTACTTGTCTCCTTGATCCACGGGCAATAGCATAGGGGCGGGGGTTAGGGAAAGAAGGATTACGAGCAGTACTAGCATCCAGCCAACAGATAACCAGAGCCGTCTGCTCCGGGGCATAGATTCCGGTAGTTGCATCCGACTTACCATGGATTGGACCGGGAACAAGCGTGGCAGCGCGAGGCCGCTACCAAAAGCCAGTTGCAGCAACTACACGTTGCACATTGAATGACGCGCTCACCCTTCAATTGTTCGGACTGGCGCGTAGCGCTGCTTGGACGCGTGGCTGAAATTGTGCGCCTTGGCATAATGACCGTTTTGCCGTGCCGGTGCATCTTACATGGTTCAAATTACAGTCTTCCGGATACGCTCGGCTCGCGGCACAGTTGAAGAAGACCGCATAATGGGCCGGTTAAGAAGAACGGAATACAGGGGCATGCCCGAACCTGTTGGCTGTTCCGTTCGCGACTGAATCCGAATCCTTGCGCTCAAAGTAACCGGCCCGGAAACCTTGGCAGTATTCATCCATTCCGATCGCGACATATGCCCCCATCGGCTTGCTGCGTCTGCGATGATATTCACCCTCGACATAGCCTTCCGCATAAGCAAGGGACCAGCCGTTTCTTTCCGCCAGCACTCTGAACTTTTCCTTGGACAACGATTCTGTTTCGCCCATATGCCCTCCAATTATTCAAAAATGGAGCCGTAGGAGGGACGATAAGTCCC
>MGYT01000176.1:14335-17216 GCA_001801865.1 Gammaproteobacteria bacterium RIFCSPLOWO2_02_FULL_61_13
AAGTTATATATTTATTTTTCAATGAGTTATATTGGAGAATGGAGAATCGTCGCGGTGACACCCGAAACAGCCCGAAGCATGATTGTTGTTTGTATACCGACTTATGTGCTGACTTTTCGACAAGCGCTCGACCTCCGCACGTGTAGCTCCGAGCGGGTTGGAAGAAATCGGAAAAGGGGCAGAAATCGTGCAGTACATCCCGAAGCACAAAGCGATGTGCCGCGGAATGTTTTCAGAGCACCCCCTGAACTCCAGCGCCGCCCTTGCCTCTTTGGCGGCTTGACTCTGCCGGTTCCAGAAGCCTTTCGTCCCGTCGAACTAAGATCGGAACTGTACTCGACCGCCACCGACAGAGCAGCGGGCGTGATGTGCGATCAGCGTATCGCCTTGAACGGCTTCTACGTGGCCAAGGACTATCCCGAGCACCTGCGGCGCATCCGCTTCAAAGATCCCGACTCCGAAAAGACCTCGGTGTTTCTTACCAACAACATGCTCTTGCCGCCGCTGACCATTGCCGCGCTTTACAAGAGCAGATGGCAGGTCGAGTTGTTCTTCAAGTGGATCAAGCAGCACCTGCGCATCAAGAAATTCCTCGGCACCAGCGAGAACGCCGTGAAGACGCAGATCTGGTCCGCCGTATCGACCTACGCGCTCATCGCCATCGTCAAGAAGGAGCTTCAACTCGATGCCTCGCTCTACACGTTGCTACAGATTCTTTCGGTCTCGGTTTTCGAGAAAACCGAGATTTCACGCGCCCTGCGGCTCGATTCACTACCTCCGGAAACAGCCATCGGCCCTAACCAACTGAGTTTGTTCGATTCTTAACCGGACACTACTGGTGCACAATATTGTTGTTATGGCACGGCTCGTGCTTCAGATAATTCCTAGAGGCAAGTATGAAATACAACCAAATCCTTTCGGCCGCCGCCCTGGTAGCTCTCGCGTTTGCTAGTCAGGCCGTCTTCGCCGGGATCATTACCACGACGTATGCGGGCTCTGCTAACTTTGGGAGCGGCGGCGTCGGGTATTACGTTGGCTCCGTTGCTCCCAACCCCATCTCTGCCACAGCGCTCGTCGGTGTCGGAATTGGTGGGGACAGTTTTACGTCGTCAGACCATACGTACGATTTCTCGGCCACAGGTCAATTCAATGCGTGGTGTGTGGATATCTACCATTGGCTGTCTGGTGGCACAGCTACCTACAATATTGCCACTGGTGCTGATCTCGCTGCCGAATTGAATACGCTGCGGCCTGGTACCCCAGCGGGAGCGACGAGAGTGACTGATCTGGTTCGATTGGCCAATGAAGTGTACAGCACTGTCAATACCGAGGTGGAATCCGCTGCCTTCCAGTTAGCCGTGTGGACGATTACCTACGGGAATGCTGATACGACGGGGCACTACCACATCACCCCATACGCTAACACCGACACCAACAACCCATCAATCGCGGGCTTCATGATGGACAGCGGCACAGCGAGTTCGGCCTTTGGAGCTTTGGCGAATACGTGGTTGAACAACTTAGGGGCAGTCGACGATACCGAAAACTACAAGCTCACGTATTTGAGTGACGGCACTCCGATCAACAACAGAACGGAGTATACGCAGGACCTGGTCGTGTTTACGTCTGTTCCTGAGCCAGCCACCTTTGGGTTGCTTGCGATTGGCCTATTTGGACTCGGATTCGGCATACGCAAGAGAGGCTAGTCGCGATCGAGCAGTACGAGTGGCTGTTGCTTGACTACCCGACAATGTTGCTTGACTACCCGACAATATCGTGGTGTTGAACAACTGAAGTTGCGGCAGCGCCGGGCGCCCAGGTGATCCGGCTCCACCTTGCCCAGGCCCTGCTGCAATCGGGCGAAAAAACCGAGGCGCGTGCCAAGTTGGAGCGCATCGAATCCACTGATGCCAGGTTTCCACAGGAAGCAGAGGCGATGAATCTGCTGAAGTGAGCGTGGTCACCTGATTTGATGTTGTGATGGTCGCGCTCTGCGATGGTCGATGTAGGAGGCGAATGGAGTCGAGACGCCGTCAGTGGTTGAAGCTGGCGGCGTTGTGCATTTTGGGGTGGAGAATCAGAAGGGCGGATCGTCGGCGGGGCGGTTGTGATCGGGTTCGATGAGGTTGTGGCAGGAGCGATCGTCGTAGTAGCTACGGATCTGGTTGCCATAGCGGGACTCGAAGACGGTGAGGAAGTCGTAGAGGAAGTCGAGGATCGCGACGGCGCAGTCCTCGCATAGGTGTGGCAGGGGCAGCTCGGGCAGCGGATCGTGTTCGCACATGGGAAGTCCTGGGAGTCGATCAGCGCGCTGCGGCTTTACGCCGGGGGGCGGTGGAATCCGGCGGGGAGAAGACTTCGAGGTAGAGCTTCTCGTCGAGCTTGGGCAGATCGCGCTGAGCGGCGACGGCGAGCAGTTCGGCGGCCATGGTGGCGAGCACGCGGTAATTGCCAGCGGCGTGGTCGCACAGGGTCTGTCGCAGTTGTGCGGTCATGAGGCTCGCGTTGCCGGCAATGCCCAGCAGGTGGGTGATGCAGGCGGCGAGTTCGTCGCGGCTGGCGTGTTCCAGGCCAAGCCGGGTGCGGATGCGAGAGCCCAGGGGCAGGAGTTCCTCGCGACGCAGCTTGTCGATCAGACGTGCGTCCCCGGCGAGGATGACGCACAGCAGCGGCTGGGAATCGAAGCGGGCGCTGGCCAAGAGGCGCAATTCCGACAGGACCGCCGGTCGCATTTCCTGCGCCTCGTCGATCAAGAGGACTGCGCGCCGGCGGGTGGATTCCAGGTGCGCGATCCAGCGCTCGCGCAAGACCTTGAAGCCGCCCCAGCGGTTGTGCGGTTTGAGGGGCACGGCAAACACATCGCCCATCTCGCGGTAGAAGT
>MGYT01000177.1:0-12318 GCA_001801865.1 Gammaproteobacteria bacterium RIFCSPLOWO2_02_FULL_61_13
ACTTGTCGTAGGCACTGCCTTCGTATTTGGTGTACAGCCCCTGGAATTCATCTGCGCGCCGGGCGGCAAATTGCACGTTCGATCCTACCGACTCCCGGCCGAAGGCCTGCGTGCCGCGTTTCCTGTTAAAACTCAGGGCGGAACAGATGCCATCGCGAATATCGCGAACCAGGTAGATCTCCTTTGCCTGTGGATACAGTTCCCGTATCAACCCTGTCAGAGGCAGGCTCTTCTCCGCGAAATGCGTAATATTCGGCGACTTTTCCCCGGCCCTGACACGCTCATCCTGATTGATTAGAGCCGCGTAAATTCCGTCTATGTTTTCCTGGCAGAAGCGGGCGAGCCGCGGCACATACGCCCCGCCCAGGTATCTGGCGCATGCGGCGGAAACGCCAAGCCGGTAATACGGGCTCGAGGACACAAGTCGGTTCCGTCCATCCCGCATGTTCCATTTTCCGGTCAGGCGCGTCCCCGCCTGCGGCGTGCTCAGGCTCTCGAGAAAATTAATCCAGTAGTGCGCGGCCAGCAACTCGTGCGGGTACTCGTGGTGCACATACACCTGCGGATGGAAGGAGAGCATACGCATGAGTAACGTGGTCCCGCTTCGTCCCATGGAATTCAGGATGATCGGGTTGTATTTCGGCACATATCCGGAATCGAGCCGCGAACGGGACACTTCAATTGTCCCGAGGGGAACCGGACTGCCCGAGGAGAATACTGCTTCCATGGCAATCCTGCTCTCAGGCGGCGCTCCGAGGAGATTCAGACCCAGCTCGAATTCTCCCGCCCCGCCCCCTCCGAACAGGCCGAACAGCCACTTTCCGCTTTGATCGAAAAACAGCTCATCGAGCACCAGATTGCAGCAGGAAAATCGAATTGACAGCAGCCGGCCGCTATTGGCCTGGATTTTTCCGCGCAGAAACAGGCCGTATATTTCGTTCGCAAATCCAGGTTTCATCCTTTCAATCTGGAATTCGCCGATCCGCCCGGGATCGGCGACATTTACGCTGACTTCACAGCGCTGAATGATTTTCATCCCATCACTTGTCCATGGCCTGTGATCCACAACCATCCCGGGCGGGTGCCGGGCGCGTGTCGCCCGCCGCGCCAATCATCCGTAACACCGTTGCATAAACTCGGTGATAAAACCCGGATTAAAGCTTTCGTCCCAGGAACGCGGCCAGTCAAACCTTGAATTCGCCACCCTCGCCTCAAGGTCGCTGGCGCGTCGGGCCGCCTCGACGATTGCGTCAGACACTGTCTCAATGCCGGCCGGCACTGCGATAAGGTTCTTCGAGATTCCGGCCATTCGCTCCGGTCCGCGATTTTCAAACGATGTGGTAACGACCACCATGCCGGCCGCTGCCATTTCCAGCGGCGGCACGCTTGGATGCGGCGAATACATCAGACTGATCCCGACATCATAGTTCGCCAATTCCCTGCAGTACTCATCAAAAGACATTCTTTTCAACATCCTTATGCTGGTGTCGTTGCCAAGCGGAATGTCCGTCCCCGGCTCCAGACTGCCGATGCCGACGAATTCCCAGGACTTGTCCAACAGTCCGGATTCCACCGCCCGCTGTAATGCCAACACGCACAACTCCAGCAGGTTGCGGCCCGCATGCTTTTCCGGCCGCGCATAGATCAGCATCCTGCGCCCGGGACGCCCGCGCAACTCATCCAGGGACGGTGCGCGCACGTTGGACAGGGCGTGCTGAAACATCAACCATTTCCCCTCGGCCTGATCCCCATCCCTGAACACGCCCAGCTTTTTGGCGCGGAAGAAATTCACCAGGTCCGGTGAGTTGAATACCGCAAAGTGGTCAAAGGTGTAGGTCTCATCACACAATGCGCGGATGCTGTCGTACTCGTAAAAGATGCATTCATAATCCTGAATAAAGAAGACAAACGGCCGGCCGTTGATTTTGTTTGCGGCCATTTGCGCGAGACGCGATGTGGTCCATGAATAGCCAACGAAGATGTCGTCCTTGCCGACGAGCAGCACCTGTTCGCGATCATGCCCGTCCACAAGCTCCGCGTTTTCAAGGCAGAAGCGCAGCGGATTGTTTGGCCCGAGCTCGCGGAACAGTTCCGCCTTCGTCGTAACCATGCGTTGATGCAGAATAATCCGGACCTTGCAGCCCGCCTTTATCAGGCGGGTCATGAAACTGAACACGGCAATGTACCCGCCATAGACAAACGACGGATCTATGCCGGGCAGGACAAAGTTGAGTTTACGTTCCACGCCGGCGGCAACCTTCACATTCAGCGGCTCGAGCGCATCTTCGATCATCCTGAGATTGTAGATTCGCAGCGGGTCGCGCAGTTCGTCCGTCGGGAAGCCGAGTGAAAACGGGAAGCACCAGCCGAACTTACGTTTGAACAGGATGTTAAGGTTGTTCAATGCCTGACGGATAATGAAGAATTTTTCCCGTCGCGTTCTTGACAACATGAATTTCCGGTACATCTGGTGGCGCCGAATCCAGATTTCGTGAAAGAATGAAATGGTGCTTTCCATCATTGGCAGTGGTCCCGGGCAATTGTCCGTGTCTATTCCTGATATTTCAGCGCGCGCAATTCATCGCCCGCCAGTCGCAAACATGTCTGCGCAATCGATTGTGGCAATTCCTTGCGCCAGCGCTGCACCGATCGGACCGGGCTGGCGCTGGTCTTGTGAAAGTCCAGATTGCTGTCCGACGCCCGTGCCTGATTCACCATCGCGGCAACTGTTGCTGCCGAATCCTCCAGACCAAGGTACTGCAGCACGCGACTGGCCGCGGCCGCCGGGTCGGCAACCAGATCCTCATACCGCACCAGCAGCGCCGTATCCCGGTTCGCCAGGCAGGACTGGTACAGGCTCCTGAACTCCGCGCACCGGTAGGCTGCGAATTCGTCATCGCTGACGGTGGACTCCCGACCAAAATCCTGGGTTCCACGCTTGGCATTGAAGGCAAGCGCGGAACAGATGTTGTCCCTGATATCACGAATCAGAAATACCTCCTTGGCATCGGCGTAAAGCTCTTTTATCAATGAAGGAAATGGCAGGCTTTTTTCGGAAAAGTATCTTATCGGCGACCCGCTCGAGGCCGATTTCACATTGCTCAGCGCCTGGTAAAAGTGATCTATTGATTGTTGGCAGAACGCCGCCATTTGCGGAATGTATGCCCCGCCCAGATACCGCAGAATGGGGTCCGGCGCGCCCTGCCGGTAATAGACATGCGTACGGATGGATTTCCCGGTGTGGTCACGCATTTTCCATTTGCTCATGATGCGGTCAGCCGCCAGCGGAGTGGTCAGGGATTCCAGCATGTTGACCCAGTAGAACGCCCCAAGCAGTTCGTGCGGATATTCGTCGTGGATATAGATCCCCGGGTGTTTGCCCAGCAGGTGCATGAACCAGGTCGTGCCGCTCCGCCCCATGGAACTCAGGATTACCGGCGCCATGGCGGGCTTGTAGCCCGATTCAATCCGCTCCCGTTCAACATGAATTTCCGCCACCCTGACGGCGTCGCCCGGGCCGAACACCGCCACCACATCCATGCTGCCACTGACCGGCCCGCCCAGAAGGTTGAGACCGATTTCGAAATTTGCCTGCGGCTTCGCCTTTGACACGCCGAGTTTGATCCGGTCCAGGCGACGGTTCTGATAGCGGATTTCCAGGCGCTTTGGTTTGACGCCCCCGGTTTCCAGGCGCCCCTGCAGAAACAACGCAAACAAACCATCGTCACCCGGGAAGCGGGTCCTGGTCATGTCAAACCCGACGATCCGCGTCCGGTCCTGGACGTCAATTCGGATCTCGCATTTCCTGATTACCGTCATAAATTAAGGTTCCCGCTTGAACAATTTTCAGGGACTGCTGAAATCATCACAAATCCGGGTGTGCCACCGCTTCCGCCGCCAGAAACCGCACCGCACCCGCGTTTCCAATCACGCGCAACTCTGTCTTCCCATTGTGGTCGAGTCCATCCGCGCACAGGAGTAATTCGCTTATCCCGGCGTGAACCTGGATGTCGGTGACTTCCTGCCTGTCGAGGCAGGCCGACTTTCTTGAAAACGCGGATCTGATCAGCAGTTCTTCGTCTGCCTCAACCCTGATACGCAGCAGATACGGTCCACTTCTATGCTGCCCGGCAGCCATGCCCGCGAAAACCACACGCCAGGCGGGTTCCGTAGCCGGCCCGCCGCGCACCCGCGCCATGGGCTCCCTGGTGCGCACGACCTCCACGACCTGCAGATGACCCGGTGCCTGCCTTGATTCGGCAAACAACCGCTGCAGGCGCGCCTGCCGCACCTCCGGAGGATTCGATTCGATCCCGGGGCTGGCCAGGCACTCCGGCTTCGAACAATTCCCCAGGTGGCCCTCTACAAATTGCATCAGCACGATATCTGGCTTCTCTGCTGCGATTATTTCCGCCGGAAATGCGTCTTTGAGCTTCCAGCCATAATTGAACCGGTTCACCGCCACCAGCCGTTGAAAGTGCTCGGCGAAGAATTGACTGTTCCAGCCGTAGAATGAATCCACGATGAAAAGCCCGCGCTTGAGTGACGGATCGTCAATCTCGCTGATGCGCGTGATTCCGGTCCGCCGCTTCAGGCCACCATCGCCATCATCAGATTTGATGCTGCGCGCCAACCAGCCATCGCGCCGCTCAAATCTTGTGGTTTTTTCCGTACCCTTCATCCCCAACATTGCCGGCAAGTTGGTGCGATAGCTACCCTGCGCTGCCACCAGATCCGGGTAATCGAGAATATGTTGTGGGTCAAAAATCTCCGGGAACGCCCGCGCAATATGCTCGTAGCCCGCCAGTGCGCCATGAAAGTTCCAGTGGCTGTCGGTCTTAAAGTAGACCTGATGGTTTGTTTTTGCTGCGCGCAAGGCACTGCGCAGATCGAGAAAGACCACATCCGATTTCCCGGCCATATGCGCCGAGAGCCGGTCCAGCGCGGAGCCTTTGCTGCGCGGCCCTAAATGCGCGGGCATGAACTCCGCGTAGATGCTCTGCTTGGTTGGCGCCACCGCTACGCCGAAAACTATGTGCTTCAATTTCAGCCAGTCGCCGCGCTCCTCCAGTACTATGCGCCAGCGTCGCAGATCCTGCTCGGAAACATCACCCAGACCGGAATAGTCAAGCATGTCCCTGTGATTGTTGTGAAACAGCCAGCCATTCCTGCCCACCAGTACCTTCCTGCTGAACGATACGCCTAGCAACCCGTACTTCAGTCGCGCATTGGCTTCGATGAGCAAATTGCGCATGCCGAAGTTGTCATACACATAACTGTCAAATGCCTTCGGGATTTTCAAATAATCAACCAGCGATTGCGGGATGGACGGCAATGGCGCCGGCACGCGGTTTTCCCCCGAATCAGCGCCGAAAATATCAGGCCGCCCCATGAACAGGAACGGCAAAGCCACGCACATCAGAAGGAGCGCCGGCACCACGCATCTGGATACGGAAATCACACGTGCGGGAATAGTGTTCATGTCAGAAGCGGAAATAGATAAATGCCTTGTGGGATTCGGCGGACACATTGACCAGGCATAGAAACAGCACAGAGAAAAACAGGATTGCCTTGAAGGCCGCGAGCGCCGGCACCATCACGGCAGCGCGTCCGGCCCGCTGCGACGCCCGGCACGAAAAAAATACCCGCCTTGCACAATACCTTGGCGCCCAACCTGATGAAAAGAGCAGGCCCGCGGCAAACGCCAGCAAAACGTAATTCGTAAGGTAGTTATCCAGGGCGTAAATTCCCGCCGGGCTCACGGTGCCGGCGAACATGGCGCGCAGGTAGGTGATGCCGTGCCCGAGATCCTGGGCGCGGAAAAATACCCAACTAATCTGAACCACCAGCAACAGGTACAAGTGCTGCACAATGACATGCGTGCGGCGCAACGCAGTTTCCAGGCCGAGGCGTTCAAACATCATGAACATGCCATGCAACAATCCCCAGACGATAAAATTCCAGGATGCCCCGTGCCACAACCCGGTCAGGAGAAAAACGATCGTCAGATTGAGGTAGGTTCGACCAGGAGTCCCCTTGTTGCCTCCCAGCGGTATGTAAAGATAATCACGAAACCATCTGGACAGGGTCATGTGCCAGCGACGCCAGAATTCCCGCAGGGTCGTGGATTCATAGGGGTGCTTGAAGTTTTCCGGGAACCTGAATCCGAACATGCGTCCGAGCCCGATACCCATGTCGGAGTAACCCGAGAAGTCATAGTAAATCTGCAGACCGAAGCAAACCGCCCCGAACCACGCCGTCGCCGGCGACAACTCGGCCCCGGGAATCCGAAATATTGCGTCCACCGTGTTTGCCAGCGGATCGGCAATCAAGACCTTTTTCGCCAGGCCGATCACGAAGCGTTCGCTTCCGACGGACACATCCCGCAGTGAAACGCTGCGCTCGTGGATGCGCTGTGCTATTTCCCGAAAGCGTACGATGGGTCCGGCCACCAGCTGCGGGAACATGGAAATGTACAGGGCAAGATTTGTAAGGCTGCGTTCGACCCTGGCGTGCCCCCGGTAGACATCTACCACGTAGGTCATGGACTGAAAGATGAAAAAGGATATGCCAAGCGGGAGTTGGGGGGTCGGCACGGGAAGCGCGCCCAATCCGGCCCAGCCCAGAACGGCGTTGATTGAATCAAGAAAGAACTCGATATATTTGAAATAGAAAAGCACACCGAGATTGAAGGCCACCGCGACCACCAGCCAGCGCCTGCGCCGCGCCGGATCGGAACCATGCAGTGCGAGCCCGAGCAGATAGTTTCCGGTTATCACAGTGAGCATGAGAATGATGTACACCGGCTCGCCCCAGGCGTAGAACATGAGGCTCGCCGCCAGCAGCACCATGTTCTTCCACGGGCTGATTACGTAGAGAATCAATGCCAGGGGCAAAAAGAAAAACAGGAATGTCGGGGAACTGAAAACCACTGGCTGGATCCGTTGCCGTTGTCAGTCGGCTGGATCGGGCACAGCCCGGCCTTTGACCTGACTCATATACGCGCGCAACACATCCGCGGTCGTGCCAATCGCCCGGGTCGTGCCATTTTCAATCCAAACGACCCGCTCGCACATCTCTTCAATCGTCTCCAGGTTATGGGACACGAGCACAACCGTTTTGTTGGAACGAATCTTGCTCCGCATTGCAGCGGCGGATTTGACCCGAAACTGGGCGTCACCTACGCCCAGAACCTCGTCGATAAGCAACACATCAGGATCCGCGTGAAAGGAAATTGAGAATCCGAGTCTCGCTTTCAGGCCCAGCGAATAGGTTGCCACCGGGTAATCAATGGCGTCGTCCAACTCCGAAAACGAGATAATCTCGCTCATTTTCTCCGCGATCTGCGTCCTCGTCATGCCAAGCAACATCCCGCTGAGGAACACATTTTCGCGGCCGGTCAGGTACGGTAAAAACCCGACCTGCAATGCGAGCAACGATACGGAATACCCGCCATAGTTTGTTATTACGCCCGCATCCGGATTCATGATGCCGGCCATGACTTTCAACATCGTGCTTTTCCCCACACCGTTCCTGCCGATCACACCCAGTGTCTCGCCATGTCTGACATCCAGGCTGACATTTCTGACGGCCCAAATTTTCTGACGTTTCAGGAATCCCCGTTTACGGAAATAGCACACCCCGACGTCCTTCATGGTCAATACAGGGTGGCCGGACATGGGATTTCTCAGCGACTTATGATTTTCGGGTACACACGGTCGAATCGCGCAAAAACCGCAGACCCGGTAAGCATGAAAAATGTCGCCACCAGCAGCACAAACACCAGCCCGCCCATCTCCGGCAGCGAGTCACGTAACAGGACCGACCGATATGCATCAATAACAACCGCCATGGGGTTGTACCTGAGCAATTGTTGGACATCATCCGGCATACGATTGATGTCGAAGAAGATCCCGGACATGAAAAACAGCATCATGAGTGCGTTATCGAGCAGCAGCTTGAGATCCTGTGCAAACGGTACCAGCGAGGCCACGAATACGGCGGCGCCCGCAATCAGCAGAAATTCCACGGCTACCAGCACCGGGACGAAAAACCAGGTTGCCGCCGGGGTTCTGCCGAACGGCACCACAAGCAGGATGAGCAACAACGTCATGATGACGGACGACTTGACGGTATTCGATACAACCGTAACCAGTGGCAATATGATTTTCGGCAGGTAGACTTGCTGAATGAGCCCGGCGTGCTTCGTGAGTGACCCCGCAGACGCGGAAACGGTGCTCCCGAACCACTTCCATGCCACCATTCCGCACATCAGGAACGGCACAAAATCCTTTCCCCCGGAGCGGAGACCAATCTCGAATATCAGATAAAACACGCACATGTACATGACAGGCTCCAGGAACCACCACAGGAACCCAAGATAAGCGCGGGTGGCTTCGGCCCTCAGCTCTGCATACGCTTTGAACAGCACGAGCTGCACGTAATGCGGTAAACGCGCCATCAAAAACACTCTGCAACTGCCAGGTCAACGCCCCGCGTATCCTTCTCGGATAGCAACGGCGATGCCCCGGCGACCAGCGGCCAGGTAATGCCAATGCTCCGGTCATTCCAGAGGATGGTTCGTTCCTGGGATGGTGCATAGTAATCCGTGCATTTGTACGCAAGGATTGCTGATTCACTCAGCACATAAAACCCATGGGCAAAACCCTCCGGTATCCAGAGCATGTCATGCCCATCCGCCGTCAGATTCATGCCAACCCACTTGCCGAAATGCGGCGACGATCTGCGCAGGTCCACGGCCACGTCAAATACCTCCCCGTCCAGCACCCGCACAAGTTTTCCCTGTGGCCGGCCGACCTGATAATGCAAGCCACGCAGTGTCCCCTGCCGCGACCGGCTTTCGTTGTCCTGGACAAAGTCCACGTCAATACCGCGGCGTGCAAACTCCTTCTTGTTCCACACCTCCTTGAAATGCCCGCGTGAATCCCCGTAAACGTCAGGCCTTATATGTATAACGTCGGGGATGGCCGTGCTAATCCACTCCATGGATATCCGCCTCCTCGCTTACCTGTTGCAGATAGCGTCCATATTCACTTTTGCTGAGAGCGGCAGCCAGACGGCACAACTGTTCGCGATCTATGAACTTCATCCTGAACGCAATCTCCTCCGGGCAGGCAATCTTCAGCCCCTGGCGCCGCTCAATCGTCTCGATGAAGTGAGCCGCCGATAGCAGGCTTTCATGTGTCCCGGTATCGAGCCACGCCGTGCCGCGACCCAGGAGTTCCACCTGAAGCGTTTTGCGGCGCAGATAAACGCCATTCACGTCGGTAATCTCCAACTCTCCGCGCGCCGAGGGCCGGATGGTCTTGGCAATGTCAACAACTTCGTTGTCGTAGAAATAAAGCCCGGGTACGGCGTACATGGAGCGGGGCCGTTTTGGCTTCTCTTTAATCGAGATTACCCTGCCATCATTGTCGAATTCCACGACGCCATAGGCGCTTGGGTTATTCACACGATATCCAAAAATGGTGCCGCCCTTTTCCCGTGCCGCCGCTGCCTTCAGCGTCCGCGCCAGATCATGACCGTAGAAAAGATTGTCACCCAGAACCAGCGTGCATGGATTGTTGCCGATAAACTTTTCGCCAATGAGAAAGGCCTGTGCGAGCCCGTCGGGAGACGGCTGTTTCGCGTAGGTAATGTTGATTCCCCATGCCGATCCGTCTCCTAGTAGTTGTGTGAATTGCGGGAGATCATGGGGTGTTGATATGAGCAGAATGTCCCGCATCCCCGCCAGCATAAGTGTCGACAGCGGGTAGTAAATCATCGGCTTGTCGTAGATCGGCATCAACTGTTTGCTGACCGCCAGAGTCAGCGGGTAAAGGCGGGTGCCGGATCCTCCAGCCAGGACAATGCCTTTGCGCACGATGTTTTCGGATCCGGTACTCAACTACCTGCTCCGCCCAGTCCAAGAATGCCGGGGACACGCACCCGCGATGCGCCAAAATGAGCCGCGGCACGGTCGCGCATGGCAACGGGAGCGCTGATGCTGGTGATTATTGCGCCGTCAACCGGAGGGACGGCCCCCAGGTCCTTCCAGACCACCAGGGTCAGGAACCGGTCCTGCGTGCAGTCGGGGTCATACACGCCGATGATCTGCAGTGGATATTCCCGTACCCTGAGCAATGCAATTTCCGCAAGCTCGGAAGTTCCGCAGAGGACGATGTTCCTGCAACCCTCCGCGGCGCATGATTCCAATACATCCCGCATGGATGAACTGGCCACGCGGAAGAAGTGGAATGAATTTCCCAAATACTCCCTGGTAAGCCGGCTTTTCTCGGCAAATCCCTTGGGCGTAAGGTAATAAAGGTAGCGATTTGCCGGTGCCTGCCGCACCTTGACCAAACCCTTGCGAACGCAGCGTTTCAGGTAGGAATTGGCCAACCCCAACGCCACACCGAGCCGATCCGCCAGACGCCGTTGCGTGACATTGCTGCCCTGATCAATGGCCTGGAGCAATTCCAAGGTCCGCGCCTCTTCCCGATTGCCAGCGTTCATAATGTGAACAGTATAGCCAAACACGTTCACAAAATGAACATGGGGGTAATTGGTGAATTATCCCGGCGGGCTGAAGCCCGCCCTACACGGACAAATACTTGCCCGAACGCAGGTAATCCATGACCTGCGCGACACACTGCTCCACCGGTGTGGTGCCTGTGGCCAGTTGCAGCTCAGGCGCTTCCGGGGCCTCATACGGCGAACTGATGCCGGTGAACTCCGGTATCTGCCCGGCGCGGGCCTTCTTGTACAGGCCCTTCGGATCCCGGGATTCGCATACCGTCAGTCCCGCGTTGCAGTACACCTCGATGAAATCCCCCGGCGCCACCAGGCTGCGGGCCAGATCCCGATCCTTGCGAAACGGCGAGATGAATGCCGTCATGACGATGAGCCCGGCATCCAGCATCAGGCGCGACACCTCGCCGATGCGGCGGATGTTCTCGGTCCGATCCGTGTCCGTGAATCCCAGGTCCTTGCACAACGCCTTGCGCACATTGTCGCCGTCGAGCACGAAGGTGCGCGCGCCCCGGCGATGAAGTTCATCTTCCACCGCGTGCGCCAGCGTGGACTTGCCGGCACCGGACAGGCCGGTGAACCACAGAATCACGCTGCGATGACCGTTCTGCTTTTCCCGGTCCGCCCGGAAAATCGTCGGCTCGTGCCAGTGGGTGTTCTGATTTGTGACCTTTTCCTTTTGCATGGTTCCTCGTTTCCGTTTAAAAATGTAGGGCGGGTTGAGCAAAGCGAAACCCGCCGATCGCATGCATTTGTGGCCGAGCCACCAAGAACCGGTGGATTTCGCTTTGTTCTATCCACCCTACGAAGCTCATTTTCGTCCGACGCAATGGTAATCAAATCCCGCTGCGCGCATTGTCTCCGGCTCGTACACATTGCGCAAATCCACAAATACGCGGCCGCGCAGGCGCTGCTTTAGAAGATCCATGTCGAGTCCACGGTACACGTTCCATTCGGTCAGTAGGATCACCGCATCCGCCCCGTCGCAGGCGCCATAAATGTCTTCACAATAGGCGATGCCGGCCGGCAGCAATGCCTTTCCCTCGCGCATTCCCTGGGGATCATGCGCGCGAACGATAGCGCCGCGTTGCAGAAGTTCGGGCAGTATGGAAAGCGCCGGCGCCTCGCGCATGTCATCGGTCTCGGGCTTGAACGTTAACCCAAGCACCGCCAGCACCTTGCCGGCCTCACTGCCGCCCAGCGCCGCGCGGATCTTGCCGACCATGGCCGCCTTCTGCGCCTCATTGGTCTCGATCACCGCGGAGACAATGCGGCTTGGAACACCATGCTCTTGCGCCATGCGCACCAGGGCGCGCGTGTCCTTGGGGAAACAGGAACCACCGAAACCCGGCCCCGGGTGCAGAAACTTGCGCCCGATACGGCCATCCAGCCCCATGCCCCTGGCGACCGCGTGCACATCCGCGCCCACGGTCTCGCATAGCGCCGCCATTTCATTGATGAAGCTGATCTTGGTAGCGAGAAAAGCGTTGGATGCGTACTTGATCAACTCCGCGCTCTCCAGATCCGTGGCCACGATGGGTGTTTCTATAAGGTTCAGCGGCCGATACAGTTCGCGCAGCAACTGCTCTGCGCGCGCGCTGTCCACGCCGATGACAACGCGATCCGGGCGCATGAAATCGGACACGGCCGCACCTTCGCGCAGGAATTCCGGATTCGACGCCACGTTGAACTGCACCGCCGGATTGGTCTCGCGGATGATGCGCGCCACGGAACGCGCCGTGCCCACGGGGACGGTGGACTTGTCCACCACCACTGCACCATTCTGCA
>MGYT01000177.1:12346-17851 GCA_001801865.1 Gammaproteobacteria bacterium RIFCSPLOWO2_02_FULL_61_13
TCGTAACCCGTGGTGAATCGCAACCGCCCCGAGGCCAGATTGCGCTGCACCAGTTCCGGCAATCCGGGCTCGTAAAAGGGTATCTCGCCGCGTTGCAGGCTGTCCACGCGCGACGGATCCGAGTCCACGCAGGTTACCTGCGCGCCGAACTCCGCAAAGCAGGCCCCGGACACGAGTCCCACGTAACCGGCGCCAATCATGGTGACGTTCATTGCATTCAGCTTCCGTGTGCCATCCTAATTATATGTAGGGCCGGCTTTAATCCCGGCGGGCTGAAGCCCGCCCTACAATCCGCCCTAAAGCCGAATCAACTCCACATTCTCCGGGCATTGTGCCCGATCCAGCACGCCGCGGATGTCATACACCACGCCACCCTCCGGTCGCAGCAGGCGCTGCACCAGTTCCCAGCCCGCATCACGCCAGGCCGCATGCGGCACGGCCACCACTACTGCGTCCGCCGGCGCCGCTGCGTCTGGATCCAGAATCTCCACGCCATGTTCGTGGCGGCACTGCACCCGATCCACCAATGGATCCAGCACCTGCACCGAACAGCCCTGCGACTGCAACTCCTGCATCAGCGCCGCGACACCGGTATTGCGAGTGTCCGGGATGTCCTCCTTGAACGTGAACCCGAGGACGGTCACACACGCCCGGCGCGGATCCCGGCCCCGCTTCCGCAATTCCGCGATCAACTGCTTCGCCACGTAGGGTCCCATGCCGTCATTGGTGGCGCGGCCCGCCAGGATCACCTGCGGCGAATACCCGAGGGCCTGAGCCTTATGCATCAGATAGTAAGGATCGACGCCAATGCAATGCCCGCCCACGAGGCCGGGTTGGAATGGCAGAAAATTCCACTTTGTGGCCGCGGTGCGGATCACATCCGCGGTATCGATGCCAAGCCGGTGGCAGATCATGGCCAACTCGTTCATCAGGGCAATATTCAGATCACGCTGGGTATTTTCAATGACCTTGGCCGCCTCGGCGACGCGAATGGAAGGCGCGCGGTATATGCCGGCCGTGACTACGGCGCCATAAACCCGCGCGACGATCTCCAGCGCCGCAGGATCGCAGGCGGAAACCACCTTGGTGATGGCCGCCAGCGTATGCTGCCGATCGCCGGGATTGATGCGTTCCGGGGAATATCCGACACTGAAATCGCGGCCGCAACGCAGACCCGAGGACTGCTCCAGCAATGGCACACACAATTCCTCCGTAGCGCCGGGAAAAACCGTGGATTCGAAGACCACCACGTCCCCGGACTTTAACGCCGAGCCCACGGAATGCGCGGCACCCAGCAAAGGTTCAAGATCCGGGCGCCGCTCCCGGTCCACCGGCGTCGGCACCGCGACAATGTGAAAGTCCGCGCTGCGCAGGTCCCCGGCGCTGTCAGTGAATTGAATATCCGCGCGACCGAGGTCATCGGCGTGAACCTCGCGTGTGCGATCGGTGCCACTTCGCAATTCAGCGATGCGCTGCGGGTCAATGTCGAAACCAACTACGCGGCCAAGTCGTCCAAAGGCGACTGCCACCGGCAAACCCACATAGCCGAGGCCGGTGACGGAAATCTTGTGTCCGTGACCCATGGTCAGGCGCCGTAGTATTCCCGGTACCAGTCCACAAAGCGCCGGATCCCCTCCTCCACCGGCGTCGAAGGCGAATAGCCCACGTCGCGGATCAGATCATTCACATCCGCGTGGGTGTCCGGCACATCACCGGGCTGCAACGGCAGAAAATTCATGACTGCCTTTTCTCCCAGACATTGCTCCAGCACCTCGATAAAGCGCAGCAACGGCACCGGCGTGTGGTTGCCGATGTTGTAGAGGCGAAATGGTGCGGCACCAAGCGCCGGGTCCGGCTGCATTGCGTCCCATTCCCTGGCGGGGCGAGGTATTCGATCCAGCACGCGCACCACGCCCTCGACGATGTCATCTATATAGGTGAAGTCGCGGCTATGGTTGCCCTGGTTGAACACGTCAATGGGCTTTCCGTCGAGAATGTTGCGCGTGAACAGGAACAGCGACATGTCCGGGCGGCCCCAGGGGCCGTACACTGTGAAGAAGCGCAACCCCGTGGCCGGCAATTGGAACAGGTGACTGTAGGCATGGGCCATTAATTCATTGGATCGCTTGGTGGCGCCGTAAAGTGACACTGGGTGATCCGCGATTGCATGTACTGAGAACGGCAATTGCGTATTCGCGCCGTACACAGCGCTGGAGGACGCAAATACCAGGTGCTCCACCTCATTGTGGCGGCAGCCTTCCAAGGTGTTGACGAAGCCGGCCAGGTTCGCGTTCACGTAGGCATGGGGATTAACCAGCGAATAGCGCACGCCGGTCTGGGCTGCGAGATGCACCACGCGTTGCGGTCGAACGTCAGCAAAGACGCGGCGTAGACCCTCCGTGTCAGCAATGTCCTGGCGGAGAAAACTGAAACCCTGCTGCGACGTCAGACGCGCCAGCCGGGCTTCCTTCAGGCGCACGTCATAATAATCGCTGAGATTATCCAGACCGGTAACCGCATCGCCCCGTTGCAGCAGGCGTGAACACAGCGCGGAACCAATGAAACCGGCGGCACCGGTGATCAGGATCTTCATCACGCTATCGACATCGCTCGCGCAATTCCGGACGTATTGGCGTCCCCAACCGGATTCGAACCGGTGTTGCCGCCGTGAAAGGGCAGTGTCCTAGGCCTCTAGACGATGGGGACCGTGGAAAAAAGTAGCGCATTCTACCGGGACGGTCGGGCCATCACCAGCACATGCGTACGTGGACTCAGGGCCCAGGTTCGGGCGCAGCTTGGGCATTGTCTGCATCGACAGTACCAACCGCTGCAGAGGCCGATTCCTTTCCCCGGTCAATGAAGCGTTGGATCACGGCACGGTCTGCAGCCCTGAAAACGTAATATGCGGTCGCCTTTTCCGTACATTTATATGTGTACTCGCTCTGCAACTTCCCGAACACGATGCGATCCTCTCCCTCACCACGCTCGGTCAGGGGTATGCACCATGCCGGCAGCATCCAATGGCATTTGTCCTTGTCCAGCAACAGGCAATTCGTATCCACGAAACCATTGAAGCGACGGCGATAGTACCCGCGTCCCGGGCCCACGGACTCCCATTGATCGACACACAATGGCTTCTGTGTCGCCGGGTCGACGTACCAGCGGTAGGAAAAGGCCCAGTCCACGCCGGCAATCGCCTGCAGCAGATCCGATAAGTGCGTCGGGGCCCACCAATTGTCATCGTCCAGGTAGGCAAGGTAGCGGCTGTTTGCCGCGTAACTCAAAACGGTGCGCAGTGAACCGCCGGCATAAGTGGGATAATAACCGCCGTTCTGGCGTGCGGTGGAAAAGCCCAGATCAACCACATGCAGGTCCATGCCCGCTGGACACTCCTCCCGCAAGGCGGGAAGGAAATCCCCGGATCCACGGGCAATGTCGATACCGACCAGTATCTGCACGCTGCCTGCGGATGTCTGCGCAAAGACAGATCGCACCGCGCGGGCCAGGGACGGCCTCAGGGTGGTGGGAATGATGACCGCGGCGTCATAGATCACTGGCGCACTCCCGGCAAATGTCCCCGAACAACGCCTAGTCTTCGCGCATCGAACGACGCATCGAATTGGTTATCGGTGTCAGCAAATAGTCCAGTACCGTGCGGCTGTTAGTACGGATGTACACCTCCGCCGGCATCCCCGGGGTCATGTGCAGATTGCCAGCCTCCGCCAAGGCCTTGCGATCAACTTCGATACGCGCGAGGTAAAAGAACTTTTCCCCGGACGACGCCTTCTCCGACAGGCGATCGGCTGATATGTAGATCAGGCGGCCATACACCAGCGGCGTACTACGGCGCTGGTATGCGCTCAGGCGAATATCGGCTTCCTGCCCGATATGAACATTGTCGATGGACTCCAGCGGGATTTGCGCCTCCACGATGAGCGGGTTGTCGTCGGGTACGATATCCAGCAGCGGCTCACGGGGAGCGATGATCCCGCCCAGCGTAAATACCTTCAGGTCGACCACCGATCCGCTGATGGGGGCGATAATTTGCTGCCGCGCCAGCGCATCCTCGGAGGGCCGCAGACGCTCCTCCAAGTCGAAGACCTTGGCCTTGCTGTCGGTCAACTGACGCGCAGCATTCTGTAGATACTCATCGCGCATGCTGATCTTTCGTATCTCCAGATCGGTAATCTTCTGTTCGGTCTGCGAGATGTTCGCCAGGTGCTCACCGCGCCGGGCGCGATACTCCTGCAGCCCGCGTTTGAGTTCGAGCAAATGCACCTTGGGCACATAATTACTGCGTTCTATCTTTTCATTGGCGGCAATCTCTTCCGCTAATAACGCGGCCGCGGCCGCCTCCGCCTCCGCCCTGTCCCGCATGCTGCCGATCTCGACCTGCGCCTCTGCGCTTTGCTTGTCCAGCAACTTCAGATGAGTGGTCAATGATGTGCGTTGGGCGGTAAAAAAATTCTGCTCCGAATTCATCAATTGCGACACCTCGGGCAGGTGTGAGCGCGCCAGCAACGTATCCGGAAATACGATTGACTCCTGCCAGTCACGCTCGGCAAGGAGGCGCGCAGACTTGGCCATCTCGGCATCCATTTGCCCCTGCAATACTTCCACCGTGGCATCGACACGCTTGTCGCCAACGACAATAAGCGTTTCTCCGGCTTTGACATGTTGCCCGTCACGGACGCGGATTTCCTTGACGATTCCGCCCTCGAAATGCTGGATGGTCTTGCGGTTCAGGTCCACCTTGACCGTCCCGGTTGCGACGATCGCGCCGGCCAGCGGGGCAAAGGTCATCCAGACGCCAAAGAAACCAAACACCAGCACGATGACGATGACGCCGATCTGGACCGTGCGCTGAACATTGGTGGCCGCATGCAGGGGATAAACGTTGTCCGGGCCCGCGGCTCCCACGTCAGGCAGAGCCGCCGGGTTCAACTCCCGGCCCAGTTCCTTCAACACGCGCACCGCGTGGGTCAGTTTTTCGTTTGCCATTGCCATCAGGCCTTGCGACCGGCAATGGACACGGGCGCGGCATCGGCACCCGCAGCGCGGCTGTTCAGCCGGGCCACAATCTCCGCGCGCGGGCCAAACATTTCCACCTGGCCCTCCTTCAGGACCAGCAGCCGATCCACATGCGCCAGCAGTGAAGGGCGGTGGCTGATGGTGATAACGGTGGCGCCCTCGCGTTTCAGGTCCCGCAGCGTCTGGGCCAGGGCCTCTTCGCCCTCGGCATCCAGATTGGAATTGGGTTCATCCAAAACGATAAATCGGGGCCGGCCAAACAATGCGCGCGCCAATGCCACCCGTTGCCTCTGGCCCGCGGACAACTCGGATCCGGCTTCGCCCACCTCCGTGTCGTAGGCCTTGGGCAGTCTGACAATCATGTCGTGGGCATGGGCGCGCTGGGCGGCTTCGATAATCTCCTGCGGCGGCGCGTCCTGCCGCAGGCGGGCAATGTTTTCACCCACGGTGCCGAGAAACATCTCGACGTCCTGG